>JBKJUK010000167.1:0-2561 GCA_046590705.1 Thermoanaerobaculia bacterium
GGTCGCAATGGTGGCATTCGCAGCGGTCGAGAGAGTCACCGTGAAGGTCTCGTCCGGCTCGTTGAGCGTGTCGCCAATTACCGGCACGGTGATGGTCTGCGTGGTGACGCCTGGCGCGAAGGTGAGCGTGCCGCTCGTAGCCGAGTAGTCGGCCGGAGTGGTTGCGGTTCCATTGGCGCTCGCGTAGTTCACCGTGACCGTCTGTCCGCTCGAGGGCGAGAGTGTGACCGAGAAGACGAAGCTCGACGTTCCTGTGTTTCCTTCGACCTGTGTGACGTTGTTGATCGAGAGCACCGGAGCTCCGTCATCGTTCTGAATTGTGCCGGTGCCGGTTGGGGTCGCAATGGTGGCATTCGCAGGGGCCGAGAGAGTGACAGTGAAGGTCTCGTCGGGCTCGTTGAGTGTGTCGCCAATTACCGGCACGGTGATCGTCTGCGTGGTGACGCCTGGCGCGAAGGTGAGCGTGCCGCTCGTAGCCGAATAGTCGGCCGGAGTTGTCGCGCTACCGTTAGCGCTCGCGTAGTTGACCGTCACCGTCTGCCCACTCGAGGGCGAGAGTGTGACGGTGAAGACGAAGTTCGACGACCCAGCATTTCCTTCGACCTGCGTGACGTTGTTGATCGAGAGCACAGGTGCTCCGTCATCGTTCTGAATTGTGCCGGTGCCGGTTGGGGTCGCAATGGTGGCATTCGCAGCGGTCGAGAGAGTCACCGTGAAGGTCTCGTCCGGCTCGTTGAGCGTGTCGCCAATCACCGGGACGAGGATGGTCTGGGTGGTGACTCCTGGGGTGAAGGTGAGCGTGCCGCTCGTAGCCGAGTAGTCGGCCGGAGTAGTTGCGGTACCGTCGGCGCTAACGTAGTTCACTGTAACCGTCTGCCCGCTCGCGGACGAGAGGGTGACGGTGAAGACGAAGTTCGACGTCCCAGCATTTCCTTCGACCTGCGTGACGTTGTTGATCGAGACAGCCGGAGTCACGGCGGTGGTGCTGGTTGAAGAGTTGTTCGCGCCGTTCGGATCACTTTCCGTCGCGGAAACTGTGGCAGTGTTCGTTATTGTTGGTCCAGAGTCCGCGGTCACCAGTATTGAAGCGGAAGCCGAGGCCCCGCTGGCCAAGGTTCCGATGTTACAGGTGACAGTGGGAGCGGCGAAGCCGCAGCTTCCCTGAGTAACTGCGGTTGCAGAAACAAACGTGACGTTGGCCGGGAGCGTGTCGAGCACGGTCACGCTGTTGGCTGTCGACGGACCGTTGTTCGTCACGGTCACCGTGTACGTGAGCAGGGCGCCGATCGCGACAGGATCTGGCGAGTCTGTCTTCGTGATCGAAACATCGGCAGACTGGACGTTGATGGTGATGCTGAAGGCCTGAGTCGCATCGGGAGCTGTCCCATTCGTCGCAGTGACAGTTCCGGTGAACGTTCCGGCAGCAGTCGGGGTTCCGTTGAGCACACCGGCAGAGGTCAGAGTCAGACCGGCGGGAAGTGCACCAGTAGTCAGGGTGAAGCTCGGTGAGCCGGTAGAAGTGTAGGTGAAGCTATAGGCTGTACCGACGATGCCATTCGGCGGCGGACCATTCGTGATCGTCGGCGCAGCCGGAGCGATGGTGATGCTGAAGGCCTGAGTCGCATCGGGCGCGGTGCCATTCGACGCAGTGACCGTTCCGGTGAACGTTCCGGTAGTAGTCGGGGTTCCACTGAGTACGCCGGCAGAACTCAAAGTCAGACCGGCGGGGAATGCGCCTGCAGTCAGGGAGAAGGTAGGCGCGCCGGTGGAAGTGTAAGTGAAGCTATAGGCGGTACCGACGATGCCATTCGGCGGCGGACCATTCGTGATTGTCGGAGCCACGGCGGCGGCGGCCGTCACCTGCAGGACGACTGAGGCAGCGTTGTATGCCGGCGTGAGCGTCGATCCGTTCACCGGAGAGTTGGCATTCGAGAACGTTCCGGTGCATGTGCCGCATGTCATGACGGTGTAGGTCGAGGAAAGCGGCGGTGTGAATCCGCCGAAGCTGGAGGTCGCGAACGTGCCGGCAAGCGTCGAAGTTCCAGTGACGACGATTTGATCGTGCTGCGTACCCGGAGTTGTTCCGCCGATCTCGAGTACGAGTGATCCGGATGCTCCCTGGGTGTAATTACCCGAAATGGTCAACGTTCCGGGAGAGAGACCTGCACTGAGTTGACCCGAGTTGTTGGCGACGCTGGCGGTGACGGTTCCGACGCCCGTGAGCAATCCGCCATTGAGGTTGATGATGCTCGGCGAGGAGATGTTTCCGCCATTGAGCGTCGTCGATCCTGAAGACTGTGTGAATCCTGAGTTGAACGCGACGGTGCCGGTGTTGAATAACAGTGCACCGCTGTTGTTCATGACTGCTTCGAACACGCTGGCGCCGGTGGCGACGGTTTTTCGCAGCGTTCCGGCGTTGTTGAAGATCGGCGTGGGTGCTCCACCACAACATGACTCGAATGGTGCGTCAGTCTGGATGTCGAAGAGCCCGCCTGATTCATTGGTGATCGTCCCGCCGAGACTTCCGCGGATTCGCCCGATGCCGGTCCAGGTGGCCGTGC
>JBKJUK010000286.1:0-19395 GCA_046590705.1 Thermoanaerobaculia bacterium
CAATCCTTCCGCCCGCCTTCTACCACGCCCTCAGGGAGTACAACGAGAAGGCAGCGAGGCCACTCTGCCGCATAAAGGTTCTTCTCCTCGGTCTCCCGCAGCCAGACTTCGTGCAACAGCCAGAGTGGCCTCGCTGCCTTCTCGTTGTACTCCCTGAGGGCGTGGTAGAAGGCGGGCGGAAGGATTGTATAAATTCGAATCAGATTGGAGTTCATGGCCGTAATCTGGCCGAACCATTCGAGATAAGTCTTCGGATCTTTTGAAGGCGTGGAAGCGAATTCACCCGGACGTGCGGGCCCGATGTTGACGCCCTGCAGGTAGGTCTTCTTCCACTGTCTGCCATCAAAATATTCGAAGTAGTCTCCCTGCGTTCGAAACCCGAGCTGGCGCGATTCTGCGCGCTTGCGCGCAGGGATTGCGTTGGGGAGATCGGCCAGGGGAATCGAGGTGCCGAATAGCTCTGTCAAGCGCAGCCTGGCGATGTCGACCGCGACTTTCCGCTCGATGAGACGGCGATAGGCACCGGCCGCAGCAAAATTATCACCAGTGCGAAACTGGATATCGGCGAGCGCGAGCTGTACGTCGCCGTTGCCCGGCAGATCGACCGCGATTCGGCGCAGCAGCACATTCGCTTTCACGAGTTCGTTGCGGCGGTAGGCGCCAAGCGCCTCAGCGACTTCCGGAGCTCTCGCGGCCTCGACCTGATCTCCCAGAATCGCGCGGCGTGCTTCGATGGCGGTGCTATTGGTCTTGTCGATTGCCAGGGCCTTATCGAACCAGCTGAGCGCGTCACTGGATCGGCCTGCAGCTCGCAGCACGAGGCCCTTTCCGATCATGCAATCGGCATCGGAAGCGCTCATTTTCAGCCCGCGATCAAATGCCTGACCAGCAGCTGGTACGTCACCGGAGCGGATGAGCATGTATCCGAGACCGCAATAAGCGTCACCCAGCTCAGGGTTCGCAGCCAACGCAGCTTTGAAACTGCGGGCTGCAAGTTCAAGATTTCCGTTCTGCAGGTAGGACCAGCCGAGCAGATCGTTCTCCCCCGCCGAGCGGGCGGATTTCGCGCTGAGAAGTTGGATGGCTGCCGAGAAACGGCCCGCGCGATAATGCTTCAACGCGTCTGCATAGACGTCCGCCTTGGACGTGCACGCGAGAGTCATCACGATCGCTGTCGCCGCTGCGAGGCGACCCAAAAACAAATACATAGTCTGCATTCCCCTCGTGGGAGATCGTCGCCGCTGCGAGTATGGCCGATCCACCCTTCGTAGATTTTCCGTACCGGACCCTCTACCGCTGCGTGCGAAGTCTGATTGAATACTGTGTGCTTTCGAACCCGCTGGCCGCACTGATGGCCGATTCACTTCGTGCTGCACTCAGATCCAGCAGCAGCGCGCGACCGAGCGGCAAGGTAAGGGTTCCATTTCCTGCCAGGAACCGATCGTTGTCCGTACTTACGCCGCGATGGGTGAAGGATTGCACGCCCCCCTCGGCGCCCAGACTGACCTCGGCTCGTTTTCCGATCCGACGTGAGATCCGCAGCTGAGCCGTGTGCGCGTTATAGTCCTGCGGATCGAAATAGCCGTGCATCATGGAGCGATCGAAATCGAGATACCTGTATCCATAACCGGTGGCGATGGAAAGCGCGCGGAGTGGCCAGCGATACAGGGCGATGGCATCGCCCGTAAGCCGATCGTTGTCGTCGGAGAACCGCGCTGCCGATGCGCCTGCGCCAAGAATCCACCGATCGGATGCATGGTCCAGCCGCAACCCTAGTGTGTCGAGATCGATCTCGGAGTCGAGAATCGGGACCGAATACTTGAACGTGTCGCGATCGGCGAATGCAGTGAATGCCAGCCGGCTGGCGTTGCCAGCGGCGAACGAAAGCGTTCCCGTCGGTGTACTGCGAGTCGCTCCGCTGCTGTTCTCGGAACGGTCGACTCCTCCGCGAAGCGTCAGCCGGGTTGAAGCCGGCAGAGAGAGTGTTGCCTGCACATGCGCTGTGTCGATCTTTCCCGACCGCTGGCCGGAATCCATCGCGTAACGTGCTACTGCTGCTGATACCTCAGCCCGTCCAAGAGCTGGAAAGATCACGCGTGCGCGGGAGAGTCCGAGTTCATTCGAGTCGCTGTCTTCGAGTCGCTCCTGTGTGAGTTCCGCCTGCGGCCTGGAAGCTGCCTGAATCGCCAGGCCGAGTTCGCGCACGTCGTTGTCAGCGGGAAAGCGCCGTGCGAGGTCGTTGGCGCGCGCCCTCGAAGCCCTGCGTTTGCCACCATTCAACTCGAGGTAGGCAACCCCGAGGTTGGCTCCCAGTGAAGTCGGATCGACGCGTAACGCGCGGTCATACCAGATTCGAGCGTTGCTTCGATCGCCTGCCCATGCGTACGTCTGCGCGACTCCGACCAGAACATCGACGTCGTCAGGACGATCAACCCCAACCTTCTGATATTCGCTGCGTGCTTCGGCAAGTCTGCCGCTCCAGGAGAGCGTACGCGCTACCCCGAGTCGTGCCTCGTAATTGCCCGGCTCGATCTTCAGCATCTCACGGAAGCCCAGTAACGATTCGTCATAGCGGGATGCCCAGGAAAGAATCTTTGCTCGCTCCATAATGGCCGCAACATTCCGTGAATCCAGCTTGATCGCAGCGTCGTAGCGCGCAATTGCCTCGCTGTACCGCTTCTCCCACGAGAGAAGCTGAGCTGAACGCATCAAGGCATGCGCATTGGAAGCATCAGCTTTGACCAGTTCTTCGTAGAGCCCCAAGGCCACCGCTGTTTTCCCTTCCGTGAATGCAGCATCAGCCTCCTGAACCGTTACCTGCTGCGCCGAGGCGCCGCGGAAAGTGAGGATTAGGAAGAGTGAGCCGAGGAGGAGGAAATACGTTCGATGTGAAGTATTTGTCATGTTCATGCGCTCCGTACGGGTTGCTTCTCAGACATCGAAGTTCGCCGCACTTCCCCCCAGTGGCCTTTACGGAACAGAACCGTGAAAAAAGCGGCGGTGCGGCGGACGGCTAGAATCTGCCGGTAGCCGACGAATTCCAGTACCGAGGCACTGGCCATGAGCATCAGATCGACGGGGCTGTCGTAACGTTGGTAAAGCAGGTCGTCGATGATCAGAGCCAGCAGCGAGAGCATGATGTTGTAGAGGATGGCCACGATGAAGAACATGACCGCGAAATTGACGTCGAGCAGATTGAAGAACCAGAGAATCGGAATCAACACGTAGCCGATCAGTTCCACGACCGGACCGAGTGCCTCGAAGAAAAAGTAGAATGGCATCCCGATCATGCCGGCGCGCCCGTAGCGCGGATTCATAAACATCTTGAAGTGCATCAGCAGGCTTTCAAGAAGTCCCCGCTGCCATCGATCGCGCTGCCCCAACAGCGAACGCAGATCAGAAGGTACCTGGGTCCAGCAAACGGGATCGGGAACGAAGATGGCGCGCCAGTTCAAATTCTTCTCCCGACCGACACGGTGCAGCCTGACGATGAGTTCCATGTCCTCGCAGACAGTTCCTGTGTGATAGCCGCCGGCCTGGATCACAGCCTGTTTGAGAAACACGCCGAAGGCTCCGGAGATAATGAGCAGTGAATTCAAGCGGGCCAGCGCGGTGCGGCCAGTCAGAAATCCGCGAACGTACTCGATGCTCTGGCAGAGGTGAAGGAAATTTCTCGGTGCGCGCGAGCGAACCACGCGGTGATTTTCCACGACTGCGCCATTGAGAACGCGGACGATGCCGCCCGCGGCCACGATGCTGTCGTCCTCTACGAAAGGCCTGGCAATGCGCTGCAGTGCATCAGAGTTGAGCATCGAATCAGCGTCGACACAGCAGAAGAGAGGAAAGCTGGAAACGTTGATCCCGGCATTCAGAGCGTCGCTCTTGCCACCCCGTTCCTTGTCGATCACGACGAGATTCGGATGGTCGAGCGACCGGTAGATCCGGTTGATCCGGTTCGTCTTCAGAAGCGGCCTGGTCGTGTCGGTGACCGGAAATAGGGAGAAGGCACCTTGTAGAAGTTCGAGCGTGTCGTCGTCCGAACCGTCGTTCACAACGATGACTTCGAACTCCGGATAGGCCACCTCCAGCATCGAGTTAATCGAGGAGAGGATCGTGGCCCGTTCGTTGAAGGCGGGCACGATGATGCTGATCGGCTTGATGGTCGAGCCCGAAAGAACATCTCCGACACCTCGGCGGCGGTTGCGGCGGTCGAACGAGAGCAGATCGAAAAACGCCATCACCGTAAAGACGAAGTAGATCGAGTTCATCAGCACGAAATAGACGAGGATGGCGTACTGGAATCCGTGAAAGAACGACGAGACAGTCATCCGATGACTCCGGGCGCCAGGGCCTGCCTTGCCGAGACTACAGACGCCGCGCGTACTTTCGCCTCTTCTCCGCTCTCTATTTTCTTCCGGATCGAGAGCCGCGTCTCGCTCGAGAGCGAAGCCATGGAGATCGCCGCGATGGCAGCATCGCGGGCGTAGCGGTCAGGATTCTCAACGTGATGAAGCAGAATCCGCACTCCGGGGTTTCCTATCCGGGAAAGAGCACGCGCCGCGTTGGCCCGCACCCACCAGGACGAATCGCCGATGCAGAGTCCGAGATGTTCGGCGGCAGCCTGGTGCAGCGGACTCGCCTCGCGAACCTGTCTGAGCGCGAGCAGCCATTCGATGCCACGAGCCGCTGCCGCGCGGACGAACCATTCTGTGTCTCTGGTCCCCTCGAAGAGCAGCGGTAGTTCACGCTCACTTCCCACCTTGCCGATCACGCGCATGGCCGTACCACGTGCCTCGGCATCAGCACTACCGACGCGCTCGAGGGCCAGCTTGAGTGCCGCCGGCCGTCCTGCGTCGCCGAGAGCCTCGATGGCCAGCTTCTCTTCCGCGGGGGCCAACTCGCCTGAACGGATCAACACCGTAAGCTCTTCTGAAGCCGAGATAGCCAGCCTCGAATAAAACGACCGGCGCCAACCCGAACGTCGCGGCAGGTCACGGATGAACGAGCGAATCGCTGCATGGACGGCTCGCGGCGTCCCGTCGGTGAGTAACCCTTCTCTCGCGGCGCGACGAACGTCACTCGATGGATCGTCCGCAGCGGTCAGCAACGCACCCAACGCCTTGGCGCCCCCACATTCCGCGAGACCACGCACGCCGAGCGTACGCCTCCACTCACGACGGGAGCGTGCTTCTTTCAGGAGGGAGTCAACCTCGCCCATCCGTTCTAAAATCTTCGTGATTTTCTCGCAGACGGAACTCTCCAGATCGGCGCGAACCCGACGAAGCACCAGTGCCACGGCACGGTCGCCCTCGCTGCGGCGAAGCTGTTCCACCGCCGACTCCAGCCCGCCGTCGTTCGCAATCAACTGCGGCGCGAGAGCGAGAGCCGCTCTCTCGAAACGCTCGCGATTTCGGCGGCGCTGCGTGTCGGTAATCACGTGATGGACGATCGCAATGCCGAACAGTGTCAGGACGATCGCAAACAGCGAGACTACTGCAACGCCGATCGGACCAAGTTGAACGAGTTCCGGCAAAAAGCGGTAGGCAACGTTCATGACGCCACCGCCAGTTCGTTGACTCTGGAGGCGAGCTGCTCAGGGGAAAACGGGATCTCGAAGAAGGAATGCACTCCGAGCGAGGATGCTGCAGCGCGTAACTCCGACTGTCCCAGCCCGATGGCCGCCAGGACCTGAATCTTCAGGTTGCGCTGCTGGAACATCCGCAGTAGTTCGAGCCCGCTCGGCCTTCCGAGATTCATGTTCAGAACGACCACCCTGGACTGATGCCGCTCGATCAGACGAATCACTTCGTCACCAAATCGACCAATCACCACGGCATGTCCAGAGCGCTGGAGAGTGGCCGCGAAAAGGCGCGCGGTTAGGAAATTACTTTCGGCGACGACGACCGGAGTGGGCATTCTTCACTTCCTCATCACTGCTGGCACTGGACACGATGGACTGCAGACAGCCTGTTCTCCGCTTACGAAACCCTGCGGGTGGACAGGCCGACTCGCTCTGAATGTTTGGACCTTGTGCGCGAGTATCCCCAGTCAGCGTCAATTAACTGTCAAAACGATACTTCCGGACCGATCAGAGGCGCTGCTGGATGCTGCGTGTCGGCAGGGCGACCGAATTACAACGCACTACGCACAGGAGTCTGCGCAGCAGAAAAGCTCCTTGCTATGCGAGTGGGCAGCTGTTTCTGCCGCGCAGACTTGCAGGTCCACACATTCGAACGAGAAGCGGCATCGAAGTTGAACCACGTCAGCACGCGGTCGCGTGCCGGCATCGTGAGATGAACGCCCGAGATTCAATTCCCATCAATGACGTCGAACTGAACGCACCCGAAGGATCATGCCCAGAATGAACGTTTCTTCTCCACCACCTCGCGCCTCGCTGACTCGCGAAAGGCTCGCCCTGGCGGCAATGGCGATTCTCACACTCCTGGAACCGTTGCGTGCTGCGCAAACACGTTCGGTTCCGCCACTCCCCGTGATCACGCTTCCGGATGTCGAACCACTTCGCTTCATCGTTGCAGGCGACACCGGCATGTCCTCATCGATTCGTAGCGGAATGCTGGAGGTGCACCGGTTGGCTCCCGTGCATGGGATCATCCTGGTCGGTGACAACTTCTACGAGTGCGGAGTCACCTCAGTAGATGACAAGGTCTGGGAGCGGGTGCTCACGAACTTCAGTGTCGTCGGCGTTCCGATCTACCCGGTGCTCGGCAATCACGACTACGGAAACCCCGATATCGATCGCGACGGCAAAGTATTGCGGGAATGTCCCGACTCGGACCCGGGCGCGCAGGTCAGCGTGACGGGCACACTTGCGGAGTGGCACTTCCCCGCCCGTAACTACCTATTACGAGGTCCGTTTCTCGAGATCGTCATGTTCGACACCCTTCCTCTTGCGAACAAGCTTCTTCAATCGTATCGAGGCAGCGAAACCTCGGTCGAGTCCCGTGCCTCTCTGACCAAAGCGCTGGGTAACCTCAGCGCACCCTGGAAAGTTCTGGCCGGACATGACGCGGTGGTCTCGTCGGGGATTCATGGTGTGAGCAAGCATCGCGCTCAGCGCGGGCTTCGCGAACTGATTCCCATCTTTCAGAAATTCAAGGTCGATGCATATCTCGCCGGCCATGATCACCATCTGGAGTTACTGGGAGATCTCTCGAGAAAAGATCGCAACCCGCTGTATCTGATCAGCGGCGCCGGATCGGGCCGGCGTCCGATGGAAGAGCGGGACCCCGGCGAGTTGCCGAAGAGGTTGTTCCCCGCCGCCGATGCTGTACCCGCGGAGACGCAATGGCTCGGTTTCGCTGTGCTCGAAGTTTGGCGTAACTGTCTGAATATCACCTTCCATGACTCGACCGGGCGAAGTCGCAGCGACACGTTCACTGTCCGGCAACGCAACACTTCAAAGGCAGTACAACGGTAGGCCACTGTGAGTTCCTGCGTGCGGACGACAAGGTGCATGAACGCGGCAGATCGGACCTGCCGACACCACGGTGTGTAGCGGTCAAGTCTCCGATCCTCTAAATGAAAACAAAATCACTTTCGAAAGGGACCAGATGAATCTCGACGGCGTCGTGAGCGTGCGATGGGAGGACATTCCGGCAACGGAACTCTGTCCCGGGATCCGGAAACGGGTCTTATGGCGCGGGCCTGGAGGCGCGGAGGCTCAGATGCTCGAGATCGAGCCGGGCGGCGTGTTCCACACGCTCGATGTTCATGCGGCGGGTCCCGAAGAGATCTTCGTGGTCTCGGGAACCTTCGGTGATGGCGTTCATCAATATCCGGCCGGCTCGTTCATCCACAACCCCGCCGGGTCGTCGCATGTACCGCAGTCGGAGGACGGCTGTGTCATCTTCATCTTCTCGCCGAACGGCTGATGCTGAGTTCCGGACCCGCTGCTCTGGAGTTGTTAGTCCAGGGCCAATGATCAACACCGATTGAGAACGTCTTTGCCCTGCGGCCGCTCGGTCGCCTGAGCAATGCGGTGACCAGTGAGACGTCGACACCGGCGAAAAAGAACACACATCCGGGTTCCCGCCGTCGAGGTATCATGACGGTGATGACCGACGCCGACCTGAAGCATCTCGTCATCGATTCTGCTCGCGAGACGCGGCGGCACTTCGACACGGTAGCTGAGGGTCTGCGTCAGCAAGTCCAGATTGTCGCCGCGACGGACGAACCTCTTTTTCCAACACTATCTACTAGTCGGAGAAACGCCGGAGGAATGTTGAACGCGATCAGCAGCGCAATCGTGAGCTTGACGGATTAGGCTGGAGAGTCCTTCGTTTGTGGGAACACGCGGTCCTCAAGGATAGTGAGATCTGCATCAGCCAGATTGCAGACGCTCTTCGTACCGTTTCCGGCAAGTGACTGTAAAGGAAACAAAGCGAGCACCTCTGACACAGGATCCGGTTATCTGCCGGAGTCGTCCTTGATTTGTTGCGGTTCGCGAACATTGGCGTGGCGTCACAGGCCGGATTGCCTGTGCCACACAGATGTGGCGCTGCACGCATCGCTCCGGTGCTCGTCAGAGCCGGAAGGATCGGAACGCTTCCGGTATCGGCGCTTCGAAGACCAGCTTGGTACCTGTGCCTGGGTGTACGAAGCCAAGTAACCGCGCATGCAGTCCCAGTCTGCCAATCGGATTGAGCGCGCTGCCGTACAGCTGATCACCGACGATCGGATGCGAGGCCTCCGACATGTGTACGCGTATCTGATTCTTCCGTCCGGTCTCGAGCGTGACTTCGAGCTCCGAGAACTTTGCGCCACTCCGCACAGTTCTGTAATGCGTGACCGCCAGCTTTGCTCCCGCGCTCTGCGGCGCGACGCTGCGAACTTTCAGCGATCTATCCTCAGCGAGATGCGAGCTGATCGTTCCGTCCGGCGGCGTGAGTTGCCCCTCCACGATGGCTACGTAAATGCGGTCGATGTCATGCGCAGCAAAGAGCTCCTTCAGCGCCTCGCGTGTTTCGTATGACTTGGCGAATACCAGCACTCCGGAGCTCTCGCGATCGAGCCTGTGGACCACATGTACACGCTCCTCCCCTCTCATCTTGAGATACGTATTGATGTAGGCCTGGGCCGTGTTTTCCTTGTCACTGGGCGAGGCTACGGTGAGCAGGCCTGCCGATTTGATGATGACCAGCAGCCACTCGTCTTCATGCAAAAGCGTGAGTGACGAATGCAGTGAGCGCGTCGATGGTTTGGCGTCGATGGCAATCACATCACCGCTGCGCAGCGCCCGCTTCGCGTCACGTACCAGCTCGCCGTTCACCCGCACCCGATCGGCCGCCAGCATCTTCCGAAGCGTGGTCGTCGATGAGTCTGGGTACATGAGCGAGAGTTCGGGCAGGAGCAGAGATTCAGTGGTCACTTCTCGTTTCAATGCTCTGCTCCTGTCAGGTCTTCATGGGGCGGTAGAACTTGAGTTGCGGACGCGCTGCTGCGCGTCCCAACCCGCGCCGCTACCTGCATCATTATCTGTTCACCGATTATGACGCGGAGGTTTAATTTCACCGCTTCGCCATCGTATAAGATCCCCGCAACAAACGAGCGGTCCCGACGTAGAAAGGATCGAGGGAAAACATGGAATACAAAATTATCGGTGACGTGATGCAGGCGCTCACTGTGGAACTCCAGCCGGGCGAAGAGATCTACGCCGAGGCCGGTGCGATGCTCTACATGAGTTCGACCATCGAGTTCGATACCCAGATGCGCGGCGGATTTCTGAAGGGGCTCGCCAGAAAGTTCCTGGCCGGCGAATCGCTGTTCATGTCTGTTTTCCGCGGCGCAGGTCCCTCCGCGAAGATGGCACTTGCCGCTCCGATGATGGGACGCATCATTCCCATCGAGCTCAATAACACCACGGTGCTCGCGGAGCGGAATGCCTACCTCTGCTCGATCGGAAACGTCGATCTGTCGGTCGCGTTCACGCGACGATTGGGCGCCGGTTTTTTCGGGGGCGAAGGTTTCATCCTGCAGAAAATCAGCGGCACCGGGCTGGCCTTTCTGAACGCCAGCGGCAACATGCTGGAGTTCAATCTCGCACCTGGCGAAACGATGCGGGTCGATACCGGCTGTATCGTTTCTCTGGCCGATACGGTTGCTTACGACTTCCAATTCGTCGGCGGGTTCAAAAATGCGTTGTTCGGCGGTGAAGGTCTCTTTCTGGCGACGCTGCGCGGTCCTGGAAAAATCATTCTGCAGACCATGCCCTTCAGCCGCCTGGCTGATCGTCTGAAGGCGGCCATGGGCGGCAACGTCGGTCAGGCGCAGGGTGTGGGCGGATTCGGGAACAACTTCATGAAAGATTTCATGTCGGGTGAGTAGAGGCCACAGGTTCCAGCGTGGTGCCTGATGTGCAGACCATCAATCGGGAGCCGAATCAGATCCGATGATGATCCGTCACAGGCGCGCCTGGGAACTCAAAGAGAGCGAGGCAACGAGCGAAAGCGCATTTCACTCCCGCCGCGAGTTTCTCGCGGCACTCGGACTCGGGTCTGCAGCGGCGCTGCTGGTCGGCTGCGGACTCGGAGAGAGCGGTGATTCACGAGTGGAGTTGACCGATACCATTCCTGCGGTGGCAAGACCCTACCCGTTTCCCCGAAATCGGAAATTTCTGCTTGACCGGAACATCACTGATCCGTTGATTGCCGCTTCGTTCAACAACTTTTACGAGTTCAGTGCAGAGAAGAATGGCGTATGGCCAGCCACCTCGAAATTCCGCACCGAACCCTGGACGCTGGAGATCCGAGGCCTGGTCGGGAAGCCGATGAAGTTTGACGTAGATCAGCTGCTGCGAAGCATGCCGGTCGAGGAGCGACTCTACCGCCACCGCTGTGTCGAGGCCTGGTCGATGGCAGTGCCCTGGACCGGCTTCTCTCTCGCTTCGCTGCTGCGTCTCGCGGAACCGATGTCATCTGCGAAATTCGTGCGCTTCGTCAGCTTCAATCGTCCGGAGCAGGCTCCAGGCATGCGGGAACAATCGTGGTATCCCTGGCCCTACTACGAGGTGCTGCGAATCGACGAGGCCATGCATGAGCTGACCATGCTGGTGACCGGAGTGTACGGACACGCACTGCCGAAACAGCACGGCTCACCGATCAGGCTGATCGTTCCATGGAAGTACGGATACAAGTCGGCGAAATCGATCGTTCGGATTGAACTCGTGGCCGAGCAGCCGGGCTCATTCTGGAACACGTCGCAGCCGGATGAGTACTCGCTGGAGTCGAATGTGAATCCCGACATACCGCATCCCCGCTGGTCACAGGCGCAGGAGCGGTTGATCGGAAGCGGTGAAGTGCGACCAACACTGATGTTCAACGGTTACGGCGACTCAGTACGCGAGTTGTATCTCTGACATCCCGTACTCATTTGATACAGTGACGCACTGCTGCTTCCTGGGATGCAAATTCGCTTATTTCTGTTTTGCCTCGAGTTCGGCCCATCTTGCAAAGTGCGTATCGACCGCAGCCTGACGTTCCTGCAGCGTCGTGAAACGCTTCTGCAGTTCCGCGGGATCGGAGGCGACCCTGGGATCTTCCACTGCCTTCTTCGCTGCTGCCAGAGAGCCTTCGGCGTCACCAAGTTTCTTCTCGAGCGCATCCCACTCCCGCTGCTCCTTGTAAGAGAGCTTCTTCGACGACTTGCCACCCGATTTCTGAGCGGGAGCTGGCGCGGGTTGCTTCTGCTTGATGGCGTAATGCTTCGGTGCCGATTCCCACTGGTCGTAGTCGGAGAAGTACTCCGATCCTCCTTCGCCATCCAGCGCCAGAATCTGGGTGGAAACGCGATCGAGGAGATATCGATCATGTGTGACGAGAATCAGGGCTCCCGGAAATTCGAGCAGGTTCTCCTCGAGTACTTCGAGGGTCGGGATGTCGAGATCGTTGGTCGGCTCATCGAGAATCAGCAAGTCGGCAGGTTGCAGCATCAGCCGCGCCAGAACGACTCGCGCCTGCTCGCCGCCTGAGAGTTTGCCCACTGCAGTTTCGAGTTGTTCGCCTCTGAAGAGGAAGCGCTTGGCCCAGCTGGCCACATGCACCAGACGATCTCCGAAGATCACCGAGTCGGTATCGGGCGCGAGTGCCCGCCTCAGCGAAATGTCAGGGTCGATGGTAGCGCGATGCTGGTCGAAGAGAACCACGCGCAGCTGATCAGCAGATTCGACCTCTCCCGAGTCCGATTCGAGACGACCGGCCACGATCTGCAGCAGTGTCGACTTGCCGCTGCCGTTCGGTCCGAGAAATCCGAGACGCATGCCCGGGGCCAGCGCCAGATCGAGGTTGCTGAAGATTTTCTTCGAGCCGAAGCTCTTCGACAGATTCCTGCCGGTCCAGAGTCGCTTGGTCTTTCGATCGGAGGCGGTGAACTCGATCGAAGCGAGCGAAGTCGCGGTACGCGAACGACTGTCGGCAAGCTCTCCGATCAGCTTCCCGGCGCTGTCGATGCGAGCCTTGGACTTGGTAGTTCTGGCCTTCGGGCCACGCTGCAGCCATTCGATCTCGCGCCGTACTTTGTTGGCCAGAGTGTCCTGATACGCGCTCTGTGCGGCGAGGGCTTCGTCGCGCTTGACGAGGAAGGCGCTGTAGTTCCCGGAAGATTCGAAGAGACCTTCCGGGTAGACCCGATTCAACTCGATCATTCGTCTGGTGACGTTCTCGAGAAAGTAACGGTCGTGACTGACTACGACATACGCCGACGCTTCCGATTTGAGCACCTGCTCGAGCCAGAGAATGCCTTCGACATCGAGATGGTTGGTCGGCTCGTCCATGAGCAGCACGTCGGGTTTCTTGACGAGTTCACGGGCAATGGCCAGTCGTTTCCGCCATCCACCCGAGAGCACATCCACGGTCAGGGTCTGATCTTCGAATCCAGCACGTCCGAGTGCGATGGAAGCGGCCGTACTCTTTTCGTACTCATCCATGTGGGCATCGGTGAGTCCACCCGCCACGATGTCCTCGAGAGTCTGACCCGCTTCGAACTGAGGGTCCTGCGGCACGTAGCCGACCACGATGTTTTTCCTCATGGTCCGCGACCCTTTGTCCGGGACCTCGGTGCCTGCCAGAATTTTGAGCAGCGTCGACTTACCCGAGCCGTTCGGCCCGATGATTCCGACGCGATCACCGTCAAAGATTCCGAACGTCAGATCTTGAAAGAGAGGGCGAACGCCGAAAGACTTGGTGATGGATTCACAACTGAGAAGGATCGAACGGCTCAATGGACACCTGCAGGTAGGGGGGATTCGCTCGGCCTGGGATCAAGCCTGCACTGGTCAATTTACCATTAGAGTCAATAGGGCTCGGAACTGATGAACGCAGAACTCAGAACGCTGAAGGATGTAGTAAGAAAGGAGTACCGGGCGGGATTGAAGCACCCCACCACGACGTCATTCCGATGAGCACGAGATGCTTGGACGAGTTTTGTGAGGTGTGTGTGCGAAGTCGCCTAGCTCCGCTGATCCTCTTTCTCACTTCATCGTTCTGAGTTCTGCGTTCTGCGTTCATCAGGTCACACGCAGTGCAGATCTCTGCGGCGTTCGAGATCTTCGCGTACGCCGCGGCGAAACCCGTCCGTACCAGCCTTTCCTTCGATCTCTCGGGTGTACTCCTCGATGTCTACGGTTTCGAGGGCGATACGAATCGTTTTGAAGAGTGACGGAAACCGCTGTCCCGGAATCTGAACATGGTGAAGCCCAGCGCTGTAGGCGATGAGCATCCGTCCGCTGCGGGTCGACTCGAGGATGTCGGCAATGCCTCCCCTCACTGTCATCGGGTTCCCTTGCATGTCGAGGCCATTCTCTCGTTTCATGCGGCCTTCCGGAGCGATGAGGACCATCGAGTCCGGGTCAATCTGATCCAGCACCGCTGACCATGACTCGTCTCGCTGTCTGGTGATGGAGACGACGTTGCCTGCGAGAAATTTATAGAAATGCCCGATGAAAGGACGATCGATTGTTTTATCGGCGGCGGGGACGACACCATGTCGAGCGATCCGCCAGATGAAACGGAACGGAGCGATCCCCATGAACAGCGGCTCCCAGAGGCTGGTGTGATTCAGGAAAGCAATAACCCGAATTCCGCACCATGGATCTCCCGCAGTTGCAGAGATCCATCGCAATTCCTGCCGGTAAAAAACCCTGCTGAGAATCTTCACCAGGGACAACAGAAGAAAGACGGTGACGTTCCTCAAGAGGCGAGACTACACGATCCTCCACTCTGGACTAAAAGAATCGGGCCGCGGGCCGGAGTGAATGTCTGCGCATCAGTCGCGTCAACGTGTGGCCCCGGCAATCCTGCCTGTGTGGCCTGGGCAATCCTGCCTGTGAGACGGGGAGTCGACTTCCTGCCTCGAAACACCAACGAGCATGGTGCAGAACTTGCGGAAACTGAGCTGACGAAACTCCTCTTCGGATGGCCAGATGATCAACTCCAAGTCATTTCTCTGCATTGTTCTGCTCTGTCTTTCCATGCGAGTCGTATCCGCGCAGTCAGTCAACAGGATCGTCTTCGAGAACACACGGGCAGGTAGTGACGACTGGAAGCTCTCTGCCCCCGCCAGAGGGGAGATCGAGGGTTATGCCTCACGCACGAGTGTAAGGCCCGGCGAAGTCATCGATTTCTATGTCAGCACTGGCGCAGGCAAGTACTCAATTGAAATCTTCCGGATGGGCTGGTACGGAGGAAAGGGCGCGCGACGGGTTCAGTCGAAAGTCGAGCGAACAGGAATTCTGCAGAGCAAGCCGGCTCCCGACCCGGTCACAGGACTGATTGCCTGCACATGGTCAGATCCTTTCAGCGTTACCGTTCCAAAGGCCGAACATGAACGATGGACGAGCGGATACTTTCTCGCGCGCCTGACTGCAATTCCGAGTGGCAAACAGTCCTTCATTCCGTTCGTCGTTCGAGATGACGATCACAAAGCCGCGCTACTCTTCCAGGCCTCGGTCACGACCTGGCAGGCCTACAACACATGGGGTGGAAAGTCGCTATACGCGGGAAGCCCACAGGCCCGGAAGGTATCGTTCGACAGGCCCTACGTGGAAGGCAGCGGGGCCGGGCAGTTTCTGAGCTGGGAGTACAACATGGTCCGCTTCGTCGAACGTGAAGGGTTCGACGTCACGTACGTCACCAATCTCGATACGCACACCGACGGCCTGCTGCTGACGGGCTTTAAAGGCTTCCTATCGGTCGGTCACGACGAGTACTGGTCACGGGCCATGCGCAACGCGGTTTCAAAAGCCATCTCAATGGGTGTGCACGCCGGCTTCTTCTCCGGAAACAATTGCTACTGGCTGGTACGTTTCGAGCCGTCTGCCAGCGGCGCTCTCAACCGCACCATGGTCTCGTACAAAGAAGCTGCCTTCTCCGATGATCCTTACGCACGGGACAGTGACCGCAGCAACGACAACGAAGTCACCACGAAGTGGCGCAGTGCACCGGTCAACGAACCTGAAGATGCTCTGATCGGGGTCATGTACGAGAGCGGAAACTTCGGGATCGACGGCGACATCGTCGTGGAGAACACCAACCACTGGATCTTCACCGGCAGCGGCTTGAAGCCCGGCGACGCGCTCCCAGGCCTCCTCGGATACGAAGTGGACCGCATGTTCGGCAACGCTCCCCCGAACATTCTGCGGCTCGCACACTCCCCTTTCCTCAAAGACGGCGCGCCGCGATTTTCCGACATGACCATATACGAGGCTGAATCGAAAGCACTGGTATTTGCTACAGGTTCGATTCAGTGGAGTTGGGGTATTGATTCCTTCGCACCACCCTCGAAAAGTCGCCGTAACGCCGCGGCCGAACAGATGACGAGAAACGTACTGCACAAATTTCAGGGAACAATTGCCCCAACCATCCGCAAACGCATCCCGCGGAGGTGACTCACCCGCGCTCATACGCTTCTTTTCCTGCGGCCCCCGATCGCGGCCGTTCCGCTTTGTTGCGCGACGGTTTCGCTCCGCAACGCAATGTGATCGATGACCTCGCGCGACACCGCCGAGTGCCTCGTATCCAAGCGACTCTCCACAGCGTTGCGACGAACGACGAGTGTAGAACGCGGGTTCGCTACACGCTGGGTGCAGATCAGCGCGACTTCAGGTTCAGGGAATCCAGCGCCGCACGCACTGCGTGCGCCAGTACGGCCGGTTCGCCTTTTCCGCTGACGTGAAGAATCATGACCACCTCATCCACGTCCGTTGAGACGCGGTGGAGCGCAGTCTGCCTGATCGACGCCGCGCCCAGCTTCTCCAGAACTTTTGCGACCTCTTCTTCGCGTAACAGCAGTTCACCGATCAGCAGCGTGGTTGCGCCACTTCGTTCGAAACGAAGTGATGAATTGCCGGCGAGCGTAGTTCCCACACGTGCCCCACTGATCTGCATGGGTAGGTCAGGACGCAGGATGTAGAACTGCGCCACGCCATTGCGTCGGTCGGCCTTTCTTCCGAGAACTTCTTCCACGTCTTTCCACCAGTCGCTGGTGATGAGTGGCTCGGTTGAGCCGGCAACGGGAAGCTCACAGCCTTTGTACTTCGCAGCGAGCACCACAGCCAGATGATTGGCTACCATCCGTTCGCCGTCACCGCTCAGCCTCGAGGCAAGCTTCTCGTTCACAGCCATCGCCGAGGAACCTCCTCCATCGAGATTGACGGCCGCGCACACATCCAGTTCATCGCGCATGAATTTGCCGAGAACTGCCAGCGTCACTCCGTATGCACCATTCTTTTGTCCATCCGCCACCACCAGATACATCGACTTTCCGTCGCGGGAGACACCGACTGCGGTTCGATGTCTGGCGGTCCTGGTGAAAGCGTCGCTGCCCGGGAGTTCGGTTGAGGTGAAGGCACGACAGTCGCGTACCAGAGCCGGCCAGCCGGTGATGGCATGCTGCACCCAGGAGGGCAGATTCTTATCGCTTCCGGCATCGAGGACCTGGGCTCTGGTGCGCCCGATGGCCAGTACCGGCTCTTTACGCGCGGACTGGGCCGAACGCTTCGACCAGCGGCCGCAGGGACCGACGGTTACGCCATCCGGACGCATCTGTGCATCGAAAAATCCACCATTGATCGCGACCAGCGCATCGGTGCGGTCTGCATACTTCGAGACCGTACTACCTCGGTCGGCCTCACTCGAGGCCACCACCCTGACGGCACCGTTCTCCATGTCCACCTTCGCGACATGAAACGTGAAGGGAGGATCAGGGCTGAACTGTTGAAACTGCACACCGGGCGCGAGTGTCCGCCACTGCGCAACCGCAGCATTGACATCGAACAGGAGCAGCGTAAGAACCGCGAGCGAAAGTTTCATCATCGAGTAACCACCTGAATCTATTTTGAAATCGGATGAACGACGAACGAAAACCGCAAACGCACGGTCGAGTCCTGCCTTTCGTTCCCCTTCTTACTTCATCGTTCTGCGTTCTGCGTTCATCAGCGAAGCGAGCAAGGGTAAGGCCACTTCACCGATCAGCAACTCATCCCCTTGTAGCCCGCGTCCGCCTGATCACGTTCAAGACGAGTTGCACCGAGGCGCCGCCGTTTCGAGGAAAATCGACCAGAGTGGACGACGCACCGGTGGACACCGACACAGCCACGTTGGCGCTCGCCAGGGTGGCTCGATAAGGCAGTCTCAGTCGCACTCGACCGATACTCTGCGTAGGCTCAGCGATCGAAAGGTAAAAACGAGAACCGCGCGCGCGCGAGTGATAGACGATTGGAGTATCGGTCTCGATTCCTTCGAATGAGCCGGGCTGCCAGAAGACGACGCCCGTCGTCCCAGTTCGCAGATCACGCGCAGCGGAGAGTCTGGCATTGTTCGCCAGAACGGTGATCGGGCGCGCAGCGGCCCAGCTCTGCATCGCCGCTTCGGTGATGTCGGGAATGACTACGTACGAGGCTTCGCCGCCAGCGGTGTTGCTTCCGTGGTCGAACCACATCGTCAGAAATGAAGCGCTGGTCTCAGGCTGACCGGCCGGCCCGCCGAGCGTGGTCCAGTTTCCGCGACGTTCTTCCCGCTGCAGTTCGAGTCGTGAGGGGTCGGGGAAGTAATAGCCAATTTTCTCCGACCAGATCGAGCGAACCCCGGCCAGCGTGACCTGACCACTGACGTTGCGCGCGACTCCGTCGATTGTCAGTTTCGAAGAGAGACTTTTCAGTGGAGTCTGCGCAACGATCGTTTCCACTCTGTTGGGTGATGCGCTGGTGATTCCGCTGGTCAGGAACAGAATTGAATCATTGAAGAAAAACCATGACTTCCGGGCCACCAGTGTGGAGCCGACAGCAGCGAAATCCATCGTGCTGACGCCGGTATTTCCGTCACCCGTTCCGCCGGTAAAGCGCGTAGTTCCGTTTCCGTACACGCCGCGATCCCGGTTCTGCTCGACCGTCGTTCCCGGCATCCGGTTCCAGTCGAAGCTGGGCCAGAGATTCGGGTGAAAGTACTCCGACCCTTCCAGCACCAGATAGAAACGACCATCTGACTGATTCCCACCGAGAAGATTCTCGCCGTTCGTTTTCTCTCCTGAACGGGTTCGAGTTGAAAGCATCTTCACGGAGCTGAAGAATCGAGCGGTGCGGAACACGCTGTAATCAGAGGAAGGAAAATGCCGGTAACCCGCGGGCCATGCGGGATTCTCGACGGCACCGTCGAGAACCGCCGCTGACGATGCGAGTTCCATCGGTAGAGTCCATTGCCAGGCCTGCAACATTTTCGCGGCAGAGCGGCGGATCTCTTCCTGGCGCGAGGAAGGCACGGCCGACATGTGAATTAACGCTGCGAGACCATTGAGTCCGCTGGTACTCGGTTTCGCCACCTCGCGGCCGATCACCGACACGTCAAAGTAACGATCGTAGAGCGACCAGGCCACGCCGTCGGCGATGTATCGAGCGAAGACTTCCTGATTGGCGTACGGAAGTGCGAACGACGTACCGCTCGTGAGTAGAACGAACTTCGATACATCGTAAGCAAAGGCTCCTCCGTATCCACCGGTATAGAGCTGCGCCCCATGCTGCTGAAAGGTGAAGTCGCTCTGAATTCCCTCGCGATTGTTGGCAGCGACCGTGACTGAGCTCATGGCCTCTTTGACTTCCGAGAGCATGCCGGCATCGTTGCGCAACAGTGCCAGACAGAGATGTGTGTAGCCGGACCAGACCAGATTCTGACCTTTCAACAATGACAGGTCTGGCGTGAACCAGCTGCTCGGTCCAATGTTCGCTTCCAACGTTCCCAGTGCTGCCTCCAGCACTGCCGGATCAATTCTGCCGGCCATGAGCACCAGGGTCGGACCGAGTTCCAGCGGCGCACCGATGGGATAGAACCACCAGTTGCCGGGCCTCGGGGAACCCGCGTTGTAGAAAGTCTGCACGAATGTAAGTGATCGCTC
>JBKJUK010000215.1:0-7150 GCA_046590705.1 Thermoanaerobaculia bacterium
CTCGAAGAGTATCCGCATCTGGATCAGGCCGATCTTGACCTCGTCGTTGTGCTTCACAGGGACGGGTATTCCAGTGGGAATTCGCTCACCATTCACGAACGTACCGTTCACGGTGCCTACTTCCTCCAGCATCGCGAAGCCGCTGTGGATCCGAACGATCTTGGCGTGACGACGGGAGACTGAACGAGTGGTATCTACGGTTGTGAGATCAATGTCGGGAAGAATTCCGGTCACAGGGTCAGCCCTGCCCACAGTTGATTCGTCTCCCTGCGACAGAAAAAAAGCGTTCCCGGTGGCGACGTCTACCAGACGATGACGACGGAGGTCGCTGTTGATGGCAGGGACCGGGTCGTTGGTGACGTGGTCGACTTCGAACTTCTGACCTACCAGCGTCTCCAGAAGATGATTCGCTTCTCGGAGGCGCTTCGCATATTTGCGGATGATCCGAATGGCAATCTCCGGCGTCTTCCGGATCATGTCGTCGAATTTGGAGCCGTTGATCGACAGAATCCTGACGTCAGTATGCGCGATCGCATCAGCGCTGCGAGGCGCACTGTCGAGGAGCGCCATTTCGCCAAAGAAGTCACCTTTTTCGAGGCGTGACAAGACGTGCGATTCGCCCGCCAGACGCTTGCAGATGTGTACTTCGCCTTCCTGAATGATGAACATCTCCGTGCCGAGATCACCCTCCCGGAAGATGTAATCGCCAGGGGTGAAGTTCTGCGCAAGGTCTTTTGCCGGTTCTTTCCCGCCAGTGGTCTTGAAGACTGCTGTCATTGGTTCACGCCTCGAGAAATTTCTTGAACTTGGACTGCCGGCTCCTCGAAGGTGAGGATTCCCGCGTCCGTATCGATCTGCATTCGTCTGCCGATCGGGAGGAGAAGATTGTCGGCGTGGTGTCCGAAAGGAAGGTCTCGTACGACGGGAATGCCGAGTTCTGAGAAAAACTCACGCAGCAGCGAATCGAGTTCTTCCACTTCCCCGCCACCACAATCTTTCAGCTTGCCTACCAGGACACCACGGATGCCTCGAAATTTACCAGACAGCTTCAACTGGGTCAACATGCGGTCGAGACGGTAGGTAGGTTCGGATACGTCTTCCCAGAACCAGATTCCTTCGTCAATCCAGAAGTCGAAAGGGCTTCCACTCAGTACGGACGTCATCGAGAGGCACCCACCGAAGAGAATACCTTCAGCGCTTCCCTCGGCAATCACCTGTTCTCGCGCGAACGTCCTGGTAAGCGGCGCCGCACCTCGGAGCATTTCCCAGAACCATTGGTCGATCGATGGCGTCAATCCGTCTCTGAAGTCCGTATTCAACATCGGGCCATGAAAGGTGGCGACTCCAGCCCGCACGGCAACTGCCTGATGAAGTGCAGTGATATCGCTGTAACCGATGATGGGCCGGGGATTTCTACGAATGGCATCGTAATCGATGCCTTCGAGGATTCGCATGGCCCCGTAACCGCCTCGCGAAAAGAGGAATCCCTCGAAGCGATCGTCGTTCAGGGCTCTGTTCAGAGACTCGAGACGTACCAGATCGGATCCAGCGAGATAGGAGCGCTCGTGGTCGAACACATTTTCGAACACTGTCACTTCGGCGCCCGATTGCCGAAGCGAACGGACGCCCTGCTCGATGCGATCCTTCGATGACGGCGACGAAATGCCGAGAACGGCCAGGTGCGGATTTCGTCCAAACGCTCTCGGCGCGAGTAGATCATTCGTCATAAGTGGAGTGGGCCTGTAAGCCGAATTCTGTGCTCCCGAGAGAGTGAGAATCATTCATCTGTCACTCGCGTTACCGCGGTGATCAAGCAACCTACCCGGAAGCTTTCAACGGAAACGGGCGGTTCCACTGCTTCCCTATTTGGTCTTGCTCCGCAGGGGGTTTGCCATGCCATCACCGCTCACGCGGGATGCGGTGCGCTCTTACCGCACCATTTCACCCTTACCTTTCACTTGCGCTCGAGGCGGTATCTTTCTGTTGCACTTTCCGTCGCATTACCACGCCTGGACGTTATCCAGCCTGCTGCCCGTAGGAGTTCGGACTTTCCTCCATGCATTTCTGCACAGCGATTCTCCGGCCCACTCCGCTATGGATGATAGCAGAGAGTCGCGATGTATCAGACTCGATCCCGCTCTGGCCGACAGGGTCGACCAGGTCACGCGGCGACGGCGACTTCGTGAAAATACTGATATCTATCTTATCTAACACGCTGAAATCTTAAACAGTTACGCTAATTGTCGGCCTGCCGACACTAAGATTTACCCCTGTTTTGAGGGTCGGAAAAGTAGCGTTCCCAATCCTCAACGAGTTCAGCTGCTGGTAATGACTCCGAAATCGGAATGGACTCGATCCGTCGCCGTAGTTCGGCCACCGAAATCGGTTTAACCATACGACCTGCGACGCGACGGAGTAGGGCCTGATCGTCCGAAACTACGTGGACCTGCCCTGCTCCCTTTCGATCAATTGCCTCAACGATGAGATCGTCGGCCGGTCGATTCCTGCTGAAACGAACGTGGACCTTTCCAAGGGCTTTCCCGAATGAGGCCTCTTCGGGGCCATCGAAGAAGACTTCGATCGAAACTTTCTCATGCGCTGCGTAGCGCGAAAGATCGCGAACCAGGGAACGCTTGACCTCCACGTCCTCTCGGCTGGCTCGCGAGCGGCCTAACACATTGCTGCCGTCGATCAGAATCCTCATCCGCGGGGCGGAGAGAATCGCCGGCTTCGCGTCCGAGCGAAGTAAATCCCCATCGGGATGAACAGCAGCACGATCAGGAAGACTACCACCAGAGGCAGGAAGATCGCCGCAAGAACCTGCAGCACTGCGTAAAAGTCTTCGATGATGGAGAGAAACGGATTCCCGATCCCTCCGGTCGTTACGGTGCTCATCGAACGGACAGACGCCTTTGCGAGATGGCTGCTAAGCGCCGCTCCCCCACCGATGACCCCAGCCAGAACGATCATCCCTTTAGGAAGTCCAGGCTGTGTGGCAGCCAGTGCAACCAACCATCCAGCTAGAGGTCGGATCACTGTGTGCACCAGGTCCCAGATGTGATCGACAGCGGGGATCTTGTCAGCCACGAATTCCACGGCGTAGAGCACCCCGACCACGATCAGAACCGGGGTCTGCGCAAAGAAGACCGAGAGATCGGTGTTGAAGAAGGCCGGATAGAAGCGAGAGAGCAACCCGAAAACAAGAAACGTCGCATAGGCGTTCACTCCCGCACCGAGGCCCAGGCCGGCAGAGGTTCCCAGTCCCATCAGAAGTTCGATCATGTCAGCGTGTCAGGTTCGTCGGTCGGATGACGACCGGCTTGCTGCCTCTCAGAGCTGCCGGAAGCGTACCAGCAGCCGCGTTCGCCGAAGCTAGCGAGGTGTACCTCCCCCAGAACACGCGATAGCAGCTTTTTCCCTGATAGGTAGATTGCACGAACCAGACATTTGAACCACCCGCTTCGATCGCCTTCTGCAAGGAGGGCGACTGACAGACGAGCTCGAACTGCAAGGTGAAGGGCACTGAGGTCGCTTCCTGGGCGAACTCGGCAGCCATCGCGTCATACCGGGCCCGACTCGAATCTGAGGAGCCCCCTGGGGAAATTGGCGGGGAAACAGACACTACGGCTGGGGTCCCTCGCCGGACTGAGGGAGCGGCAGTCGTCGCTGCAACCGTGACCGCGGGGCGCGAGACCGACGGGGTTCCGCTTGTGGCCGGTGCTGCTGATTCCGTCGAAGTCGACAGTTGGGCAGCACTCCCGACGATCGGGCCGCTGCCAGCGGTGACTGGTGTGCCAGACGTGGTAATCCCAGGGTTCTCCTCCGCGAGATTCGGAACGGCTGACACAGGAGCAGGCTTTCGCGCCGACACCTGGTTGGGGTTGCCGGTTGCGTCCGGTCCTTTCGCTCCAGTGTCGCGAAGCCGGTACGCATAGTACGCAACCGCAATCAACAGCAGCACGCTGATCGCCGCGGCGATGCTCCTCCCGTTCCCTCTCTTCGAGGTGCCACGCCTGAAGGCCGGATCAGCCGCCTTCGGGTTCGACTTCAAAGGTGACAGGGGGGCGAACTCGGGTTCGGGAGCGGCGGCAATATCAAGTTCAGAGGTGGAGGCAGCAGGACGGAGCTCGGGTAACTCGTCCTGCAATGGCGTCGGCGCAATGAAGCCTTCATCTCGCTGGATCGAGTCATTAATTTCTTCCCTGATCTCGTCAACAACTGAAACTGAGACCTCGGGCTCTGACACGGCCGGGAACGCGAAGTCTTCCTCGTCGTCAAAAAGCTCATGTTCAACCTGAGGTATCAGCTCCTGAGTCATTTTCAGGATTTGCAGCCGAGTCAGGGCGTACAACAGTTTCGTCGTGGCGAATTCGTCTGCACCGGCGGCGGTAGCTACCTCGGAAACGGTCCGAGTCCCATTCACCGCGGCAACGATTTTGTCCGCCTCTTCGTTGAGATTGAAGGCACGGTACTCAGTCTCATATCGATCGGTGTGATGCAGGATCGCAGTTCCGTACTGAAGGTAGTCATCGAACCGCGCAGAGTTCGTTTCAGTCACTAGCATTTCGATCACGATCTGCGGAATCGAGAAGCCCGTCCCCTCTTCGCGCTTGGGAAGGTAGTCACTCACGATGGTGTACGAGCCTTCAGTCCAGGACATGACTGAGCGAACGATGCCAATGACCTGAAGGCGTCTCGCCCACGACAGTTCCTTTCTGGAGATGAAGCCGAGTCCCAGCAGCGCATCGCCAAGCGTTTCGGCCTCCTTCCGTTTCGCCATGGCCTGTTTGACGTGTTCGCGGTTCACCTTGTCGGCGCGCAGCAGAATTTCGTCGACAGCATCGGGTCGCTCATTTGAACTCGCCGACAGAATCTCGCCATGTTTGAGATAAACGATTTTGATCACTGAATCGAACTCGAAGCGGAGCGCTCCCGTGAACTTGTCAGTCGAGAGTTGAATGAGTTGCTCCAGCAGGTCGATCTCGCTTACGTCACCTTCAAGCTTCATCCACGGTCTCCATTACTTTCTCAAGCATTATGCAATTGTGCGTACACATCGCCCGCCACTTTCGGTCCGAGAACCTTCGTCAGATCCTGAGGTGACGCCTGCTTGACTGCGGCAAGACTTCCGAAGTGCTCGAGCAGCAGTTTGCGACGCTTCGTTCCGATTCCGCTCAGGTCATCGAGCTCGCTGCGCAACGTGCGCTTACTACGAAGACGTCGGTGGGATGATACAGAAAATCTGTGGGTTTCATCGCGAATGAGCTGCAGGAGATGTAAGGCCGGATCGTGCTTCTCGAGTCGGATCGGTTCGTCGAGAGAAGGCAGGTAGATCTCCTCGTCACGCTTGGCCAGCCCGGCGATGGTGATGTTGTCGATGCCGAGTCGCAGCAGCGATGCGATGGCTGCATTGAGTTGTCCACGTCCGCCGTCGATCAGGATCATGTCCGGTAACGCTTTTTCTTCATCAATCAGACGCTTGTAACGGCGGTGCACTGCCTCCGCGATCGATCGGAAGTCATCAGCCCCGATGACGGTCTTGATGTTGAAGACCCGGTAAAGGTTCTTGTCGAGCTTCCCCTGATCGAACACGACCATCCCTGCCACGGAGTCGGTGCCCTGAATGTTCGAGATGTCGAATGATTCGATCCGAACGATCTCGCCAGTGTGTCCGAGAATCTGGCCCAGGCGGGTCGCTGCAACCTGGAGACGATCCTGAGTAGATTTGCGAAATCGTGATTCGTGAGAGAGCCGTGCGTTGCGCATGGCCAGTTCCAGACGATCTACTGAGTTGCCCCGCTGTGGAATCCGGATCGTCACTTTTGAGCCGCGCTGCGCTGTGAGCCATTGCGTGACGAGCTCCTGCTCTTCCAGTTCGAAGGGAACCTGAAGTTCCGGTGGAATGAAAAGATTGTCCTGGTAGTAGCGTTGTATGACTTCCGCCAAAAAGTTATTGCGATCATACAAGGCGACCTTCTCCCAGAAGATTTCGCGACGATCGACGACGTTGCCATCGCGGAGAATGAAGACTTGTGTGGCAACGTCTCCTCCCTCTTCGTACAGACCCCACACATCGGCGTCCTCTCCACTCGACGAGGCCACGCGTTGCTCGGACTGGATCCGCTCGATGGTGCGAATCAGATCGCGATAGTAGGTCGCAACCTCGAAGTTCTCCGATTCTGCAGCTCCGTACATCCGTTCTTTCAGCCTGGTCTGGAGTTCCTTGGTCTTCCCGCCAAGGAAGAGGACGACATCGTCGACCATCTCCATGTATCTGGCTCGGTCGGTGAGTTCGGTCACGCAGGGTCCGAGGCACTGCTTCATGTCGTAGTAGAGACAGGGCCGTTTCAGTGCGCTGACCCCTTCCGTAATCCGGAGGTCGCAGCTTCTGAGTTTGAATTGGTCCGCCACGAGTTTCAGGATTCGCCGGGCGGTGCCGGCGAAGAACGGGCCGAAGAAGAGATCGCCTTTCTGACGGTTCACCTTCCGAGTGAATACGGCACGAGGGTATGGTTCCGATAGCGTGACCTTGATGTAGGGATATGTTTTGTCGTCACGCAGCAGCACGTTGTAGCGGGGCTGATTCGTCTTGATGAGGTTGTTCTCGAGCAGGATTGCTTCTAGCTCGTTGTTGGTGGTGAGGTAATCGATGGTGTCGATCTCGTTGATCAACGTCATCGTCTTCGAATCAC
Organism: Thermoanaerobaculia bacterium; assembly: GCA_046590705.1. Classification (GTDB taxonomy): domain Bacteria; phylum Acidobacteriota; class Thermoanaerobaculia; order Gp7-AA8; family Gp7-AA8; genus JBKJUK01. The sequence continues at coordinate 6,693 of JBKJUK010000215.1, forward strand.
GCGCTCCCCTGCCGAATATGTAGGAAGAAACGCGACTGCGGAGATTTCGGGCCTTGCCTACATAAATCACGACACCTTCGGCGTTCCTGTGAAGGTACACCCCGGGTCTCTCAGGAAGCTCCTTGAGACGGGCCTTCAGTCGCTCGAGTTTCTCGGCCTGCTCGGTTACATTGAGTCGTGATTTTCTGGACATGCGATCGACGTGAGAACAGCAGCAGCTCGCCGATCATTCTGCTAGCTCGGAGAATGCTCTAACTTCTGTAAGGTCGCGTGCTCGCAAGATATGTGTGGCACAGGCAATCCTGCCTGTGGGGCGGAGAAGAAAGTTCAGGGCCACTGCTCGGCGTTTCGCGCATGTAGTCGGCGATAGGAGCGACATGTCGGGTACACGGAAAGAAATCGTCATTCGAAATCAGTGCGTCGCGTCACAGGCAGGATTGCCTGTGCCACACAACCGC
>JBKJUK010000238.1:0-6132 GCA_046590705.1 Thermoanaerobaculia bacterium
GAACCGCACTTTGCGATCGTGAAACGTGAACAACATCAGATCGTCATAGTAGATGTCGAAGTAAATCCAGAGACGCTGCTCGGCAGACCAGAAGCGACCGATGGCGTGATCTGAAGAGCCACCGCTGTCGCGAAGAGCGAACAGCTGCGCGCTGCCGAAATGTGCAGCAAGCACTCGCGCCGCCACCCCGTTCAGCTGATCGCAGTACCCCAGTCCGCTCAACAGCACCGGACGCGAAGCGGGGGGATGATCGACTGCTTCCTGGTTGGCTAGCAGAGGGTAGAGTTTTTCGAGGAGAGCGGCAGCAGTGTGTACTTCGGACTTCTGCGGCTTTTTTTTCGAGGCCACCTTTCCCGCCAGCTGATGCTTGATCCAGGCAGACATCAACTCGCGCCGGGCACCTTCGATTGGGCTCACGGGAGGCGCCACTTCCGCCAGCACCCAGGCCCGCTCCCTCTCGAGGATCCTCCTGAGAATCGAGACAGGAAGTTGAATCTCGGGAACGACGAGTGCGACGCAAGCGACGAAGAAGAAACCAAGACCAGCGCGAATTCTCCATGCCCTGCTACGCGCTGTCAGTTCCGCGTTCATTTGCATCAACCCTGCCGGGCGGTCGCTGAAATCGCCGCGGCACCCGCTTCGGTCGCAGCGCTCCCGCCATGCTCGAGTTCCTTTACCACCAGCCGGGCGAACGTGAATGCGCTGGTGAAACCGGGCGAGACTGCATTCAACACATGAACCGAGCGCTCTCCCCTCTCGACGAGAAAATCCATGACCAGTTCCTGCTTCTGCTTGTCGAAAAGCTGCGCTCTGATCCCCACCTTCTCACTGGCCACCATGTCGCGATCAGAAATGGAGGGCACCAGCGCCTGAGCCGCTTCGAGAAAGTAGCGCCGCAGGAATCGCCGACCCTCGGCGTGAACGAATGTCCGGAATCCCTGCTTATTCATCAGGTACTGCTTTCCGAGTGTCGCGGCAGTGCGAGCGAACTCGCCAGCGTTCACACCTTCCAGCCCTCGGTAGTTTTCGCGGCCGAATGCTGGAATCGCGGTCGGTCCCAGAAAAACTTCACCGTCGACTTTCTTTGTGAAATGTACGCCGAGGAACGGGACGCGGAGATCTGGCACCGGGTAGATCAGACGGCGGATCTTCAAAGGAGAGTCAGGTGCCAATCCGAAGTAGAGTCCCTTGAATGGCAGGATCACGTAGCGGGAACCGACACCGCAAGACCGCGCCACCACATCTGCGTGCAGCCCTGCTGCGTTGATCATGGTCCCGAATTGGAACTTTTCTCCGTTCGCCTCCAACGTCGATCCTGAAACGGCCGTCACCTGATGCCCGTAGAAAATGTCCACACCCTTTTCATGCAGGTCGGCGGCGAGTTGCCTGAGAATGGCCTTCGGATCAACCACCGACGTTCCAGGGGACCATAGAGCACGGCCGGTCATGGTAAACGCGGCAGGCTCGAGTTCTGCCAGACCTTTCACGTCCACGATCTCTGCACTCGCTCCATTTGCTGCAGCTCGCCCGTGCAGAGTGTCCAGCAGCGCGTCGTCCTCCGCACGCAGGGGCAGGATCACCTTTCCGACTCTGGAGAGCGGCAGGTCCTTCTCGACGCAATAGGCGTGCATCTCTGCAGCGCCCTGCGCACACAGTTTCGCTTTCAGCGTATTCGACGGATAGTAAATGCCGGAGTGAAGCACGCCGCTGTTCCTGCCGCTCCCGTGACGCCCGAGATCAGGCTCTTTCTCGAGAATGGCGATCCGTCTGCTGCCGCCGGACTGAAGCAATTCGCGCGCGATGGAGAGTCCGAGGACGCCCGCGCCGACGATGACATTGTCGTAAATCTTCATTTTCTATGGGGTTCCGAAAGCCGTCGAGGTGGACGTGTAGGCCCTAAAAATTTAGTATGCGCAAGGTCTGCCTTCCGAGGCAGCATTACGGGGCGCCGCTGTCGTGCCCATCGATACCGGAGACCAGGAGCTGAGACACACCATGCAAGATCCCCAGAATACCGGTTCGAACCGGGTCGATCCAGTTTCCACCATTTCTTTTTCCGAGCTGGCCTCGAGCACCAGGCTCTATCTTCCCGCGCTGCTGCTGACCCTCGCGGCAGTCGCACTGACGTACATGCTCTACGCAGTCGTCACGATGCTCTCTTCTCCCGTTGACCGCAACACAGGCCTGGCCTTCCGGGCAGAGTTCGAAGGAGCGGGAGCGGGAAAATATCCCAATGATCTGAAGTTCAATCCGAGCGACATCGTCTCGGTGAATATCCTTCGGAAGGTTTACGCAGCGAACCACCTCGAGCGTTTCGTGAGTTTTACAGCTTTCAAAAATTCGGTATTCATCACCGAATCGAACGCGGCGCTGGAGATGATCGACCGCGAATACCAGGCGAAATTCGCAGATCCGAAGATCACTACGGTCGATCGTGACCGGCTGGAAGCCGAGTATCAGCTGAAACGGGACAGTCTGTCCCATGTGCAGTTCGCGATCAACTACACCACCGGAGGAGACGACAAGCTGCGACTTCCTCCCACATTGATCGAAAAGGTCATGCGCGACACACTTCGTTTCTGGGCCGAGGATCAGACCGAAAATAAAGGTGCGCTCCGGTACCGTTTTCCCATCATCACTGTGAATGGAGTCGACCAGAAACTGCTGCAGAATGCCGAGCCGGTCCTGCAACTCGAAATCCTTCGCACCAAGATCAACATGGCGCTCCGTAGCGTGAACGACTTTCTCGAACTCCCGGGGGCTGAACTCATCCGCACGCCGGAGAACAAATGGTCGCTGACCGATATCCGGGCCCGGTTGCAGGATCTGGTGCGGTTCCGCATTCAGCCGCTGCAAAGCCTGATCATCGAAAACAATTACATCCTCCAGCCGCAGAGTGTGAAGTACTTCCTCGACTCGCAGAATGAGTACGTCGCGCGAGAACTGACCCACCTCAAAGGGGCCTCAGAGGCACTCCGCAATGCGATCCTTCTTTATGAAGGGGAGAACGGCAACAGCAACTCCTCCCCGTCGAATATTCGAAGTCCTCAGAGTGAGGCAGATCAACCGAAGGAATTTCAGTCGGCGACACCGATGCTCACCGATGCGTTTCTCGACCGGCTGGTGACGCTTACCAGCGAGAGTGGCGACCGTCAGTACCGGCAGAAGAACGTGAACGACTACAGGGACATGAGTCTCGCGATTCTGCCGATGGAGCAGGAGCTTACTTACTACGGCCAGTTGCGTGCTCGACTAAACGCGAGTGGAACAGGCGGCACAGCTTCACAGGAAGTGCGTGATTCGATCGCAGCGCAGCAGAAAGAAGTTCTGGAACGCTTTGCCGAGAACCTCCGCGCGATCGAGAGCGCCTATCTGCAACTCTCGCAAAGTCAGAACTCCTCAGCCAGTATGTATACCGTTACCGGAGGGATCGTTCAGCGAACCGAAAGGACTGTATCGATCCCGAAGTTGATTCTGAACGGCCTGCTGGCGCTGCTGCTGACACTCCCTCTTTTCGCCGCCGGAGCATTCATCCACTATCGACTGCGCAGAGAAGCCAGCGTTCAGGCCCTGACGTAGCTCGAAGTTTCTTCTGCCTCACATAAGAAATGGCCCTTGAATTTCGCGCCATTTTTATACCAGAGCGCCGCAACGTTGCTAACACAAAACGAGGTTCTCGGACATGCGACGCAAAGTTGCGGACGCTCGCTCCTGCGAACGGATGGCTTCGGGAGCCCACACCCGATCAGGACTTGAAGCGAGCCAGGTCAGTCATGACTACGTTCTCGATGGGCAAACTTTTGTATAGGGGAAGACCTATCAAGAAAAGGCCCCGGCTGTTGTGACCGGGACGTCTTGAGTCATTCCATCATGGGCCGCGTACAACAGTCTACTGCTCGGTGAGAACAACCATTCCGGCACCGTTCGAACCACCGTTGCCATTGATCCGATTGCGACCATACGTGACGATCTGCGAGCCGGCACCGATCAATGTGCCGTTAACAATGTTCCCGACTATTGTCGTGTCGGAGATCCGGAGAATGGCGTTGCCGGTCGTACGAACGCCGTTGGCGGAGCTGCGCAAGACGACACTGTTCTCAAGGTTAAGCTCCGCGCCATTGTTCACCGTCACCCCGTCGAACCCGTTCGCATGCAGCGTTGAATTCGTTATTACAGCTTTTACTCCATTTGCGAGATACACCCCGGTTGCGCCCATTCCAGAGATCGAGACCCCGTCCATTCGCAGAATGTTTGTCGTCACCGCTGCAGGCTCCACGACCACTCCATAGGAGTTGGCGCCGATACCGTTCTCAATGACGGTGTTCCGGACAGTCAGCGACCCGCCGGTAGTTCGCAGGTCTTCGATGCCGTATCGGGTGAATCCCTGAATGTTTGCATTCTCGATCATGACATTCGCCGCGGCGAGGATGCGAACGCCATTCAAACCCGTGGCTGCACCGTTGATCTGCAGATTGCGGAGCGTCACCTCTGCGCTGTCCGCGTTGATGGTGAACCCGCTGGTACCACCTGCATTGAGAGCGGAACTGACGAACCCTCGTCCGTCAATCGTGATCGATTTGGTGATCGTGAGCGTTCCATAGCCCCCCGGATCGAGGACGCTGATCTCTCCTCCGGCCGCCGTCTTACTGATCGCACCTGCGAACGTCTTGCATGGAGCGGTGCGGCTGCATGGATTCACATCGTCCCCTACACCCGACACCCATGTACGTGTCGCTTGAGCGGCAAGCTGTTGAGCGCCGAACAGAAGAAGGGAAAGCACCAGGACTGCGATTTTGCTGTGCACGCAAAGCTCCTTTTTCTCCGGAGGTGCTGAGAACAGTATCTTTTTAAGGAGCGGGCCCTTCTATCGCCTTGATAGAAAGCAAAGCTTCTCGAAAAATCCTGCGACCGCCACAACTCGTGATTCAGAACCTTGACCGCTGGCGGATGACCGACAGCGGCTACCAGCCCAAATACGCTTACTGCAGGGAAAGCAGAACCAGGATCTCGCCGTCGCCTGAGGCCAGAGGCTCGAGCGCCTTTCCTACGATTGTCCCCGGTCGATGAAAGCTGAATTCGCCGACTTTCACTGGCTCGGAGCGCATCGCGTATCCAGCCTTGGGGCTCGACACCAGCAGGTCGCCGATGCGGATGCTTCCGCGGCTCGCGTCTGCCTTCAACTTCACGCGGCCGGTCGTAGCAATCATGCTCTTGTCATCGCCGGGAATGCCGAGAATCAAGCCCGGCTGGGCGGAAACGACGCCAGCTACCTTGGTATCGTACGCAGAGAAGGAAGGCATGACGTGATTCACCTTCAATTCGTCGAGAACGACCAGCGTTCCTGCTGAAATCCGGGCGCTCACGGGGACCCACTCTGCGACGTCCTGATAGGTGGCCGAAATGTTTCCTCCGGTCACAGTCCCCGTGAAGATCGCGTTGCCGACGACGTGCAGTTTCTGAGTCGGTGTGGTGGTCCCTATTCCAACGAATCCCGACGAGGCACTTCCGAAGAACACACGCTGTGCACCGGCGAAGAAGCTGAAATTGATGCCGTCGGCCTGCAGGTAGCCGCCGCTGGGATCGATTCCAAGGCCGACCAGACCATTCTGATTCTGAAAGACGCCGACGCGTTGTTGAAGAGTCTCAACCACGTGCAGCCTGTTCAAGGGCGCAGAGGTGCCGATGCCGACACGGCCACCGGTGTAAAACACGGTTGTTCCACTCGTCGACCACTGTGCAGAGGCCGGAAGGGACGCAACGAGAAGCAGTGCGGAGAGACTCAGACATTTTCCTGCGATTCTATTTGTCGACATGATGCTTTCCTTTACCCGGTTTCGGCCACTGCGTTCTGTTGATGATTCTGTTATCCAGCGGTAGTGATAAACCAGCCTGAAGTTTTTTCATGGGACCCGACCAGCACTACTGGGTGCCCGCCCGTAAGTTATTCAAATGCACCGCTTTGATGCCCGTTGAGCCAGCTGTAATCGTGGGATCCACGTAAGTGATCGCAGGGAGTACGAGCGCATCACGCGCGGCATCGAGTGCTAACCGCAGTTCGATCACGTGCAAGCGCTTCGCCGTGATCGTTGAAGAGAGCGTCGGATCGGTGAATGTCGAGGCGCTGAGTCCTGC
>JBKJUK010000329.1:0-3163 GCA_046590705.1 Thermoanaerobaculia bacterium
CAGGCGGCGCACAGTCATCTGCTTCGCCGCCGCTCGTCAGCGATGTCCCGCATCGCTTCGCTCGCGGCTGCTCGCAGCTGACCGCGCGGCGCCTGCAACGCTGGTCCCAATCCAACCAATACACTCCACTGCAGGTGACGAATCCAGACGATCTGCTCGACTTTGACCGCGGCCGTTTGATACAAGAGCAGCTCAGCCATACATAGGGAGCAATCGATGAAAAACGTTCGCGCACTCGTCGTATTGAGCGCACTCATGGTCACCGCAGGATGCGTACAGGGTTCGAAAGAGACGTCCACCCCCAGCGCGTCAGAAGGATCCGCCACACCGCAGGATCGCCCAATCCGGATTGGCTTTTCAATGGACACGCTGAAAGAAGAGCGCTGGCAGCGTGACAAGCGACTCGTCGAGCAGCGTGCAAAAGAAGTCGGTGCCGTGGTCGATATTCAGGTTGCCAATGGTGACGACGCCGTGCAGACCAAGCAGGCTGAGAACATGCTCACCAAAGGCATTGACGTGCTCATCGTCGCCCCGCACAACGGCGAGATCGCCGCGTCGATCGTGGAGGCGGCGCACGCGCGCGGAGTGCCGGTGATCGCCTACGACCGCCTCATCAGAAACGCTGACGTCGATCTGTATCTCTCCTACCAGGTCGAACGGATCGGCGAGCTGCAGGCCGAGTACGCGCTCAAATATGTTCCCAAAGGTAATTACGTTCTGATCGGCGGAGCGCCGACCGACTTCAACGCACTGCTGCTGCGCAAAGGACAGATGCGGGTTCTCCAGCCGGCCGTGCAGCGCGGCGACGTGAAGATCATTTCGGACCAGTTCGCGCGGGAGTGGAAAGCAGAAGAAGCTCTGCGGCTGACCGAGGATGCGCTGACGCGGACCGGCAACCGGATCGATGCAATCGTCGCATCGAACGACGGCACCGCCGGCGGCGCGATCTCCGCGCTCGAAGCAGCCGGCCTTTCCGGCAAAGTGCTGGTGACGGGACAGGATGCGCAGAAAGACGCGGTGCAGAGAATCGTCGCTGGATCACAGACGATGACGATCTACAAACCGATTCATCCGCTCGCCTTCGGCGCAGTCGACGCCGCGATGAAGCTCGCGCGGAAGCAGCCGGTCGAGACGTCGGACAAAATCAACAACGGCAAAATCGATGTTCCGGCGATCCTGCTCGTGCCGCTGGCGGTCGACAAAAAGAATCTCGACGCCACCATCATCAAGGATGGTTACCACAAGCGGGAAGAGGTCTATCGGAAGTAAAACTTGTCAAACTCCACTCTCATGATTCCGCCTCTTCTGGAGATGCGCAGCATCTCCAAGCGGTTTCCCGGCGTACTCGCTCTCGATCGAGTCTCCTTCGACCTGCGTGCCGGGGAGATTCACGCGCTCTGCGGGGAGAACGGCGCCGGCAAGTCGACGCTGATGAAGGTGGTGGGGGGTGTTTACCCGCACGGAACCTACGATGGAAACATCGAGGTCAACGGAGAGGTTCGACGTTTCAGCGGAGTCCGCGCCGCGGAAAGTGCCGGGATCGCGGTAGTTCATCAGGAGCTCTCGCTGATTCCGGAGTTCTCCATCGCGGAGAACATCTATCTCGGGCGTGAGCCGCGCCGGCTCGGCATCATCCAGACCGAAGAGCTCTACAGCCTCGCGCACCGGGTGCTCGGCGACCTCCATCTCGAGCTCGAGCCTCACACTCCGGTTGGATACCTCGGGATCGGGCAGCAGCATCTCGTGGAGATTGCAAAAGCGCTCGCCCGCGACGCCCGGATACTGATTCTCGACGAGCCGACGGCAGCACTCACCGATTCGGAAGCGGAGGTGCTCTTCCGGATACTAGGACGTCTGCGCGAGAACGGGGCAGGCATCGTCTACATCTCGCATAAACTCGGAGAGGTCTTCCGGCTGGCGGACCGCGTGACGGTGCTGCGCGATGGTCGCAGTGTCAGCACGGACGCTGCAGCTGCAATCGACGCGAAGACTGTCATTGCCCGCATGGTCGGTCGTGACGTCGCCGAGATCTTCCCGGAGCGCCGGGCGCAGGCTTCCGAGGTCGTCTTCGAAGCTCGTGGCGTGACGGTGGAAGATCCGAACGTCCGTGGGAAGGTGCTCGTGAACGACGTCAGCTTCAGCGTCAGGCGGGGCGAAGTGTTAGGTGTGGCGGGACTGGTTGGCGCTGGCCGGAGCGAACTGATGATGGCGGTCTTTGGTGCGCATCCCGGCCGGAAGCGGGGGGAGTTCGCCATCGGCGGAGTGCCGATCCGCATCGATCGACCGGTGGATGCAATCAGGCACGGAATCGGGTTCGTGACAGAAGACAGGAAACGGTACGGCCTTCTGATGGATCAGGCCATCGTGTCGAATCTTTCGCTGGCGGCGCTGCCGCAGATATCGGGTCCGTTGATCACCGACGAGGATGCGGAGACCGCCGTCGCGGAGCGGTCGATGAGGGAGCTCCGGATCAAAGCGCAGTCCGTACTCACGCCGGTCGGAACACTCTCGGGCGGCAATCAGCAGAAGGTCGTGTTCGCGAAATGGCTGGTCACGAATCCGAAAGTTCTGCTGCTCGATGAGCCGACGAGAGGAATCGACGTCGGTGCGAAACAGGAGATTTACGCCCAGATTCATCGCCTTGCGGCAGAAGGAATCGCGATCGTACTCGTCTCGTCCGAACTGCCTGAAATCCTCGGACTGTCGGACCGAATCATCGTGCTCTCAGAGGGGCGGCTGACCGGAGAGTTCCGGCGTGCCGAGGCGACTGCCGAAACCGTGATGGCGGCGGCGACCGGTCACCAGATTTCGGCGGAACTGCCGATAGGAAGGAGTCATCCATGAACATGTCCGAGCATACCGGCGAAGCTGGTCCGCTGCCGGGCGGCAACGAGGCGGCGGCGCGTCGCTTCCCCACTGCTTCTGTGCGCGCATACTCGATGGCGATTGCGCTGATCGTAATCTGGGCCTATTTCCAGTGGATGACGGTGAGCGACTTCTACCCATACGGTCTCTTTCTCCATCCGGTGAACTTTGCGAACCTGCTCAAGCAGATGGCCGTAACGGGCGTTCTCGCCGTGGGCATGCTGATGATCATCGTCGCCCGACAGATCGATCTATCCATCGGCTCATTGCTCGGTCTCGTAGGCGGCATCGCCGCGAT
>JBKJUK010000340.1:0-18364 GCA_046590705.1 Thermoanaerobaculia bacterium
CATTCGAGTCGGTACGTTTGAATTCTTCGCCAATCGAGGCGATCAGGAGGCGGTGAGACTGCTCGCTGATCATGTCATCGCGCGTCACTATCCCGACGCCGCGCGCGCCGCGAACCAGTACCGCGCGCTCCTCGAGGCTGTGATTCAGGGCCAGGCCGAACTGATTGCGTCGTGGCTTCTGGTCGGATTCATCCATGGTGTGATGAATACCGACAACATGTCCGTGGCAGGCGAGACCATCGACTACGGTCCATGCGCTTTCATCGATGAATACGATCCGGAAGCAGTGTTCAGTGCCATCGATCGTCACGGCCGTTACGCCTTTGCCAGTCAGCCTTCCATCGGCCTCTGGAACCTCACCAGGTTCGCCGAGTGTCTGGTGCCGCTGCTGTCGGACGACGTAGAAACCGCTGTGTCAGATGCCAGAGAATCACTCGGCACCTTCGCAGCTTCGTTCGAACAGGCATACGGCGCAGGGCTGCGGCGAAAGTTAGGGTTTTTCTCCGAGGAAGATGGCGATGAAGTGATCTGGCACGATTTGCTGGAAGCGATGGCTGCCAACCGCGCTGATTTCACTTTGACCTTTCGCCGGCTCGGTGAGTCGGCACTCGATGGCGTGAACGATGAAGACGTGCGAATTCTCTTCTCTGAACCGGCCGCTTTCGACGTGTGGGCCACGCGTTGGCGAGAACGACTCTCGCGGGAAGCAGTTGATCCAGCGACACGTCGCGACACGATGCGCAGCGTGAACGCGGCCTACATTCCGCGCAATCATCGTATTGAAGCTGTGATTCGAGCAGCCGTCGACAGGAACGATTTCGGACCATTCGAGGAACTCCTGCAGATACTCTCGAAGCCATTCGACGATCAGCCTGAGCTCGCGCACTACGCGAACCCACCGCAGGAAAAGGAACGAGTACGGCAGACCTTCTGCGGGACATGAGGTGGCGTGACATGTTTCACAGCCCCGGAAGGGGCGGCATAGTTGTAGCCCAGGGCCGTGAGGCCTGGGACGAGTCGCTTCGGAACTCGTCCCGAGCCCCAGCGGGGCGGCATCGCGACGTTGAACCTCGTCGATACCGTCTGGAACACCACCCGCTTCGAAATGCAATCTACGCTGCGCCGAAAAAAACCTCGATGCCGCCCCACTGGGGCTCAACGGCTTAACCCGTCATCATTCGTCCCAGGCCTTACGGCCTGGGCTAAGCGATGCCGGGCCTCCGGCCCTGTGAGGCGAGTCAGGGATTGTTAACGCGGGTGAAACAGGTACGCGACGCTTTCGCGAAACTCCCCTGTCAAAGATCTTCTTACACGGGTCGGACTCGGCGTGCTATTCGTCCAGACAAGAAACCGCCATCAGTTCCCACCAAATCCGAGTTCCCCTATACGCCGTCACTCCGATCGCGCGTCTCATCGGAATGATGGTTCTGATTCAAAAGCATGGTGGAGAATTGAGCGACCACGCCATACTTGGCTGCTCCGGAGGAACGATTGCGCTACTTGATTCTCGCCCCTCTATTCACACTACTCCTCGCGAATCCGATCGCTCGGCCAAGAGAACCGGTGGTCGGACTGCCGTGTGAAGGCTGCGAAGCGGTCTTCCAGGGAATGCCTGCGAATCTTTATGCGCGCTCTCGAATCGCACCTGTAAGCGAACCCGGTCAGCCCATGACTGTAAGCGGCTTCGTGTACGGCAGGGATCGGCGCCCACGATCGAACGTGATCGTATACGCCTATCAAACCAATGCAGGCGGCATCTATCCGACTTCCCAGAGAAGCAAAGGACGAGCTTCGCACCGACATGGTTTGCTTCGCGGCTGGGCCCTGACAGGCCTGGATGGCGGCTACCAATTCGAGACGATCCGCCCCGCAGGATACCCAGGAACTGATCTGCCAGCTCACATTCACATGCATGTGATCGAGCGCGGTTGTGCCACTTACTACATCGACGACATCATGTTCACTGACGACCCGCGCCTCACCTCCGGCAAGATCCGGAAGCTTACGTTGAACCGTGCGGGCAGGGGAGTCGTGACGCCCACGCGCGTTGCTGGCCGCTGGCTGGTGAGGCGAGACATCCGCCTCGGACTCAACATTTCCGGCTATCCTGACTGTCGCTGATCGCTGAGTCGCTCGGCGGGCATGGACCAGACAACGGCTCGAGCGATGATTCCTATCTCGAACGCATTGCCTACCAACGCTCCCTGACCAGGCAGGAGCAGTCACTGGCAAGTTGAGTGAAGGCTCGACTGAGGATCGGGAGGTTTGATCCGAGTCGATCGGCATGAAAGTTCAACCAGCGGATCCAGCCGCCCATCCACGGCACGCACGAAGCAGAAGCTCTCTGCGAAATGTGTGTGCAGGCTGAGTCAGAGGGACGATGAGACGATCGATTACCAGAGCAATTCTGCTGACCGTGGGCGCCGCGATGGCCGGCCTGCTTTTCGTGGGCCGGCTCTTCGCTGCGCCCAGATACTCAGGTCCGCCCAGCGATCACTTCGATGGCAAACAGTTTTTCAACTTCGGTCGCGGAAATCACGGCACTCTGGCATTCTTCAAATGGATGTTTACGCGCGAGCCAGGCCACTGGCCACGGTGGATCGAGAACAAGACATTTCCAGCACCTTCCGCTCGCTCTGAAGCCCTGCGGGTGACCTTCATCAATCACGCGACCATGCTGATTCAGGTCGATGGTTTGAACATTCTCACGGACCCGATCTGGTCACGGCGTACCTCGCCGGTGTCCTGGGCCGGACCAGCACGCCGGCGCGATCCGGGGGTGGCCTTCGACGCTCTGCCGAAGATCGACTTCGTGCTGTTGAGCCACAACCACTACGACCATCTTGATCTCTCGACCCTCGAGCGGCTCGAGCAGAGGGACCATCCCGTGATCATCAGTGCCTTGGGAAACGTCGCGCTGCTCGAGAAACATTCGATCTCGGGTGGGCGTTCGCACGAGTGGTGGGAGACTGTCGAGGCGAGCACAAGCGTCAGAATTCATCTTGTTCCGGCGCAGCATTTTTCCGGTAGAGGATTGACTGATCGCGATGCCAACCTCTGGGCCGGATACGTCATCGAAAGCTCGAAAGGCCGAGTCTTCTTCGCGGGTGATACGGGGTGGGGACCTCATTTCCAGATGATCCGCGATCGAATCGGTACGATCGACGTAGCGCTGCTGCCCATCGGCGCATTCAGACCAGTCTGGTTTATGTCTCCTGTGCACATCTCGCCACTCGAAGCCGTCAGAGCGCACCGAATCCTTGGCGCACGCATCTCGATCCCAATGCACTACGGGACGTTCAATCTGGGAGACGATGGCGAGGCTGAACCACTGCTCGCGCTTCGAAGGGCACTGGCGAGCGAGGGGCTACCGGAATCAGAATTTCTGGTGCTGGACCAGGGTGAGGGTCGCGCCGTTCTCGAGTGAGGAGCCGGTCTCGATCACAGCAGCGGCTCCGATGCTTCCACAATTAGCGGACTAAGGGTTGCATAACGACGCAATGCCAATGCCGCACATCGGAGGATGAATGACCATTGAAATGACAGATGTGAAGTGGGGGAGCGACGAGGATGACGCACATCAGGAGGGGCACAAGAGACGCCGTGCAACTGAAATCATTTCGGCCTTTGCGCATTGTTCAGAGTGTGGAGTGGAATGGACTGCAACGCCTTCGCATGACGACCAGACTGCTCCCGGCTTCTTCCTCGACGGTCCCGGCGTCATCGAGGTGACCTGTCCAAACGGTCATTCTGATACGAGGAGTAACACGACGCTGCTTCCCGATCCTCGCTGAACAGAGCACTTCTCACTTGTGCTTGATCGGAGATCGTTGCTCGCAGTCGCTATGCGCGGGTTCTGAAAGCGGCTGGCCCTCGAAGTTCGTTGGTCCCGTCACAGGCAGGATTGCCTGTGCTCCACAATCGTGTCCTGTCAGCCAGGCAATGCAGATGGCCTCAGCACGCTGCATGCTTATTCGATCCCGACTTCTTTCGGCCCGACGAACAGTCAAAACTCGTGCGTCAGGGCAACGCAGTGAGCGTCGCTGAGATTGATTGGTAGTACAGCGAGGTCTTCCCTTCAAATCCTGAATCGGTTCCGACCAGCAACCACAGTTCCCCGGAAGCGTTGGAGTCGATCGAAAACGTGTGTCGATGGATTCGCTCGAGCGTGGCGAATGGCGCGTTGGAACAGACGTCGGTCCCCGTGGAGACATCACCTGCCACAGTGGCCGCAGGACCTCCGGTGGACTGATTACCCTTGTCCACGTTCATCACAAACCCGGACGCCATCAGAACCGAACGTGGCTCCACGGAGGTTGCACCGGCTTTGAGGTAAACGCTGAATCCGGGATGCCCACCGATTCCCGCACAGTTGTTTCCAGGAGCGTTCGAACCGAGCAGGATTCGAAAGCTGACTTGGTATCGTTTGTTCGCTCGAATGCCCTCGGCTTCCGTCAACTTCCTCACTAAAAACATGAAGACATCGTCAGAGCGATTGTTCGCGGAGATGAAGTAGGCCGTGCCACTCCCGAGCTCGGCCGGAAGCGAGCGAATTCCGGAGTCGAACTCCATAATGTTCTCCTGGATCGGAGCGTAGTCGGAGAACGACGCGGCCCAGCCCTGAGCTCCGAAGCGGAAGTCATCATTTATCCTCACAGAAGGAGCCTGCGTCGAAGACTCGCGCGGAGCACGACGTCTCTGTACGGAGGCCGCAGATAGATCGACGCTGTAGAAGAAGGCGGCGGCCAGGGCGATCATGACGAGAGCTTTCACGAGGATGCAGGCTACCACCCTCCGTACCGCCGCGTCGGTCGTTAGCTTGCTCAATCTCCAGCTGTCCACCTCCGAGTCCTTCTGCTTCCGATGAGGTGAGCACATACTACTCATCGATGAAGCAGCTACGTTGCGTTCTTCTAATCGGGGAGTTTGATCAGGACGTCGACGTCGCGATCAGCTCGCTGACGGCAAGTGGTCCAGCGCCGGCATGCAGCCGCGTGAGGTCGGAGGAAGAACTTCAGCGCGCCCTCGACTCCGCATCATGGAATCTGATTCTCTTCGACTACGCGCTTCGTGGCATCCATGGAGTCGAAGTCATTGCAGTGGTGAGAGAACGTCTCCCGGACGTACCGCTCATTCTTGTTTCCGATCCGATCGGCGAAGAGCAGACGGCAGATGCCATGAACGCGGGGGCCGACGACATTGTTTTGAGGTCACGTCTCTCTCGCCTGGTTCCAGCCATTGAACGAATTCTGGCTCGCGGGTCCGGGCTTGGTGTGGATCTCATCTCGGAAGTTGAGGCCGTCGTGACAGTGCCAGCGACGAACGCTGTGGGTCCTGCGTTGAAGGACAGCGATCAGCTGTTTCGCGCGGTCGTCGAGAACACACCTGACCTGATCGCACGTTTTGATCGCGGGTTGCGACGCGATTACGTAAATCCCGCCATCGAGCGGCTAACCGGTATGCCGGCTTCCGCGCTCACTGGAAAGACTATGAGTGAGCTCAATTTCGATCCTCGTTTCAGCGCGCAGATCGAGCAGGCATTGGCCGAGGTCTTCGCCACGGGATCCGAAACGACGATGGAAGTGTTCCTTCCTGCGGAAGGAGGTGAGCGTACGTTTCAACTCAAAGTCTTTCCGGAACGTGGAGCCACTGAGAACGTGGAGTATGCGCTGGTCATCAGCCGCGACATCACTGAGATCAGCAGCGACAAGAATCGACTGCAGGCGCTGTCACAGGAGGTTCAACTTCTCCTGGCATCAACGTACGAAGGTATCTGTGCGACCGATCTCTCTGGAAGATGCACTCTCGTCAACGAGCCCGCAGCAGCGATGCTCGGGTTCCGATCAGATGAACTGCTGAACCGAAGTCTTCACGACTTTCTCCATGGACCCAGTGATGACACGTCCCTGTGCAGAGGTGCGAGATGTCTACTTCTGGTCGCGGCCGAGGAGCAGAAGCCTGGCCACCTGATGAGTGAGACGTTCCGTCGGAAAGATGGCTCGACATTTCCCGCCGAGGTTTTCATCTCACCGATACTTGACGACGAACATGCGGTCAGATCGATGGTGATTTCATTCATCGACATCACAGAAAGAGAACATCTGCAGAATGAGCTCGAGCGCGCCAATCGTCTGGCAGGCCTGGGCCGCGTCGCATCAGCCCTCTCTCATGAGTTCAACAATATCCTGATGGGTATCCAGCCTTTCGCAGAGAGTCTCATTCGGAAGGCGCAGGATCCGCAGACCACCGCCGCCGCCACCTCGATCGCGAAGTCGGTGAGTCGGGGTCGCGAGATTACCGAAGATCTCCGGGCCTTTACCAGTCCGGTTGCGCCTGTGCGAACCCCCGTAGATGTGCAGTCCTGGCTTGCAGAGTGTGCAGACGAGCTGCGCCTGCTCGTCCCGACACCGATCAGCTTCGAACTCGAAGTTGCCGATGTCCCGATGACGATCGATCTCGATAGCAATCAGTTGATGAAAATAGTCAGAACAGCCCTGCGGAATGCCTCCGAAGCGATCGGCGAGCTTCCCGGCGCAGTCAGACTGGCGATCAACGTGAGAGCCGACTCGAGCAAGTCTGGCGACGGCAGGAACTTCGTCAGTTTCACCGTTAGCGACAACGGTCCTGGTCTGAGTAAAGAGACCCTGCAGCGTGTTTTTGAGCCCTTGTTCACAACTCGAAAAGGGCACAAAGGGCTTGGGCTGTCGATCGCGCACCAGATTGCGACACACCATGGCGGGCAACTGACGGTGGCCAGCGAACCCGGGAGAGGCACGACTGTGCAATTGCTCCTGCCCGAGTCGGAGTCGCCGGTCACAGCACAGAAAAAACCGCTCCTGCCTCACACTAGCCACTGGCCTTCGGAGATTCTTCTGGTTGAGGATGATGAGGCCGTTGCGGCAGGCATCTCCATGCTTCTCGAAGATGGACAAATGAGTGTGCGTGTTGCCCGTGATGGGGCCGAGGCTCTACAGATTCTCTCCGCGTACCGCCCGCAGGCTCTGGTGGTCGACATCAACCTCCCAGACTGCGACGGGTTCGATCTATACGAAAACATCACCGCATCGTTCGGTCCGTTACCCGCGGTGTTCGCCTCGGGCCATGCAAACTCCGGAAGGCTCGACTCGCTGAAGACAAGCGCACCGGTTCGCTTTCTTGCGAAACCGTTCGAGATAGAAGCGCTGGTCGGAATGCTGGAGAGTCTCAATCCAGAGATCGACTGATGGGCGATCAGTCCAGGTTGATCGTGAAATAGTGGGCCTGCAGTGTCATCCCTTTACGCAGGTAGAATCGATGCGCGTCGAGTCTGACCAGGTTCGAGACGAGTTTGACCTGTCTGCACTGCTGTTCTCGGGCATGCGCGAACAGCCAGTCGAGAAGCTCTCCGCCGTATCCTTTGGATCGTTCGGCGGCTGACGCGACCAGATCTTCAACTTCGAGATACGACCGCCGCTGAGCCACTCCGAGATGCGGAAGCCGGCCACTGCCATCACGGCGTCGTTCGACAGAAAAGCCAGTCGGAAACCGGCGTTTCTTTCAAGCTCTCTCACCTTCATCACGAATTCGTCTCGTTTCAGGTGCGGTCTGAGCTCGCGCATGACCGGGAAGCAATCGAGGATTTCCTGATCGGTTCGCGCAATGAGGATGCTGTCTTTCATTTCAAGTCCTGCCTGACTGTTTCAGGGTGCGACGGGGGATGTAGTTCTTCGACCATGGTCGAGCACTGAGAGAGAAGCGACTGGCCCGCATTCGTCAGATTCAACGATACCCCACCCAGCTCAGGTCTATGATTGCGCGGAGATCGGCCTCGCTGATCTTCCGATTCATCCGCTTCGGTCCCCATACCAGCAAACTGAAAGGACGGTATTTTGAACAAGACAATCCTCATCGTGATCATGCTTCTCTCGTCAGCAGTCAGCCTCGCAGCAGTCGACGTCAACGACACTCGGATGATCACCGACCCAGCGGTAAGTGCGAAGAGTATTGCCTTTGTTTACGCGAACGATATATGGCTCGCGAATCTTGACGGCAGTGCCGTGCGGCGACTTACCTCCTACCCGGGGCCGGAATCTTCGCCCCGCTTTTCCCGGGATGGCTCCATGCTCGCGTTCAGCGGCCAGTACGACGGAAACACTGATGTGTATGTCGTCTCCTCCAATGGAGGCGAACCGAAGCGACTCACCTGGCACCCGGGCGACGACAACGTTCTCGGATTCACCCCGAATGGCAAATCGGTGCTCTTTACCTCTCCTCGCATTCGGCACACCAGCCGCCACGTTCAACTGTTTACGGTCCCTGTGACTGGTGGTGCGCAGGAGAAGCTGCCGATTCCGCATGGGATCAAGGCATCGTATTCACCCGACGGTAAGAAGATCGTTTACGTTCCTGCTGCAGAGGCGTTCGGCATCTGGAAGAACTACCGTGGCGGCCGGACTTCGCGACTCTGGATCTACGACGTTACTACCCATGCGATCGAAGAAGTCGCTCAGCCTTCCGGCCGGGCCAACGACACCGACCCAATGTGGATCGGCAACCAGATCTACTTTCGATCTGACCGCGAAGGTGAGTTCAATCTCTACGCCTACGACGTATCGACTAAAACCATCCGACGTCTGACGAAACACGAAGATTTTCCGGTTCAGATGGCGACGGCAGGCGACTCGTCGATCGTTTACGAGCAGGCAGGCTACCTTCATCTTTTCGATCTACAAAAGAACCAGAGTACGCGTCTGCGCGTTGGCGTCGCGGCCGATCTTATCGAGACGCGCCCGCGGTTCGCGAAAGCGGCGAAATTCATTCGCAATGCTACCGTTTCACCAAGCGGGGCTCGGGCCGCGTTCGAGGTTCGCGGTGAAATCATCACCGTTCCGAGCGAGAAAGGCGACGACAGAAATCTGACCGCGACGCCTGGCTCGCACGAGCGCTCACCGGCGTGGTCACCGGATGGAAAGTCAATCGCCTACTTTTCAGATAGAAGTGGCGAGTACCGACTCACGATCGCTCCACAGGACGGACGTGGCGCGAGCCGCGATTTCGCGCTGTCAGGAAGTGGGTTCTACGAGCGGCTGGAGTGGGCGCCCGACGGTTCGATGTTATCGCTCAATGACAATTCACGGACGCTCTATGTCGTGAACGCCATCAGCGGAGTCATGACCAAAGTGGCGACCAACCCCGTTTACGGTCCCGATCCGGGACTCGATTCGGCATGGTCCCCCGATTCGAAGTGGCTGGCCTACACGAGAGTCACCCCAAACTTCCTCGGGCAGCTATTTCTCTACTCAGTGAGCGACAAGAAGTCGACAGCAGTCACCGAAGGTTTGAGTGACGTAAGCAGCCCGGCTTTCGATCCGAATGGAAAGTATCTTTACATGTTCGCGTCGACTGATGCAGGACCGGTGCAGGACTGGTTCGCGCAATCGAATGCTGACTCGCGCGCAACGCGCAGCGTCTACATGGCTGTGCTTCCCAAGGGTCACGCGTCTCCGCTGCTTCGTGAAAGTGACGAGGAGGCCGGCTCATCGAATGTAACCACTCCAGACGCGGCAGCGGACAGCGCAAAGAAGGAAGAGAAGTCCACACCGCCCAAAATCGCTACGGTAGTCATCGAGTTCGCCGATCTCTCGCAGCGCATTCAGGCCCTTCCGATCCCGTCAGCTGACTACTCCAGCCTTCAGGTTGGAGCAAGCGGTCAGGTCTACCTGATTCGTACTGACGGCAATCCCGAGGAGGGTGGATCGCGACAACTGCAACGCTTCGATCTCAAAAAGCGGAAAATCGAGACGCTGGTACCTGGTGCCGAAAGCTATCAAATCACCCGCGATACGAAGAAAATATTGTTCAAGATCAAAGACTCATGGTCGATTTCTGAGATTGGCGACAAGATCGATCCGGAGAAGAACAGGCTTTCACTCGACAAAGTACAGGTTCGTATCGATCCCCGCGCCGAGTGGGCGCAGATGTACGACGAATCGTGGCGCATCGCACGCGATTACTTCTACGATCCAGGCATGCACGGCGCGGACTGGAAGGCGATCCGAACAAAATACGCCGCCTTCCTTCCGCACCTGACTACACGCAGCGACATGACCAGAGTCATGCGCTGGCTGGGCAGCGAACTCTCGGTCGGTCATCTCTACGTCGGTGGCGGGGACTCGCTCTGGCAGCCGGAGACTGTGCCTGGCGGCCTGCTGGGAGCGGACTACGAGATCGATCAGAACAGATACCGGTTCAAAAAAGTATACGGCGGACTGAACTGGAACCCTGACCTGAGGTCACCTCTCACTGAACCTGGAGTGGATGTCCGGCCCGGTGAGTACCTGCTGGCCATCGATGGAAAAGAACTTCGCTACCCGGAAGACATCTACGCTCGTTTCGAGGGCACGTCCGGACGCATCGTCGAGCTGACGATCGGAACTTCAGCGACTGGTCAGGGGTCCCGCAAGGTCAACGTGGTGCCCGTTGCCGACGAGCTTCAGCTGCGAAACCGGGACTGGGTCGAGAGAAATTTAAGACGAGTACACGAGGCAACGGCCGGTCGTGTTGCATACGTCTATGTTCCCAACACGGCCGGAGCGGGCCACACATACTTCAAGCGCTATTTTTATCCGCAGGCGGATAAGGAGGCCATGATCATCGATGAGCGTTACAACGGGGGAGGACAGGTTCCCGACTACTACATCGACATCATGAGGCGTCCTCTCATTTCGTACTGGGCGACGAGGTACGGTCAGGATCTGCATTCCCCTCAGGCCGGCATCCAGGGTCCGAAGGTCATGCTCATCGACGAGAACGCTGGGTCAGGCGGAGATCTGCTCCCGTACATGTTTCGAAAATTCAAGATTGGTTCGCTGATCGGGAAACGAACATGGGGTGGACTGGTCGGTATTCTCGGATACCCGGTGCTCATGGACGGCGGAACGATTACCGCTCCGAACATCGCCATCTGGACACCGGAAGAGGGCTATACGGTCGAGAACGAAGGCGTGCCGCCCGACATCGAGGTCGAACAGACCCCCGCCGACATCATTGCCGGACGCGACCCTCAACTCGAAAAGGCGATCGAGGTCGTGCTGCAACAACTCAACGCACAGCCGACACCGCAGCCAATCCGGCCCCCGTTCCCGATCCGTGTCAGGCGCTCAGGAGTCTGACTGGGTCAAGAACGTAGCCCAATAGGAAGAGAACACGGACTTTGTTTGGGTATCAGCGTGGACGCGGCGGTTTGATCTGACGTTCCAGGGGGATGGAGGTGCAGTGTGGAGAGTTTTCGCGATCGAGTCGTGAACAGAGCGCCATCTCGCTCGAGCGGGTCGGTCGTCGCCGCGGTTGACCATTACCGCAGCTGACTGTTATATATCGGGCATCCACTCACAGTTTCGTCACACATCGATGCAGTTCGTTTCTCGGCAATGCACCCGGAGGAATTTGATGAAGAAGCTCGGCTTGTTCGCACTTACGCTCACTCTGCTCCTTTTCGCTACATCAGGCATGGCGCAGTCGAACGGCAGCATCAGCGGTCGTGTCACCCGCCTCAACGGCAGCGGCCTCGGCGGAGTCGTCGTCACAATCACCGAACGATCGGTCGCAGCTGTCACCGACGCCAATGGCTCGTTCTCGTTCACTGGACTTCCTCCCGGAACATACCGAGTGGACTTCAGCATCGGAGACCAGGCCGACGTGAGCGAAGGCGTGGTGGTGACGGCAGGATCGGCAACCAACCTCGATCGACAGGTCGACTGGAAGCCGTCGATCGCCGAATCGATCACCGTCTACTCAGCCTCGAGGACGACCGAACGAATTGTGGAAGCGCCGGCAGCGGTGACGGTCTTCAGCGAGAAACAGGTCGAGGCCGAAGCAGCAACGGGCCAGCTTCCGAAGGTTCTCGAGTCGGCTCCAGGCGTCGACTTTACGCAGAGCGGTTTGTACGACTTCAACTTCAACACGCGCGGATTCAACAGTTCGCTGAATCGTCGCATCCTTACGCTCATCGATGGTAGAGACCCTGCCATTGCTTTTCTCGGAGCGCAGGAGTGGGCGGCGCTCTCCGTTCCGATGGACGAGATGAGCTCCGTCGAACTCGTTCGCGGTCCGGGCTCAGCACTCTACGGACCGAACGCCTTCAACGGCGTGCTGAACATGACCAGTAAGCAACCGAAACTGAGCCAGGGCGGCAAGGTGCAGCTCACTGGCGGCGACCTCGACACGCGACGGCTCGACCTTCGCTATGCGGGCCGTCTCGGCAGTGACTGGTTCTATCGGGTTGTGGGCGGATATCAGAAGAGCGAAGACTTCACGCGTTCACGCAATGTAGCTCCGGAGTACAGCGTGTTCTGTAGTCCAACACAGCCCGGGCAGATCAACTGTCTCCCGCGCGAAAGGGCCCTGCCGCTCACCGAGAACGAGATCGTTTTCGGCGGCCTCCGGCTGGACCGGTACTTCGGAGCCACGAATCTTCTGACGATCGAGGGCGGTTACGCCGATCTGGAAGGTCCCGTATTTCAAACCGGCATCGGACGGGTGCAGGTCACGGATGTCAAGAGACCCTGGGCTCGCGCGAACTTCAATATGCCGCACTGGAACTTCATCGCCTACTACGACGGGCGCGAAGCGAGAAATCAGATCGCTCTCAGCTCCGGCGCAGCGCTGTTCGAAGATTCATCGAATCTACATGGCGAGATTCAGGGCAACTACGATTTCCTGGCAAACAAGGTACGAGTCGTTGGTGGCGTGGCTTACCGTGAGCAGGACGTTGATACTGCGAACGACGCCGGCGTGCAGACCCTGATGGCTGAAGCGCGCAAAGAGAATCTGCAGAGTGTCTTTGGACAGGTGGACATCAAGCCTACCGAGCGTGTTCGTTTCGTGCTGGCTGGAAGATACGACGAGAGCACTCTGCATGACCCTGAGTTTTCACCAAAAGCCTCGCTCGTTTACGAGTTCGTTCGCGGTCAGGCGATGCGCCTCACCTACAACAAAGCATTCCAGGTTCCCAACTATTCTGAGTTCTTCCTTACCGCGCCAGCGGGTGCACCGACGCGTGCGCTGAATGGAATCAACGAGGCTTTCAAGCCTGCTCTGGGAGGCGCATCCCTCGGATTCGACCTCGTGCCGGTTCTCGCTCGCGGAAATCCTGACCTGAAAGTGGAGCACATCACCGGCTACGAACTCGGATACAGCGGCATCTTCGGCAGCAAACTCTTCGTGACCGCCGACTACTACCGGAATCAGGTCGAAGATTTCGTCACTGACCTGCTGCCGGGTGTGAATCCGGCCTTCGGCTTCTACACACCGCCGGCCAATCTTCCGCCGCAGTTGCAGGCCGCCATTCTCGGTGCCCTGCGGGCCAGGGTGCCCGCCAGCATCCTGCGCTCCCTCACTACGGTGGACGGGAAACCGGCGCTCGTGTTCTCGTACACCAATGCGGGAGAAGTCGAAACGCAGGGCGTCGAACTGGCCTTCAACTACTACCTTTCCAACAACTGGCTCCTCGATTTCAACTACTCGTGGTTCGACTTTGAAGTGCAGTCTGTTCAACTTGGCGACAAACTCTTTCCGAACGCACCTGAGAACAAGTTCAATCTTGGTATCGCCTACACCACCGAGAAGTTCGATGTCTCAGCGAAGTACCGCTGGGTTGACGATTTCTTCTGGGCAGCCGGTGTCTTCGCGGGCGATATCCCGGGGTATGACTCGGTCAGCCTCTCCGCAGCATTCCGTCCCATCGAGCACATTGCCTTCGGCGCGAACGTCAGCAACGCGTTAGGGAACGAGCACTACGAAGCGTTCGGCGGCGATCTTCTCGATCGCCGGGCTCTTGGATACGTCAGCTACAGCTGGTAAGCCAGAAGTTAAGAATCGATTTCCAACCCGTATCTGCGTTCGTTGGAACGCAGATACGGGTATCCAGCCGCACGGAGCACTTGGTAGGGGCGCGTTGCGCGCGCCCGATCTCCAGCGTTCGCTTGAACGGCCGGGAGAGCGGGCGAGCGCAGCTCGCCCCTACGTGGCGGCTGCCAGCAGCGGCGCGATAGCCTGAGTATCGGCTCACTGCATGATTCCGATGAACGGACTCTTCCGTTCCGCGCAGCGAAGGTCATCTCGATCGCTGAAGTTCGCCCGTCACCCGATTTATTCGGATGAGTGTCGCTTTGCGGATAGACTCCGCCGTATGAACTCGACGCCAGGGGCACTTGTCACACGAACTCTCGCTGTCCCTGTCCTGATACTCGTTCTGATGTTGCTGGCCCTCTCCCTCTGGGTCGTGCAACTTCTTCAAGCCCAGGCCAGAGTGCAGCACACATACGAGGTGCTCGCTCATACCAACGAGGCTCAGCGTCTGCTCATCGACCAGGACAACGGCCTACGTGCCTATATGTTGACATCCGATCGACGTTTTCTGCGGCCCTACGATCAGGGGCGTCAGCAGATCGGAAAAAGTCTCGGCTACCTGGAAAGCTCCACCGCGCCGGGAGCTCGTCGATACGTAAGCGAAGTGCAGAAAAATTTCCGGTTCTGGTCAGCGGATGCCGAAGCCGAGCGGATTCTGGTAAGTCGGAACGCGGAGAAAGTAATCCTCAGCCCTTCTGCACGTCGCAGGCTGGAGATGAGAAAGCAGCGCATGGACTCCATGCGCGCAATCTTCGCGTCACTCTACGAGGAAGAAGCGCGGCTCCTCAAAGCTCGACAGCAGACGGCCGACCGCGCCAACAATACCTTGCTCTACCTCGGAGCGACACTCTCGTTGATCGCAGCCATCCTTCTGACCATCTTTCTCCGACGACAGCTTTTGCGCATCGATTCAATTTATGCCGAAAAGGCCGCGGAGAGTGAGCGGTTGCGCCACATTGCCGAGGCGATCGCTTTCGAGGTGCGAGAGCAGGCCAACGAAATGGAGCGGTCGGTTCTGGGCGCACTACAGGAACGAGATGAAGCTCTGCGGAGACTCGAGGCGCGGGGGTGACCGTTGCAACAGAATGGGATGATCTGGCGCTGGGAAAGCTCCAGCGTATCCTCGGTGTGCCGGAAGGAAATGCGATCTTCGCGCAGGCTTTGACGAAGTGCGGGCTCCCGCATCTCGGATCCGCAACGGACGTCTATCGGTTTGCCGAATGTCTGAAACTGGAGTCGCCGGTGGTCGCTGCGATCGGTGCCATGCTTTCGCTCAGTGCCGTGATGAAAGGCGCGGATACCAGTCCGTCGCTCGTGGCGCCTGCCTGAACGACCCGTGGTGCCCTAGTGCTGTCTACGTTCGCCAGTGGGGAGCGACATTGCAACAATAAGGTGTATCGTGCATCAAAGGCGCGCTGCGACTGGGCGTACCCGAGGTGTACTTATTCTCTTCTGCATTCCCACAGCATCGGTCAAGTTGTCGTCGCATGGGGAGTGTCTGCCTTGAGTGACGATCGAGACTCAGACCTGGAACCAGTTCAGGCCGACCAGCCGCTGAACGGAATCCTCGCGCCCGCGCCTCCAGAGGCTGCCACGATCGAGAAGGTCGGCTGCAACTCTCTCTCTGAGCACATTGCGATACTGGACGCTACGGGCCGAATTCTTTCGGTGAGCCTACCCTGGGGTCTCCGTGCCGCAGACGCTAAGTTCCCAACCGTGCGTCTGGAAGCAGGCCAGGACTATCTTTCGGCCTGCGAGGCAATCTGGTGCAGCTGTTCCGACGAAGTAAAAGCCGCTGCGGAAGGGATTCGAACTGTGCTCCACGGTAGTGCTGCTGCCTTCTCGTTCAAATACACCTGTCGTACGGGATCAGATACGCGCTGGTTTCGGATGCTGGCTACTCCGCTGCGTACGGACAGCCAGCAGGGCGCCGTGGTCATCCACGAAAACATCACCGATCGTCAACTTGCAGAAGAGGCACTCCGCACCAGCGAGGCCGAGTTTCGCTTGATCACCGAGGCGATGCCACAGATTGTCTGGATCGCTAGAGCCGATAGAGGGTGTATCTACCTCAATCAGCGCTGGATGGACTACACCGGTCTGACCCTCGAGGAAAGTCTGGGACATGGCTGGCTTCCTCCATTTCATCCAGAAGATCATCTACGAACCGCGATACGCTGGCAGCAGGCAACCGAAAGTGGTGAGGCCTTCGAAATTGAATACCGCCTGCGTCGCGCCGACGGTCAGTACCACTCGATGCTCGGCCGAGCACTGCCTCTGCGGGACGCATCAGGCTCGATCGTCAAGTGGTTCGGCACCTGCACGGACATCGACGACCTCAAACATGCCGAAGCCGCGGCTCAGAAGCGAGAGGAAGAACAGCGAGGTCTGGCCTCGCAACTCGAGACCGAACGGGCGCGACTGGTGGCAGCACAGAGCGTCGGGAAAGTCGGAAGCTGGGAGACCGATCTGGAGTCCATGGCGGTAACCTGGTCCGCTGAAACCTATCGTATCTTTGACATGCTACCCAATGAATTCGGCGGCACACATTCCGAATTCAGGGAATTGGTTCACCCCTCAGATCGTGCAGCGGTCGATGCAGCTTTTCTACGCTCGCTCGAGGATCACAGCTTGGGAGTAATTGAACATCGACTGCTCCTGCGTGACGGAAAGATCAAAGTCGTCGAGGAGCGTTGGCAGTTTCTCCACGACGAGAGCGGAAAACCGGCGCGAGCCATAGGCACCTGTCAGGACATGACTGAGCGTAAGCTTCTCGAAGCTCAGTTCCTGCGCGCGCAGCGAATGGACAGTCTCGGGACACTCGCCAGCGGGATCGCTCATGACATGAACAATCTTCTCGCACCGATCGTCATGGGTGCGAGTT
Source organism: Thermoanaerobaculia bacterium (assembly GCA_046590705.1). Lineage (GTDB taxonomy): Bacteria > Acidobacteriota > Thermoanaerobaculia > Gp7-AA8 > Gp7-AA8 > JBKJUK01. The sequence continues at coordinate 16,772 of JBKJUK010000340.1, forward strand.
TTCTGAAACGCTTCGAAACGGGTGAGAAGGCACTCTCCGCAATCGCCAACATCGAGCGAAGCGCCAAACGGGGAGCGGAGCTGGTCAAGCAGGTTCTTTCGTTCACCCGCGGAATCGACGGCGCACGACTGCCGGTTGAGCTTCATCAGACTGTCAGGGAAGTCGCGTCGATCGCACTGAATACTTTCCCCAAGAACGTCAGAATCGCGACCGACCTGCCCGAGGAGCTCTGGCTGGTCATGGGCGACCCCATTCAGTTGAATCAGGTCCTGCTGAACTTGTGCGTGAACGCCAGAGACTCCATGCCTGAAGGCGGCCGGATTCTCCTGCGAGTGACGAACCTTCATTTGACCGATCAACAGAATCAAGGAATCACGGGTCAATTCCATCCGCCAGGCCGATATCTGAAGCTCGAGGTTGTTGACGAAGGTTGTGGCATGCCTGAGTCGGTGCTTGACCGCATCTTCGAACCTTTTTTCACGACAAAGGAACTCGGGAAGGGTACTGGCCTGGGACTGTCCACTGTCATCGGGATCGTTCGAAGTCATGGCGGTTTCGTACGGGTTTCCAGTGAAGTGAATAAGGGAAGCGTGTTCGAGATTTTCCTTCCGGCGCTTTCAGATTCGCAAATGAGAGAATCAGTCGGAGCGGAATCGGAGACGTTGCCTGTTGGTCACGGCGAGCTGATCATGATCGTGGACGACGAGGAAGCGATCCGTCTGTCCATGCGGGACACGCTGGAAGCCTTCGGCTACAGAACGATCCTTGCTGGGGATGGCGCCGAAGCGGCTGCGATGTATCCAGGTCGTGCCGAAGAAATCGCAGTGGTGATCACCGATATGATGATGCCGGTGATGGATGGTCCGGCCCTGATTGCCGCGCTGCTTGAAATCAACCCGGGAGTGAAGATCGTGGGAGTGAGCGGGTTGACTTCGTACAGCGACGCGCTCGCCAGAGGCAGCCAGGGGAGAGTTCATTTTCTGGCGAAGCCCTACACCGCAGACGACATTCTGGTGCTGCTCTCGAAACTGATTTCGAATTCTCCAGACAGCCGCGACAGTCAGCAGCCGAAGACCACCTGACTCACCCATGCGGCAGATGTAGAATCGCCGGATGAACGACGATCGACGTAAAGCGCAGCGGCACGCCATCGGTGTACGGGTGGAGTTCGATTCGGGCTACGGTCTGACGAAAGACGTCAGTGGTGTCGGGGTTTCCTTCGAGACTGAGGCGAACCTGCATCGCGATCAGGAAATCGAGTTCACGCTGCTGATCGGAGAGCAGGAAAGTGTCCGCTGTGTCGGCCGTGTCGTCCGCGTCTCTCCTGGTGACCCCGGTGTCCACGAGGTCGCTGCAACGATTTTGAACGTCATTCCCGAAGGTACGAAAATCTCCACCGACACGCCGCACATACTTGTACGTGAAATCAGGACTCATCATCCCGAAGGCTGGGAGTGGGGGGAATAGTCGTTGGGGGGGGGCCGGGGCAAGGTACATTGATCTCAATCTCTCCACCGCAGCGTCATTCCGATGAGCGTGAGATGCTTTCGCGTGAGTGCGGGATGTTAGTGCGAAGAGGAATCTCCGTTCCGC
>JBKJUK010000162.1:0-7741 GCA_046590705.1 Thermoanaerobaculia bacterium
TAAGGCGCTGCAGACGCATGTCCAGGATGGCCTGGGCCTGCACGGTGCTGAACTCGAACGCGAGAAGATCTTCAACGAGTATCAGGAAATCCTCGCCACCATTCAGCGCCTGAAAGAAATCCTCGGATCCGAACGACTGGTCCTGCAGATCATCAAAAATGAACTCTCGGCCATTCGTGAAGCCTACGGAGACGATCGTCGCACCGAGATCGTCGCCGAAACACGCGAGATCACCATCGAAGACATGATCGCTGAAGAAGACATGGTGATCACGGTGTCTCGCGGCGGCTACATCAAGCGCTCCCCGCTGACCGTGTATCGGGAGCAGCGACGCGGCGGGAAAGGAAAGATCGGGATGGTTCCGAAGGAGGAGGACATCGTCGAACATCTGTTCGTCGCCTCGACGCACTCCTACGTCCTCATCTTCACCGACCGCGGCCGTCTGTACTGGCTCAAGGTGCACGAGCTGCCTCCGATCGGACCTGCAGCGCGTGGTAAGGCCATCGTCAATCTTTTGAGTGTCGAACCGGGCGAGAGCGTGCGCGCACTGGTCTCGGTGAAAGACTTCACCCAGGCCAAATACGTGGTGATGCTCACTCGCGCGGGCAAGATCAAGAAGACCGAACTCAAAGCTTTCTCGAATCCACGAGCGACTGGAATCATCGCCGTCGACATCAACGAAGGCGACGATCTGCACAGCGTCGAACTCAGTGATGGTGACTCGCAGATCTTCATCGGAACGCACAACGGAATGGCCATTCGCTTTCACGAATCGGGCGTACGCCCGATGGGTCGTGGAGCGGCGGGAGTGAAGGGCATTTCGCTCCGTCCTGGAGACTTCGTCGTGGAGATGGACGTCCTCAAGCGTGATGCCGGTGGTGAGATTCTCACCATCACCGACAAGGGCTTCGGTAAACGCACCGCCATCGACGAGTATCGCCTTCAGAGCCGCGGCGGCAAGGGTGTGATCAACGTCAAGACCACCCCGAAGAACGGCAAGGTAGCCGGCATCGTATGCGTGGCCGAAGATGAACAGCTTCTGCTGATCACGAAGCAGGGAAAGATGATCCGCGTCAGCTGTGCGGCCATCCGCTCCGTGGGCCGTTCATCGCAGGGCGTACGTCTGATCGACCTTCACGGAAAAGACGCCGTCGTCGCGGCGGTGAAGGTTGTGGAGCAGGAAGACGCGGAGCTCGTCGAAGAAGTAGAGCCGATCGCAGAGGCTCTGGACATGCCGGACAGTGAAGATCAGGCTGAACTGGAAATGGAAGGTGAAGAAGTCGACGGCGAAAGTGCTGAAGAGGATGACGTCGAATCCGAGTCCGTCGAAGACGAGACCGAGCCGGAGTAATTCAGGTTTCCCGAGTTTATCAATCTCCGCATGCAGTGATCTGCATGCGGAGATTTTTTGTAGTGAGCGAATTCTGTCTATCTCGACCGCTACGTCATTCCGACGAGCCTCACTAACCGCGACGAGAGACAGCCGTAACTGCGAGGAGGAATCTCCGGTCCGCGCGGATGCGGTGAACAGTTCGACCATCGCGGCGCGGAACGGAGATTCCTCCTCGCGCGAGACACCGCGCAAACTGGAGAAAGTATCCAGCGCTCATCGGAATGACGAGAGCGCGCAAGGTAGTGCGTTTCTCTCTTTCGCCACGGAGCCCAGAGTTGAAAACTCTGGCCACTCGACCATCTCCACGAGCGTAGCGAGAACAAGTGGCCGGAGTTTTCAACTCCGGGCTCCGTGAATCACAACACCAGCGCGAATCGAGCGGTTACGAAACTGGTCGCGTCTCAGGATCTTCAACCGCCGCCGCCTGCGGGTAGAGATCGCTCTCATCATCGGCAGTGTTCATCGAAAGCTGACGACGCTGCGCTTTGATGCGCTCGAAGATTCCGCCGGCATGGCCTGCCGGGACCCAGCTGTTGCCGCCGCACTTGGGGCAGCGCCCGCGAAACGCGATATTTTTCCCGCAGTCCGGGCAGATGATGACGAGAGAGTGCGAAAGCTCGAATTTCTGCTCACCCTCTTCATCGAGGCTGTTCAGAAACTCGCTCAGATTATTGAAGCTTTCTTCCAGGGATGACATTTCGTCAAAACTCCTCGCGTCGGAAGGGCGAAAAGTGCACACGACATGCCATTGGGTCGTACGACAGAAGCGGCCGGGGGCCGGGGGCCGGAGTCGAGTGGTAGCTTAATGTATACAACTTGAATACGGGCATTTGGATCTTTATGAGAACCTGCCGAGTGACACGTATCTGCCTTAATGACTCCGGCCCCCGAACCCCGGCCTTGTCGCCCTCAAACCGGCATCACATCAAACTGCTCATGATGCAAATTGTCGTCAGGTTTGAAAACCAGGTGAATGTTGTGGAGTCTTTCCAGTTCGTCGAAGATCGGTCCGCCTTCTGTGCGGAATGACGCGTAGATTTCCGGATTCAGCCGCACGATCACTTCCTGTCCTTCGTGCACATCACGCAGCTTCATCAGATGTCGCCAGACTTCCAGCATCACCGTGGTGTTCGATTTGATTCGGCCACTGCCGCCGCAGTATGGACAGGCCTGCGTCAGTGAGCGCTCGAGGCTCTGACGTACGCGCTTGCGGGTCATCTCCACGAGGCCGAATTCTGAAATCTGCAGAATCTTTGTTTTCGAACGGTCCTTCTTGATCTCGAGTTCGAGGGCGTCGAAAATCGTGGCGCGATTTCCGAGATCTTCCATGTCGATGAAGTCCAGCACGATGATCCCGCCGAGATCGCGCAGACGAATCTGACGCACGATCTCTTTAATGGCTTCGAGGTTGGTGCGGAACACCGTCTCTTCGAGATTCTTCTTTCCGACGTACTTGCCGGTGTTGACGTCGATGGCCACCAGCGCTTCGGTCTGATTGATCACGATGTAGCCGCCCGACTTGAGCCAGACCTTCGACTTCATGGCCTTCTCGATCTCGCCCTCGACTCCGAAGGCTTCGAAGATCGGTTCCTCGCGGCGATAGAGACGCACGCGTGATACGAGGTTCGGCTGTATCTGATCGAGAAACTCGACGATGCGCTGGTACTGATCGACCGAGTCCACCCAGACCGTCTTGAATTCCGGCGAGAGTACGTCGCGGATGGTGCGCAGGATCAGATCGAGATCGTGATGAATCGCGGAGGGGGCCGAAGCCTTCTCGGCGCGGATCCGTATCTGTTCCCAGAGGTCGGTGAGGTAAGTGAGGTCGGAGATGAACTCTTCTTCCTGTCTGCCCTCGCCGGCCGTTCTCACGATGAAGCCGCCCGGTACCTTGCGAACGCGTTCGAGAATTTCTTTGAGCCTGGTGCGCTCGTCCTCATTCTCGATTCTGCGGGATACGCCGACGTGATTGACGGTGGGCATGTACACCAGAAAGCGGCCAGGGAGAGTGATGTGCGTAGTGATCCGCGCGCCCTTTCCGGCGATGCTGTCCTTCGATACCTGGACTGAAATCTCCTGGCCCTCTCGCAGCAGATCGGCGATGGAAGTCTCGGGACGGGGAGAGGCTTCGTCGAAGTGGATATCCTCGTGACTCTCGGTCTCGTACTCTTCCAGATCCTCGACGATGTCAGACACATAGAGAAACGCGTCGCGCTCCAGCCCGAGGTCGACGAAGGCTGACTGCATCCCTGGAAGGACTTTGGTGACGCGTCCCTGATAGATATTACCCACCACCGTGCGCTGCCGGCTGCGCTCGACCCACAGTTCGACGACCTGACCCTCGTCGATCACGGCGATGCGTGACTCATGTTTGGCAGCATTGATGACGATCTCGCGGGACATGGGGCGGCATTCTACACGCGCGGTGCGCCACGGTGGCCTCTACTCTGGCCCCCGGCCCCCGGCCCCTGACCCCGGCCGCTTTATCCCCGGTCCGCGTCAGAGTACAATCCGCGCCCCATGCCGAGACCAGTCTACTTTTCCGGTTCCATCTCCGGCGGACGCGCCGACGCCGCGCTCTACCTTCGTATCATCACGCATCTCAAAACCACCGGTCACGAGATTTCCGCCGAGCACGTCGGCAGCGGCGCCCTCCAGGCCGCTGGGGAAAGCCTCGCCGCGAATGAGATTTTTCAGCGCGACCTCGAGTGGATCGAGGAAGTCTCGGAACTCGGTGGCGTGCTGGTGGCCGAGGTTTCCAAGCCCTCGATCGGAGTCGGGTACGAGATCGCCGTGGCCCGGCACCGCTTCGATATGCCGGTGATCTGCCTCTACCGCCCCGCGCACACCGAGCGCTGCTCGGCCATGATCGCGGGAGACGACGAGATCAAACTCATCGAGTACCAGGACGAGAGCATCGAGCAGATGCTCGAGCAGCTGGTCGAGGCCATTGACGGAGCAAGCGAATAAAAAGCGGGGAGCCACACGTTCCACCAATCGCTTGACGGGGTATCTCCGAGTTGCTATTTTGCGTCCCCGCAACGTATTCCGGCATAGCTCAGTTGGTAGAGCAACGGACTGTTAATCCGTGGGTCGCAAGTTCGAGTCTTGCTGCCGGAGCCAATTACGTCAGTCACTTAGGCCGCTCGACAGAGCGGCCTTTTTGTTGTTGCAGCATTCACAGCGATCCGTGTAGGTAAGCGCTGACTCCGACAGCCGCGCGAGCTACACTGCCCGTCGATGTTCGAGTGGGATCCAGAGAAAGATCGGTCGAATCAGGGGAAGCACGGTGTGAGCTTCGCAGAGGCGGCCACGGTTCTCGGCGACCGGACAGCTCTGAGCTGGGAGGACCCTGCGCATTCCGAGGGGGAGTATCGAACCTTCACGCTCGGTTACACTGAACAGCACCGACTCGTGATCGTGTCTCACGTCGAGCGCGGCGAGCGAGTAAGGATCATTTCTGCACGAATGGCTACGGCGGCTGAGCGTCGACTCTATGAATCAGGATAAAGACGAGTTCAACGAGATTCCAGAGCAGCAGACTGCGTCTGGCGCCGTTCGCGGGAAATACTACGAGCGGTACATGCACCGAGCGAACGTGATCTTGCTCGCGCCCGACGTGGCGGAGGTATTTCGGGACTCGGAAAGCGTAAACAAGGCGCTGCGCGCGTACGTGGCGGAACACGGCGCTCCGCCCTCAAAAGGCGCCGACTGACGCAGCGCTGTACCTGACGCGAGTCTATGAACGACTGCAGATTGCGACAGGAAATCAAACTATGAAATACCGGAATGCACTCCCGCAACTCGGCAGCGGTCTTTTCCTCACCGATGGTGGCCTCGAAACCACCTTGATCTTCCATGAAGGATTGGATCTTCCGGACTTCGCTGCATTCCTTCTGCTGAAGACGCCGGAGGGCGAAGCGGCCCTCGGCAAGTACTTTCGTACGTATGCGGAGATCGCGAAGCAGTTCGGCACCGGACTGATTCTCGAAAGCGCGACCTGGCGGGCCAACTCGGACTGGGGAACAAAGCTCGGCTACACGCCTGGGGAACTTGCGGAGGCAAACCGTAAAGCGATCCATCTGCTCGAGGAAGTTCGCAACGAATACGAAACCGATCACACTCCAGTGGTCATCAGCGGATGCCTCGGCCCTCGCGGGGACGGCTATATTCCTGATCGCGCCATGTCGGAACCAGAGGCGGCGGCCTATCATCAGGACCAGATCGACACCTTCGCTGGTTCCGCCGCGGATATGGTGTGTGCAGTCACCATGAACTACGTGGAGGAGTCTCTCGGGATTACTCGAGCTGCCCAGCGAGCGAACATGCCAGTGGCTATTTCTTTTACCGTTGAGACCGACGGTAATCTCCCCACCGGTCAGACATTGAAGGAAGCGATCGAGCAGGTTGACGAGGCGACGTCAGGATATCCAAGCTACTACATGATCAATTGCGCCCATCCTACGCATTTCGAGCGCGCGCTGGATGAAGGCGGGCTCTGGTTGGATCGGATTCGGGGACTCCGCGCGAACGCATCGCGCAAGAGTCACGCAGAGTTGAACGAGTCCGCCGAGCTCGATGTTGGGAACCCGCTCGAACTGGGAATGCAGTACGCCCATCTCAAGACACGCCTTCTTCGTCTGAATGTGATGGGCGGCTGTTGTGGCACCGACCACCGCCATGTCGAACAGATCGCTGAAGCTTGCTCGCCGCTTTTTCCCGCTGCCACCTGACAATGACCTACAGAGAAATGGTCAGCTAGCGCCCGTAAAAAGGTGTCGATGCAATTTCAGCGGAAGGAAGGTGTGGTGTACCTACAAGCAAAATCTCGATTCCTCGTCTGACCTTTTGAATGATTCCGCTGAATGGCGGTAGACTGCGCTCGACTGTTAGAAACATCTGGTGCAGATCCAATCGATCAATCGGAGGACTGAGATGAGGATCAAAATTTTGCTTAGCGCCCTTCTGGTGCTTGCAGCTTCTCCTGTATCTTCCGCGTGGCGCGCAACAACACCGGCGGCTCGGGAAGCAGTCAAGTCGCCTCGCATCGCAGCAGCCCTGAACGCAGCCATGCGATTCGACAAAGCAATTCTGTCGAAAGATCTAGCCACGTTTGAAGGGACGTTCAGTGACGACGCTGTAGTGAACAATTCCTTCAATAAAATCGCCAGGAAAGTTGATGCGGTAAACAACATGAAGACTGGCTTGCTCGATTACACGAGCCTGGATAGATCGGTTGAATACGCGGCGACACGTGGCAAACACGACGTGGTTCTGATGGGTGAGGAGACGCTGACCCCGGTTGGCAAGTCGAAGTTCGCAGGCAGGAAAGTACGCAGGCGTACCACCGAGATCTGGACGGACGTCAGCGGCAGGTGGCAGTTGTCGTTGAGGCAGGCCACCATTCACGCGGCAGAGTGAGGGTCTGCAGGGTGAGGGAGTTTGCGAACGAGGAGAGTCACGTCTCGGGATCAAACGCAGATGAAACACGTGATTGTGATCGAATGCTGACGCGGGTCTTTCTACTCACACGTTCTGCGCTTCGCCCGCATCGGTGAACCGCGGAACCCCTTGTGTCCGCTCGGATTGCAAGAAGGTCGATCATGGTATCTTTCTGACATGAAGACGTTTACCGCGGTCATTGAGCGAGACGCAGACACGGGGCTTCTCATAGGGTTCGTGCCTGGATTTCCAGGTGCGCACTCCCAGGGTGTGACTCTGGACGAGCTCAACGACAACCTGAGAGAGGTCGTCGCCATGCTTCTCGAGGACGGTGATCCTCAGCTCGAAGGGGAGTTTGTGGGCACTCAGGTTCTGGCGGTAGGGTAGTTGGTCAAAATACCTCCGCTCAAATCCAGCGAGGTCATCGATATTCTCAAGAATCTCGGTTTCTCGGAGATTCGTCAGCGGGGCTCTCACAAGCAGTTCCGCCATTCCGACGGACGTGGAACATCAGTGCCCGTGCACCCTGGCCGTGACATCTCTCCGCTGCTTGTTCGAAAGATCGCCGACGACATTCGTATAAGAGTCGAAGAGTTTTTAAAGCAGCGTTAGCCTGTTGGCCTAACTAGTCGGTGCAGCGGAGCGAGCCGGGCGCGTCTGCTCTTTGCATCGTCCGTTACATCGTTGTTGAGGATCCAACGTCTGACGACGATTCCAGCAGGTATCCTGAACGATCTCTATTCCTCGTCGTCACTCCGATTTCGATTCCGGATTCGCCCCGCTGGCCGGCCCCGCGACCCACACGGTCTTGGCGTTCACGAACTCCATCAATCCTTCTGATCCGAGCTCACGGCCGTAACCGGAGCGCTTCACTCCGCCGAAGGGGACTCGGGAATCGGAGGCGAC
>JBKJUK010000141.1:0-3409 GCA_046590705.1 Thermoanaerobaculia bacterium
CGAGTGTGTTGGGATCGGTGACCGCGTATCCGTACTCGAAGCCCAGAACTCCGTACTCGGAAAGCAGGGAGTCGTACACCGAGAAGTTAATCGAAGTGGCCGGCGCCACCACCGGTGGTGGAACTTTCTCTCCTGCAGTCAATGCGTTTTCGACCTGTGGACTTTCCACAGGCGCTGCCGCAGTCATGGATGCTTCATGATTTTTTGAGAGAACGTTCAGCGGAACCCAACCGCGACCTGTGGCGAAATCAAACAGGATGGCGTGCCGGTGAGAGAACGTACCGCGACCACTATCCTGTCCACTCAGACGCACACGGAATCCCTCGAGAAGGAGAGTTCCATAGGCCAGGAGTTCCGCCGTTCCCCAGTCCAGCTTCTCTTTGCCTTCGGTCATGGCTCGTCGCTTTTCGAGCAATGATTTGAGTTTCGGGTGAAGCGTGAAGGTCTCCGGAACATTCGTGAGTGCCTGACCAACCGCGCTCAGTTGCTCCGCAGTGATACCGGTGTCGACCGAGGGCGCGTTCTGGATTCCGGTGATCTCTTCGTCGGTGTAGAGCGGCGCAGATTTCGACGGTGGATAGGTCTGCTCCTTGGTCCGATCGAACGCTTCCTGCAGTCGATTCTTGAAGTTGTCCAGCCACTCCTCGGCTTCCTGCGGGTTCAGATCACCTTTGCGCAGCATCGCTTCGGTGTACAGCATCCTCACCGAGCGGTGGTCCTTGATCAGCTTGTACATCTTTGGCTGCGTCAGTGATGGGTCGTCGCCTTCGTTATGACCGTACTTGCGATAGCAGATCATATCGATCACGACATCTTTTTTGAACTGCTGACGGAAAGCGTAGGCAAGTTCAATCGCCCGAATACAGGCCTCGGGGTCGTCGCCGTTCACGTGGAAGATGGGGGCCTGCACGGTTTTGGCGATGTCAGTCGCGTAGACCGACGAGCGCGCGTCTTCCGGCCCGGTGGTGAAACCGATTTGATTGTTGATGACCACGTGAATCGTGCCGCCGGTGCGGAAGCCCTTCAACTGCGAAAGGTTCAGCGTTTCGGCCACGACACCCTGACCAGCGAATGCAGCATCGCCGTGAAGCAGCAGCGGCATTACCTTCGCTCGTTCGCGATCGTTGATCAGCTTCTGACGAGCGCGGGCCATTCCCTCGACCACTGGATCGACCGCTTCCAGATGGCTTGGATTCGAGGCCAGAGTGAGCTTCAGTTTCGCACCGGAAGGGGAGACGTGTTCGCCGTTCGCACCGAGGTGGTACTTGACGTCGCCCGAGCCTTGCGTCGTTTTCGGATCGAGATCGCCCTCGAATTCATGGAAGATCGTTTCGTAGGACTTGCCGAGCAGGTTAGCCAGGATATTCAGTCTGCCGCGGTGGGCCATGCCCATGACGACTTCCTGCACGCCGGAATCAGCAGCCTGGCTGAGCAGACGATCCACCATGGCGATGACGCTTTCGGCACCTTCCAGAGAGAAGCGTTTGTGGCCGACGAATTTGGTGTGAAGAAATTTCTCGAAGGCCTCGGCGTCGTTGAGCTTGAGCAGGATGCGGCGTTTGACGTCAGCGTCGATCGGAGCCGAGTTGCGCGACGGTTCCATCCGATCCTGCAGCCAGGTCTTCTGAGCCGGATCCTGAATGAACATGTACTCCGGGCCGATGCGCGCGCAATATGTTTCGCGAAGAATGTCCAGGATCTCGCGCAAGGTGGCGCTGCTCTTTCCGCAGAGTCCACCGGTGGGAAACACGCGGTCGAGATCCCAGATGGTGAGCCCGTAGAAAGCGGGATTCAGTTCCGAGTGATGACCGACCTTGTACTCGAGCGGGTCGAGGTCAGCGATGAGGTGGCCGCGGACGCGATACGAATTGATCATCTGCAGGACACCAGCCACACGATTCAGATCTGCTTCGTGTCCTGAACTCAATGCTCCGCGCTTGCGATCACGAGACCATCGCGCGGGCTCGTAGGGAATGCGCAGATCGCGAAACATGTCGTCGTAAAAATTCTCTTCGCCGGTGAGCAGCGCATGAATCTTCGCCAGAAATGAACCGGACTCCGCGCCTTGAATGATGCGGTGATCGTAGGTGCTGGTGATGGTCATCACCTTGGAGATTCCGAGCTCCGCCATCACTTCGGGATCGGTCGCCGCGTATTCGGCGGAGTAGTCGATCTGACCTGTGGCGATGATCGCTCCCTGAGTCTGCATGAGTCGTGGAATCGACGACAGCGTGCCGATCGTGCCCGGATTGGTGAGCGAGATCGTGGTTCCTTCGAAATCTTCGACTGTCAGATTACCGCTGCGCGAGCGGCGGATGATGTCGTGGTAGGCGCGGAGAAACTGTGCGAAGTCGAGCGCATGCGCGTTCTTGATGTTCGGGACGACCAGTGAACGGCTTCCGTCTTTTTTCTCGACATCGACAGCGAGCCCGAAATTGACGTGGTTGTGATCGATGCGTGTGGGAGTTCCATCGACGACGGTGTACGAAGAATTCAGTCGTGGAAAATCTTTGAGTGCCTTGAGAATCGACCAGGCAATGATGTGTGTGTAGGAAGCCTTGAACTGCCCGATCAGCGCCAGATGCTGGTTGATCATGCGACGGTTTTCTTCGAGTGCCTTGACCGGCATCGTGCGAACCGAGGTCGCAGTGGGGACAGTCAGGGACGACTCCATGTTCTGAACGATTTTCGAGGCTACGCCACGCAGCGGTACCAGTGCGTCATCTGCTTTAGGCTTGGCTGTCGCCGCAGGTCTTGCGGGAGCCGCGGCGACTGGCGCAACGGGGGGCGTGAGCACTGCCGTCACACCTGTGGCTGCAGTGGCTGAAGTCTGCGGGGGAGCGGGAGCAGCGGCAGAGGTCTGAGCCGGTTTGTCTGTGGGCGCGACCTGATGAATTGCCTCGTCCTGGCTGGGGTCGTACCCCTGGAAGAAGTCTCTCCAGCTTTCGCTGACAGTGGTTGGATCCTGCCTGTACCGTTCGTATAGCTCTTCGATGAAAGCTATGTTCGTTCCGTAGGTCGAGTTAGCGGACATCTGATGGACTCCGATGGCGTGGTCTTTTGAAATGTCTAAGAATTTTCTGCCGCAACGTGGAGTGCATTGAAAGGCGCTCGCTGCTTCATATCGTTCGGTTCTCGCATCAAGACCGTTGCGGCAATCAGGGACTCCCGTCAGCGCTGTCGAATCAGCGACTCGAATCAGGCGCAGACGGAGAAGTCAGTCTACATCGGAGCGTGCGGACGGGGAAGGGAAGGCTGATCAGGGTCGTGGGGGATCGATGAGGGTGTGCGAAAGGGAGGTTAGTCCGAGCCAGCCGAGGCCGGCTGCGAAACCGCCCAGGACGTCGGAGGGAAAGTGGACGCCGAAGTAGATGCGGGAGAATCCAACGGATAGCACGCTTACACCACA
>JBKJUK010000200.1:0-3370 GCA_046590705.1 Thermoanaerobaculia bacterium
CTGTAGCCACGGCCGTGAGGCCGTGGACGTTCGGCACCCGACATCCTTCAGAGCCCCGGCGGGGCGGCATCGATTCGACCGGGACCGTGTAGATCGTCGACGTTACGACAACTGACCGATACGTACGAATTTTGGTTCGTACCGAATGGCAGAAAGTCGCGATGCCGCCGCTCCGCGGCTCCGAAGCAGACGCAGCGCGGTGTTCCACGGCCTCACGGCCGTGGCTACAACGATGCCGGGCCTCCGGCCCTGTGAGGCGAAGACATGTGGCGAGCGAGGGCGGAATGGCACGTGACGCCTTTTTTATAAAAATGAACGGATGATCGATTCGAGTTCGGCTTTGCTCTCGTTCCTTGAAGGGCGTTCATTAGAAGCGGCGGGATGAGTGGGTGCGAGCAATCTACACACAGGGATCGCGCTGTAAATGTTGAGCAAAGCCGCATAAACCTAGGAGCTTCTTAGAAGCAGCGTGAGAAATGCGGTTTACAGAATTGGTCCGAAGAGCAGCGCTGAGACGACAGTTCCTGCGCTCAGCGTTCCCGCCCCTGGTTCCACGACCGCCAGGGCGTTCGCGAAAAGCATGGATGTCGAGACTGCTGAGCCCTGCTCGGACATGGGATGTGCAACCAGCACCCCATCTGCAGACACCGCTACTCGAACACGCAGATATGATCGCCGCGTACCATCACCACTACGCAAGGGAGCGTGAAGAGGCACCTTCAACACCGGGGGAAAGATTGACTCTCTCTGTCCTGAAGCACGACGAATAGCCGGAGCCACGAACAGCAGAAACCCGACCATGCTCGACACCGGATTCCCTGGAAGACCGAAGAAGATCGTGCCGCTCTCGAGACGCGCCACCAGAATCGGTTTGCCTGGCTTCATCGAGACGCGCCAGAAAAGAATCTCCGCGCCGGCATCGAGAAGTGCCTGCTGAACGTAGTCATACGCACCAACGGATACGCCACCTGAACTGATCGCGAAATCAAACTCGGCTGCCCGCCGTACTGCTTCGATCATCAGCGCACGCTCGTCGGGCACGATGCCGTAGTACGTCGGTATGCCTCCCGACTCGACGGTCATCGCTGACAATGACGACGCGTTCGAGTTGACCACTCGATTGTTCGTGACCATGGAGCCTGGTTCGCGTAACTCTCCGCCAGTGGCCATCACCAGAACTCTAGGTTTACAAGAGACCTGCACTTCAGCTCTGTCTGCCGACGCCAGCATTCCGACCTCTGCAGAACGAAGGATCGTTCCTTCCTGTAGCAGAGTCCGCCCTTTTCTGAAGTTCTCGCCGCGTCTGCGGACATTCGCACCGCACGCCACCTCACTGAAAATCGCTACCTGACTGCCGCCTCCGTCGGTCAACTCGAGTTGCACGACCGAGTCAGTTCCGGCAGGGATCGCCGCGCCAGTCATGATGCGCACACACGTACCGGCGGGAACTTCAACGGGGCAGGGTAGGCCAGCAGAAGCTTCCCCGATCACCTGCAGCGTTACCGGCAATTCAGCTGACGCGCCTGTGCAGTCCGCGGCCTGCAATGCATAACCATCCATGGCAGCATTGTCCTCGCCAGGAGTATCGAACGCTGCCACGATCGATTCGCGCAGGCAACGCCCGTAGGCCTGAGGCAGAGCGACTGTTTCTGTGGAAGACAGCCGCACCGCTTGCAGCAGACGTGACTGAGCCTCCTCGACGGATAACGGCGACTCCACCGGCTTCACATTGAAGCTGCTCGCAAGCATGATCCGGCATTGTCGCATTGACCATCGGGGACATGGCATCGGAGACGGCCGAAGTTGCGGACGCGCTGCTAGCTGCGCGTCCCTACATCGGCGTCAACCTAGCGTTGCAGCGTAGGGACGCGCAGGCAGCGCGTCCGCACCCCCGTCACGAGCACAGTGATGCGGAATCGAACGTACGCAAAACGAGAAAGGCGGGACCGTTGATCCACCTGCACCAGAACTTGCAAAGCCCCGAGGGCGTGGTAAGTTAAACGCTTTGAGCTCGACAACGATGAAAACCTCACGGCAGCCTACGCCGCCGAAATCCGAATCCGCTGACAAGACGCACAACCTGGCCAAGGTAGGCAAGTCGCCCGAAACGTCGATTGCTGCTGCGGAAGTTTCGCTCTATCTGAACGTCCTGAAAATCAAAGAGCGCCACAAGCTCGAGAATCTCGGGATCTCGTTCTACGACTACGAGAGCACCATTCAGTGGTCGTACAACGCGGACACCTACTTCCATGCTGCCTCGACGATGAAGCTGGCCGTTCTCATCGGCGTGTTCAGGCAGATTTCCCGCGGTGAACTGACGCTGGAAGCTCCCGTCCACGTCCGAAACCGGTTTACCAGTATCGTCAATCAACAGCCTTTCATGCTCGATCTCGGACGAGATGCCGATCCGCATGTGTACAGCAACCTGGGCAAGACCATGACCGTGCGCCAGTTGGCGTACCAGATGATCACCACCTCGAGCAACCTCGCCACGAACCTGCTCTGTGAAGTCATCGGAATCGACACCATTCAACGAGCCCTCGACGAACTGGAGATCAGCAACGTGCGCGTACTTCGCGGGGTGGAAGATCAGGCCGCGTTTCAGGCCGGGCTCAGCAACGAAGTGACAGCCAACGGACTTCTGAGACTGCTGCGGGTGATCACCGAAGAGAAGGCCTACTCGAAATCTGCCTCAGAGGAAATGCTCGAGATCATGCTCGACCAGCAATACCGAAGCGGCATCCCGGCAGGTTTGCCCAAGGCCGCTCGCGTGGCCCACAAGACCGGAAACATCTCCACCGTGCACCATGACGCAGGCATCGTTTATCTCGAGAACCGAAAGCCGTACGTGCTGGTTGTGCTCACGAGCTTTTCGGCAGTGACAGGCCGCACAGGAGCAGTCGCTGACGTCTCAAAAGACATTTTTACCACCCTCGCCGGAATGCTGAATTGAGCGATTCACAGCTGCGGAATGGCCTGAAGGTCGTTGACGCTTTCGACCTCGACGACGAGATGCGTTCGGTTCTCCGTCCCGGGGAGATGATCAAGGACCTTCAGGGGAGAAGGCATCGGCTGCCCCGATACTTCTACGAGATCAGCGACCACGACGCAGCGAGACAGATCCGGCTCACATCGCACTTTGGTCTGAACGAATTCATCATGACCGATCTCCGCGAGAGTTCGCGACTCCACGGCTATCCGAAGTACGTTCCCTGCGCCATCCGCGTCCTCGCTTTCTACCTCGAGCAATTGCGCACAGACATCGGCTCGTCGATTCACATTGCGGTGAACGGAGGGTACCGCTCGCCTGCGCACAAACTGTCCACAGGCGCCACGCCTCACATGTGGGGCACGGCCGCAGACTTTTACC
>JBKJUK010000090.1:0-4594 GCA_046590705.1 Thermoanaerobaculia bacterium
CCTGCTCATTCGCGTCAGGGGGCTATTCATTTGGTCCCGTCACAGGCAGGATTGCCTGTGCTCCACATGCCTGGTCGATCCGAAGTTTGCTTCAACTCCGGCCCCCTGACCCCGGCCTCCGGCCCGCTTCGCGACTCCGGCACCGGCGTTCCGGCGAAATGACACGCGGCGAATTGTCCTGGCTTGTGCTCGAGCAGTGCGGGCACTTTTTCTGAACAGATGGGGAACTGCGCGATCGGGCAGCGCGTGTGGAACACGCAGCCTGACGGTGGGTTCAATGGCGTCGGGATGTCGCCCTTGAGCACGACACGTTTTTTCCGCACGGTCGGATCAGGAACCGGAACGGCTGAGAGCAATGCCTGCGTGTAGGGATGAAGTGGATCGGCGTAGAGCGGAAGTCGACCGGCCAACTCCATGATCTTTCCGAGATACATGACCGCCACACGAGTGGAAATGTGCTCCACCACGGCCAGATCGTGCGCAATGAACAGATAAGTGAGACCGAGTTCGTCCTGCAGATCCTGCAGCAGATTCACCACCTGGGCCTGCACCGAGACGTCGAGTGCGGAGACTGGTTCGTCCAGCACCAGAAACTTCGGGTTTGTAGCCAGCGCTCGTGCCACGCCGATCCTCTGTCGCTGACCTCCTGAAAACTCGTGGGGATACCGTTTGCGATAGGAGGGATTCAATCCCACTTTCATCAGTAGCTGCTCGACTTTCTCGTTCCGTTCTGAGGCGCTCAGATTCTCGTGAATGATGAGCGGCTCGGCGATGATGGAGCCGACACGCATGCGAGGGTTCAGCGAGGCAAAGGGATCCTGAAAGACGATCTGCATGTCCTGACGTTTTCGTCGGAGATCGCCATAGCCAAGAGCCAGAAGATCGGTACCGTCGAAGGAAACCGAACCAGAACTCGGTTCGATCAGGCGGAGGATGCATCGGCCCACAGTGGTCTTTCCCGAACCCGACTCGCCGACCAGACCGAGAGTTTCCCCGGGTGAGACGGCGAACGATACGCCGTCGATTGCTTTAACCTGTCCCACCGTGCGCGAAAGGAGCCCCCGCTTGACCGGAAAGTACTTCTTGAGGTCCTTCACGATCAACAGCGGTTCTGTATCGCCCGACGGTATGCTCGGTATCTCCTGCGGTTCAGACGCTTCGGGAGCCTGGGAAGCAAGCATCAGGATTCCATCCTTTTCAGGTCGGCGGCATCGCCGTGAAGGTAACAACGGGCGTCGTGTCGTTCCCGCACCAGCATCCTGGCCGGTTCATTCCCGAGACAGATGGGCATCACATCCGGGCAGCGAGGATTGAATTTGCATCCGGGCGGAAGGTCGCGTGGATCGGGAACCATCCCCTTGATGGTCGGGAGCCGCGCGTTACTCGACCCGGCCTCGGCCAGATTCGGCAGTGACTTCAGAAGTCCCCGAGTGTAAGGATGCTCGGGCCGGGCGAAAAGTGAATGAACTGGCGCTTCCTCGACGATGCGGCCGGTGTACATGACGATGACCCGCTCGCAGAACTCGGCTACGACACCGAGGTCGTGGGTGATGAGGAGGACGGCCAGTCCCAGCTGTTTCTGGAGACGAAGCAGCAGCTCCATGATCTGCGCCTGAATGGTAACGTCGAGCGCGGTGGTCGGTTCGTCG
Source organism: Thermoanaerobaculia bacterium (assembly GCA_046590705.1). Classification (GTDB taxonomy): domain Bacteria; phylum Acidobacteriota; class Thermoanaerobaculia; order Gp7-AA8; family Gp7-AA8; genus JBKJUK01. The sequence goes on from JBKJUK010000090.1 coordinate 1,650, forward strand.
GCGAGCAGAAGTTCGGGATCGCAGGAAAGGGCCATGGCGATCATCACGCGCTGGCGCATGCCGCCTGACAGTTGGTGAGGATAGTCGGAGAGGCGCTTCACTGGATCGGGGATGGAAACGAGTTCGAGCATGTCGGCAGCCTGCTTCCAGGCTTCCTTCTTGTTCACTTTCCTATGCAGAATGATCGCTTCTGCTATTTGATCACCAATTTTATAGACAGGATTCAGCGACGTCATTGGTTCCTGAAAAATCATCGCGATATCGTTTCCGCGATGCTTTCTCATCTCGTTCTCAGAGATTTCGAGGAGATTCTTCCCGCGGAAGTGGATCGAACCGCCAGTGATCTTCCCCGGCTGTGCGACGAGACGCATGATGGACATGGCCGTCACGCTCTTCCCGCAACCTGACTCCCCCACCAGCGCCACCGACTCTCCCTTCCCGATCGAGAAGGAGACGTTGTCGACGGCCCTGACCACACCATCCTCGGTTGCGAACGAGGTCGTGAGTTCGCGAACCTCGAGGATCGGTTCGCCGGTTGGTTCTTCCTGCTCGACCACTGTCACAGGCCCGACCGCCGCCCCTGCCCCTGCCGATCCCGGTTCGCTCAAGCACTCTCCTTCAAACATCTGACCCTGCGTCGCGAGCAGACTCACGCGCAACGACATTCTGCAGACTTCGGACCTGACCTCAAGGAAGAAAGATGCCAGCCGTCAGCGTCGCCGGAATCGGGCGGTCACGCTCCGAACTTCTTCCACCTTCAGTATTGAAGCGACTGCAAAGTAAATTGCACCGAAGATCAGCGATAGAACGGCTGCCTTCACGATGTGCAGAGAGAACCGGGGTGCGTAGTCACGAGCCAGCAACGACACGAAGCCGATCGAGTACAACGAAGCAAGACCGGCCAGCACTGCTGCCGTCCAGAGGCGAGCCAGAAACGCAGGAGCAAGACGCGCCGGGCCAATTCTCGCCTCCATACCTCTTCTCAGCAGGAGGAACTCGATCCATGCTCCCACTCCCGAAGCCGCCGTCAATCCGATCGCCCCGAGCGGAAGCAAACCTCCCTGCACAACGGGAAGCCGTCCCCCGGTGACCGATGCAAGCAGGTCGAGGAAATAGGGACGGAATGGAACCGCTACCAGGTAGGCCAGCGATCCCGAAATCAACACTCTGGTGATCGCAAATCGAAACGGTTTTCGCGTATCGCGGAGCGCGTAGAAGGCTGAGGAATAGAGTCGACCGAGCGTTGCGGCAAGCAGGCCTACCGTTGAGCCGATCAGAATGAACCAGACGTACACCGCGTCATTCGCACGGAACTGACCTGTCTGAAAGAGCGCAGCGACGAGTTCCTTTCCGATGAGGACGAAGGCGACCACAGTCGGAACCACAAAGAAAGCGACCTGCCGTAGTCCCCGCTGCAGCCGCTCCCGAAGTTTCGCGTAGATCTCGTCCCAGCTACCGACCTCACTGGACATCTGTGGAAGTTCAGCCGCCGCAACTGACATCCCGAAAAGACTGATCGGCAGCATGTAAATAGCCTGGGCGTAGCTGATTCCGTTGACTGCCGCGGTACCTAGCAGCGTGGCGATGGCCACGTCGACGAATCCACTGAGCTGAACTACGCCACGGCTGACGAATACCGGGACGAAATTACGGACAATTTCCCTCACCGGTGCCAGTGCCGTGGAGAGTGAAAACCCTAACTTCCCGCTATATCTGAGTACCATCGGGATCTGCACGGCAAACTGCAGAACCGACCCGGCCACCGTTCCCCAGGCCAGAGCGGTAGCAAGCGGCCACTGACCGTACTGCCTGCCGAAGATCATCAGCGTCGCAATCATGGCGCCGCTCCAGAGCACAGGGGCCGCGTAGGCAAGAAAGAACCGCTTGTGGCTGTTGAGAATACCAAGGCACCAGGCCGAGAGAACGAGCAGTCCGGTTCCAGGGAACAGGATGCGCACAATGTCGATGGTCAGTGCGCGCACCTGCCCTTCGAATCCCGGCGCCAGAAAGTCCACCAGCGAAGGTGCGAACACCACTCCGGTCACGACGATGATGGAAGTGACCAGGGCCAGCAACGAGGCGATGACTCCAGCGACTTTCGCCGCAAGTTCCTTCTCACCTTCGGCCAGCAATCGGGCGTATACCGGGATGAACGATGCCGACAGCACACCCTCTCCGAGAAGATTCTGTAGAAAATTGGGAATGCGCAGCGCGGCCTTGAAGGCTCCACCGGCCGGACCATTGCCGAAGTAGTGCGCGAAAACCCGCTCACGCACCAGCCCCGCGATACGGCTGAGCAGGATGCCCATTGCTACGAGCAGTGCGAACGCTGCAGCGCGCTGACGCGGTTGACTCGTCCCCGCAGCCGGCGCGGGGGCATTTCCTGGCGCTGATGACATCGGACCTCGCTGTGCGGAATTCAGGCCCGGTCAATTCGCAGACCGGGCCGAGAGATCATAGCGTGTGATGGGTTCTTCTTCTGATCGCTGATGCGTCACGGCTGATGAACGCAGAACTCAGAACGCAGAACGATGAAGTAAGAAAGACTTTGAGGGAATGGCTGGGATGCGCGGGCAGAGCGTTCGATGCCCCGCCCGTCGTCATTCCGAAGAAGCACGCCGCAAGCGGAAGCTAACCAGCGGTGCACTTGGACTGAGGAATCTACGCACAAGGTTCGCGCTGAACATTTACAGCGCAGTCCCTGTGCGTAGATTCCTCGCACCCACCCATCCCGCCGCTTCTGATGAACCTCCTCCAAGGGAACGAGGCGGTTCATTGATGTAAAACAGGCGCGCAGCGACGATCGCGGGCTGGGCATGCCATTGCGCGCTCGCTGCTCGTCTTCATCGCACGCCACATGCGTTGGCCTCACAGGGCCGGAGGCCCGGCATCGTTGTAGCCACGGCCGTGAGGCCGTGGCACACGCTCTGCGCCTGCTTCTGAGC
>JBKJUK010000126.1:0-4706 GCA_046590705.1 Thermoanaerobaculia bacterium
ACGGCCAGGGCAACGACGATGCGGGAACCTGCAACAGTGGTACGCAATCGTGCACCAGTTCGGCGGTTATGAGCGCTTCAGCGGGAGGATCAGGTTTCTTGCTTCAGCCCTATGACATTGAGGCGACCGGTGCACTCTATCCGGGCGGATCCTGCGTCGCCATTGCCGCGCCGACCGGACTGGTAGCGACAGCATCCTCGGGGTCTTCGATTGGAGTGAGCTGGAACGCCGTTGCCGGAGCATCCAGCTATCGTGTCTACCGTAGTAGCGGTGGCGCCTATGGCCTCGTAGGCTCTTCCGCCACCACATCGTTAGGCGACCCTGTCGCCGCCAACACGACGTACGCCTATCGGGTTCGCGCTGTAGACGGCGCTCTCAACGAGTCGGTGGATAGCAATGCCGACATCGCGACTTCGGTAATCTTCACAGACGTGTCGATTCTTGCAGGCGTCTCCGTAGTGCGAGCGGTTCACTTCGCCGAACTGCGCACAGCAGTGAATGCCGTGAGAGCATTCGCGAGTCTCAGCGCCAGCAGCTTCACCGATCCGGTGCTTTCCTCCTCGATCCCCGTCAAGGCCGTGCATCTCACTGAGCTCCGAACCAGCCTGAACGCGGCCCGTTCAACCATCGGACTCACGGCTGTCATCTATAGCGATCCTACGGTGACGGGCGGATCGACAACTATTCGTGCCACGCACATCACAGATCTTCGGGGTGGTGTACGGTGAGCGAGGTCGATTCGAGGCCTTCGATCGGTCCTGGTTTTGCAGCTTTTACGGCCGTTGATTCGGTTCATCATTACAACAATCAAATTGAACGCGTCTCTCAACGGGCGTTTGCGTCCAAAGGGGTTCCTGTGAAAAAGCAATTGGTTCTCGCGTTCTGCGCATTCGCAGTGGTCGCTGTCTCACCTGTCTCCGCACAGTGGTTGACGAATGGCACCAGCATCTACTACAACGCCGGCCGTGTCGGGATCGGCACCTCTGCGCCACTTAACAGACTGCACGTGGTCGAGACTCTCCAGCAGGGCGTCGGCGTCTTTCAGAATCAGAATGGTCTGGTCGGCCTTGGAATCGATCCCAGCGGCGGCTACCTGCAGGCCGACGGCATCAACTTCAGCTTCTTCGCTGGCGCACAGCGTGTGTTCTTCGGAAGTGCCTCCACGGGATTCGTTGGAATCGGAACCACCACACCGACCCAGAAACTGCACGTTGTGGGCAACGCGATCTTCACGGGAACCGTGACCGGAGGAAACATTTCGGCCACCTATCAGGACGTCGCAGAGTGGGTACCCGTGAGTGCCCGGATTTCAGCAGGAACGCTGGTCGTTCTCGACGAGCTGAAGGTGAATCACGTCCTGCCTTCCTTCTCTGCGTACGATACCAAGGTAGCCGGAGTCGTCTCCGCCCAGCCTGGTTTGATTCTCGGCATTCCCGGTGATGACAAAAGCATGATTGCAACGACTGGCCGCGTAACGTTGAAAGTAGACGCGAGCCGCGGAGGCATTCGCATCGGCGACCTGCTGGTGTCAAGCCCCAAGGCTGGATACGCGATGCGCTCCGAGCCGGTGAAAGTCGGCGAGGCCAGCTTTCATCGTCCCGGCACAATCGTAGGAAAGGCTCTCGAGCCGCTGGCCGCGGGCGACGGCGAGATTCTCGTTCTCCTCTCGCTTCAGTAAACATTTCGTCTTTTACTGGGGTAAACAGCACGCAACCCGGGTACGACAGCACAGTGATTGCGGGGAGAGCACTCGCTGCCTGGAGCGACGAACCGAATAAGAATTTCACTTTCAGTTACGACGGCACCACCAGCGCAGGCGTCGTCGAGGACGGACAGAACAGCATCGTCTACAACTCCAGCACCGGTGTACCGGCTGGTGCGATCGGTTACGCACAGTTCTACGCGAACGCACAGCACGTCTACAAAGGCGAGACCTTCTACTCGATGTCCGAAGGCGATGTGGTGATGAAAGCGGGCCTGGCAATTTCGGCCGACGCATTCGAAGAAGCCGTGACACACGAAGTGGGGCACACCATCGGCTTTCGTCACTCGAATCAGGGAACGCCGTCGACCAGCGCAGCGATCATGAACTCGAGCGTCTCCGGCGCGTACGGATCCACGCTGCAGCCATGGGACATCGATGCGGTGACGCATGTGTACACCGTAGCCGCTTCGACTCCGACTGCCGTTGTGTTCACAGATGATCCACTGGTTGCAGGTGTGACGAGAATCAAAGCGGTTCATCTGGCGGAGTTACGTCAGGCAGTGAACAACGTTCGAGCGAGGGCCGGACTCGGCGCGGCATCCTTCACCGACGCGGCCGTCCCGGGAGTGGTAGTGAAGGCCATCCACATCCTCGAACTACGCACTGCCCTCGACGCGGCCCGCTCCATCCTCGGGCTTCCTACTGGTGGATACACGGACGCCAGTCTTACCGGCGTGAGAGTGAAAGCGGTGCACTTTCAGGAATTGCGAGACCGGGCCAAGCAGTGAGGGGGAACGTGAAGGTAGGGGAAACCTGCCAGAAACGATCGTAGGGTCGATCATTTGACGTTTTCATGACGCGTCTACTGTACAGTGTCCTGAAAGTCATCTTGTCAAGCCTCTCCCCAATCCGAATCCTCAAAAAGCTTCGGCTTGTGACGGGGCGCACATTCACTGGTTCGGAATGCGTGTAACGTCTCGATGTGCTGGGCCATCCACCTCAAACCGTTTGTGCTGCCTGTCAAAGCGATCGAACGCTTTGTGGAGGAGTCTGTGAATAGGTCCCGCGCAGTGCTGCTGCTTATTCTCTGCAGTCTTACTGTCCCTGCTGCTATGGCTGAAAAGTATCGCTTCGACGGGGCCACTACCGACATTCTCGATCGTCCTCTGGCAGTGCGCGGTCGCGTCGACGTCCCAGGCATCCCATTGATGGACGGCAATATCCAGACCCTTGAACTGGAGCGTTTCGAGGTCTTTGCGTCGGACGCGAAGATTCACATCATCGGCCCCAAAGGCGACCGTGTGGTCGCTCCTCCAGCGATGAAGTTCTATCGCGGCGTGGTAGCGGGTTTCCCCGGCTCCACGGTCTTTCTGTCGAACAGTCGCAACGAGCTCTCGGGACTGATCACCGTAGGCGAGCGTAAGTTCACCATCGGGCTGGAGAAGAAATCGGATGCTGTGAGCGACGGTAGCGTCGTAGAAGTGAAGGACGGCGACGGCAGCACGCCTGACTCCTGGTCCTGCGGCGCGGAAGGGATCAATCTACCTGCGCTCGAGGAGCAGCGGATCGCTACCTCTGAAGCAGCGGCGGGATTGGCGATTGTCGGAAATGCCGCAGTCGTAGCCGCGGAAACCTACACCATGCGCATCGCCATGGACACGGACAACGAACTCCGCGCTCTCTTTGCGTCCAACGCGGCACTCGTCACCTATCTCGGTAATCTCGTTGGTGCCGGATCGACGATCTACTCGCGCGACTTTCGGACGAATCTGGTGATCGGCGATATTTTCACTTACGAAGGTGTCGCGGATCCCTGGTCGGCGAGTACAGCCAATACTCTGGCCTCGCTCTTTGAGCTCGGAACCTACTGGAATCAAACCCCCAGCCGGGCTGCGATCTCACGCTCTAACGTCTCTTTCATGAGCGGTAAGAACTTTGGCGGTGGTGTCGCCTGGATTAGTACCCTCTGCGAAGGCGACTTCTTTTGTGGAGTCAACCAGTGCTCGAGTGATGGAACCAGCGGGTGGGGCGGTGCCTATGCTCTGTCAGGAAGCCTGACCGGCACCGTGCAGACCACGACTCCCACCGCCGCCAGCTATTGGGACGTTCTGGTCTTCACCCACGAGCTCGGGCACAACGCGGGATCGAGGCACACCCACTGCATCCCATCGTCAGGCTACGGACGGACCTTTGTAGACAACTGCTACGCATTTGAGGGTGGCTGCTTTTCCGGAACGCAGGCCGTGCCGGCAGAACTGGGTACCATCATGAGCTACTGCCATGGTCTCGCTCCCGGATATCCCAATGTGCGGATGTTGTTCGGACAGGCCGGCGAGGCCAGCGAAGCCGTGCTACCCCCGGTGCTGACCCAGGTCAACGGAGGAACATCGACTGGCGCTGTCAGTAGTTTTGCCACCAGTCTCGTCGCAAACTCGGCGGGGAACACAGCATCCTTCACCGGAGCATCCGCAGGGGTGACCTTCAGCTGGGGTATCACCAACGGAACGATTACCGCAGGTGCGAATACCGCAATGGTGACCTACACCGCAGGAGCGACCGGCGTTGTCCAACTGGCCTGCACCGTGACCAACGCCAGAGGCTGCGCAGTGACTTCCCGTGTTTCAATCGACATCACCGTCGCGATTCTCCCCCCCACCAACGTCGCCGCGATCTCGTCGACCGCGACGAGCGTCTTCGTTTCCTGGAGCGCGAGCAACGGCGCCGCGAGCTACATCGTGTTCCGGAGTTCTGACGGTGTGACTTTTGTTCAGGTCGGCACTGCTCCCGTGGGTACGTCCTTCCAGGACACCACCGCGAATGCCGGCACCGGCTACCTCTATCGGGTTCGGGCCGTCGATGGCGGGGGCGTTTCTTCAGCCGACAGCGGTTCTGATCTCGCCACCACGACGATCTTTACGGACCCGTCGCTCACTGGAGTTGTAGTGAAGGCGGTGCATTTCAGTGAGCTGAGGACGGCCGTGAACTCCGTTCGTACGCTTGC
>JBKJUK010000135.1:0-17024 GCA_046590705.1 Thermoanaerobaculia bacterium
AGACGTTTTCCTTTTTGGGGACGTGCGTGACACGTCCTATTTTCTTATCAACGCTGTCGTGTATCACCACATCGTTGATAAGAAAATAGGACGTGTCACGCACGTCCCCAAAAAGGAAAACGTCAGGTTCGCCTTACAGCGCGAACTGTCCCGCTTCGAGAGTCTTCTTCACCCGCGCCATGAACTGATCGGCCACGGCGCCGTCGATCAGTCGGTGATCGAACGTAAGTGACAGCATGCACATCGAGCGGATGACGATGGCATCACCCTCGGGAGTCTCGATGACGACGGGACGCTTCTTCACGCCGCCGACGCAGAGGATGGCGACCTGCGGCTGATTGATGATCGGCGTGCCAAAGAGTCCACCGTAAACACCGGGATTGGTGATGGTGAACGTTCCGCCCTGCACGTCATCCGGATTCAGCTTTTTGGTGCGGGCCCGTTCCCCGAGTTCGTTGATCGACCTGGCCAGTCCGAGTATGTTTTTCTCGTCCGCTTTCTTGATGACTGGAACGATGAGGCCCCACTCGAGAGCGACCGCAATCCCGATGTTGATGTCGTTCTTGTAAACGATGTTGTCACCGTCGAGCGAGGAATTCAGAATGGGGAATTCTCTGATTGCACCAAGCACTGACTGCGTAATGAAGGGCAGAAAGGTGAGGTTGGCGCCGCGCTCGGCGTAGCTGGCCTTGTTCTTCTTGCGTAGCTTGTCGATCTCGGTGAAGTCGATCTCGAAGACAGTGGTGACGTGCGCGGAGGTCCTCTTGGAGGCGACCATGTGTTCGGCAATGCTCTTGCGCATGCGCGAGAGAGGTTCTGTGCGGGTGCTTTCGCCCGGACCGAATGGAGGAAACTGATGGGACGGGGCGGGTGCCACCGCAGCAGAAGATGCTGAGGCTGGCTGCGTCGAAACTTTCCCCGCCTCACTCTGCGCTGCAGCAGCGGGTGCCTGCTGCGGAGTGGCAGGGCGCGGGTTCTCGATGAACTTGAGGATGTCGTCTTTGGTGACGCGTCCTGAAACCCCTGTTCCGTCGATCTGACCGATGTCGACAGAATTTTCCTGGGCGATCTTTCGGACCAGCGGCGATGAGCGGGTCCGCTTGCGCTCGTCGAGCGAGGAGACGTTGTCGCTGAACTCGTCGTTGATCTGCGCGGAGATTCCGCTTCCCTCCTGAGGAGGTGCGCTGCTCACGGCCAGATGCTGCGCGGGTGCTGTCATGTCCACCGGCTGTGTGGGAGTGGCGGCCGGGGCGTCCTGCTTGATCTCATGCGCTGTAGAGATGTCCGCCGCGGCCTGCTCGGCCTCAGGTGCACTCACAGCTGCTGGAGGAGCGGGTTCCGGGGTTCCCGCTGCTGCGCTTTCGCCGGAGACAGTCAGCCGCGCTACTACGCTGTTGACGGCAACGGTCTGACCTTCCTCGACGAGAATCTCGGAGAGGATGCCGGCCGCGGGAGATGGAATCTCAGCGTCTACTTTGTCAGTGGAGATTTCGAAGATCGGCTCGTCGCGTTCTACGGCGTCGCCCACTTTTTTCATCCACTTGATGACGGTACCTTCGGCGATCGATTCCCCCATCTGGGGCATGACTACATCAACTGGCATGTCTCGGTTCCTTCGCTGTTTCTGTCGATGATGGTGATCAAACTTCAGTAGGCCAGGAGCTCACGGGCCGCAGCGAGGACCTTCTGCTTGTTCGGCAGGTAAAAGTCTTCGAGTGGCGGCGAGTAGGGGACCGGCGTATCGAGTGCCGCGACACGCCTGATTGGTGCGTCGAGATATTCGAAGGCCTTCTCTGCGATTCTTGCTGCGAATTCTGCGCCGACGCCGCCTGTGAAGGGGGCTTCATAGAGAATGATCACGCGGTTGGTCTTCGCCACCGAGTCGAGCATAGTCTGCTCATCGAACGGTTTGATCGACCGCATGTCGATGACTTCCGTGCTCACGCCTGCGGCTTCGAGATCCGCAGCTGCCTCCAGCGCGACGTAGGTCATGGCGCCGAAGGTGATGATGGTCAGATCCTTTCCTTCTCTGCGGATGGCCGCTTTGCCGATCGGCACAATGAAGTCATCCGAAGGGAGATCTTCCTTGATGCGACGGTAAAGAAATTTGTGTTCGATGTAGATGACGGGGTCTTCGTCTCGAATGGCGGCTTTCAGCAGCCCTTTCGCGTCGTAGGCCGTCGAGGGCGCAACGATCTTGAGGCCGGGAGTGTTGAAGAAATAGGCCTCCGGGTTCCCCGAGTGAAATGGGCCGCCGCGCACTCCGCCGCCAGACGGCCCGCGGATGACCATGGGCACTCCGCCGTTGCCGCGGTAGCGCGATTTTGCTACGAAGTTCGTGATCTGGTCGTAGGCGCAGCTGATGAAGTCGATGAACTGCATCTCGGCGATCGGTCGCATACCAGCCAGTGCAGCACCGGCCGCCGCACCGACGATGGCGATCTCTGAGATAGGAGTGTCGATGACACGCTCGGCACCGAACTTGTCTATGAGGCCCGCGCTGGTCTTGAATGCGCCGCCGTAAGCGCCAACATCCTCACCGATGAGAAAGACGCGTGGATCGCTTTCCATCTCTTCGAACATGGCCTGACGGATGGCTTCGAGATAGGTCGTTTCGCCGCCACGTCCTGGCGCTGGAAACTCTGTCATTTGGCCACCTCGCCGGTCGCCGGCCTGTCCCAGAATCCGTCGTCGTGATACACGCCGTACTGCGCCTCTTCAGGATTGGGCATCGGTGACTGTTCAGCGATGTCCGATGCCTCGTCGAGTTCCTGCTTGACTCGTTTCTGAGTGGCAGCGAAATCGTCTGCAGTCATCACTCCTGCCTCGACGACATCACGTTCGAACTTCTCGACTGGATCTTTCTTCCGCCACTCTTCAATGATCTCGAGCGGAACGTAAGCCTGGTTGTCGTGCTCGGCGTGGCCTTTCATCCTGAAAGTTTTCACCTCGAGAAGGGTGACGCCTTCGCCACGTCTGGCCCGATCCACGGCCCGTCTTGCAGCGCCGTAGACGGCGATCGGATCGTTGCCGTCGATGGTGTCGCCGTAGCAGCCGTAGGCCATGGCCTTGTCGGCCAGTGTTCGCGCGGCGGTCTGCTTCGAAGTCGGAGTGGAGTAAGCGTAACCGTTGTCTTCGAGAACGATGATCAGCGGCAGCTTCTGCACCGCAGCGAAGTTCACGCCTTCAGCGAACGCGCCCGTAGATGACCCGCCGTCGCCGATGTACACCATTCCTACGGAGTTGCGTTTCTGCATGCGGCGGGCGAGGACGATGCCTGCCATGACCGGAATCATCTCTCCGAGAGGGGAGATGGGTCCGATGAACCCGCGCTCGAGATCCTGGAAGTGGATGTTCAGGTCACGACCTCTGGAGGGGCCGTTTCCTTTGGCCATGTACTGCCGAAAAATTTCGACCGGCTTCGCTCCGGCTACGAGCATCGATCCCATGTTTCGGATCAGCGGGGAGACGATATCTCCATCCGCGAAATCCAGCGCGTACGCACTGGCTACCGATTCGCCTTCCTGTCCGAGAGAACGATAGACGCCGCCGATGACTTTGGTCTGTCGGAAAAGCGATACCAGACGCTCCTCGAGTGAACGAGTGAGGCGAAGGTAGTAGTACATCTCATGCAGCGCGTCGTTGGAAAGACCGAGGTCTTTTGAAGGCGCTGTAGTCTGTTCTGTCAAAGCGGCTCCTACTGGTGAATTGCGTGGCCCATGACGTCTTCGGCCGCTTCCATCATCGCTTCCGACAGGGTCGGGTGTGCGTGAATCGTTTTTGCGATCGACTCGCTGGTCGCTTCGAGTTCGAGCGCGACGCACGCTTCGGCGAGCAGTTCGGTGGCTTTCGGTCCGACGATGTGGACGCCGAGAAGCTCGTCGAACTTTGCGTCGGTGACGTATTTAACGAGCCCGCCGGATTCGCCGATGATCTTGGCCTTGGCGTTCGCGGTGAAGGCAAATTTTCCGATCTTCACTTCGAAGCCGCGCTCTTTCGCTTTCTTCTCGGTGAGGCCCACCGACGCCACTTCGGGATCGGTGTAGGTCGCGTTCGGGGTGTGATCGTAGTTGATCGGGCGAACCTTGAGTCCGGCGATCTGTTCGACCACCAGGATGCCTTCGGCCGAGGCGATGTGCGCGAGCCAGGGAGTCGGGACGATGTCCCCAATGGCCCAGACATTCGGCTCTGCGGTCTTCATGTATTCATCAATCTTGATGTAGCCGCGCGGGTCGAGTTCGATCTTCGTTTTCTCCAGCCCGATGTTTTCGATTAGACCGCGCCGGCCGACTGCCGAGAGAACCAGTTCGGTTTCGATGACCTGCGACTTGCCGTTCTTGAGAGTGAGCGTGGTCTTCACGCCGCTCTCACTGACTTCGCAGCTCTCAACCTTGGTATCAGTGAAGACTTCAATGCCCTGCTTCTTGAACATCCTGGTGAACTCTTTGGAGATGTCTTCGTCTTCGATGGGCAGCAGCTGCGGCATTGCTTCGACGATGGTGGCCTTGGTTCCGAAGCGATGGAAGATCGATGCGAACTCGCAGCCGACAGCACCGGCGCCGATCACCAGCATCGATTTGGGAACTTCTGTCAGTTCGAGGATGTGATCGGAGTTGATGATTCGTTTTCCGTCTGTCTTGATGTGTGGCAGATCGCGCGGGACTGATCCGGTTGCAAGCAGGATGTGTTTCGTTTCGAGGCGGCGCGGCTCTGCGCCTTCGCTGGTTACTTCGACGAGCCCTGGTCCGGCGATCTTTCCGAAGCCGGTGACTCGTTCGACTTTGTTCTTCTTGAAGAGGAACTCGACACCGCTGGCATTCTTCTGAACGACCCCTGCCTTACGAGTCTGGACGGCGTTGAAGTCGAGTGAGATGTCACCGACGGTGATGCCGAACTCCTTCGATTTCTTCACTTTCTGGTAGACGTCGGCATTCTCGAGCAGGGCTTTGGTGGGGATGCAGCCGCGATGAAGGCAGGTGCCTCCGAGGAAAGGATCCTTCTCTACGACGGCCACCTTCAGGCCGAGCTGGCCCGCGCGAATCCCGGCTACGTAGCCGCCTGGTCCGCTGCCGATGATTACCACGTCGTACTTCTGTGACTCTGACAAGAGACACCTCCGGTTGATTTCGCGCCGCATTATACGGCTTTGCCGAATGGAGAATGCAGAATGGAGAATGGAGAATGGGAAGACCGAAATCGACCACCCCCCTCTGCTTCTAACATTCTCCATTCTGCATTCGGCATTCTCCATTCGGTCGGCACGTGCGTTGCTGGGGCGATCGTTGGAAAGGAGCGCCAATGGATCGTCAGAAAACACACGATGAAGATGTGAAGAAGCTGGGTGAGTTGCTCGAGGATATGAGGATCGGCATGTTGACGACTGCCGAGACGGACGGATCGCTGCACAGCCGGCCCATGGCCACGCAGCAGATCGAATTCGACGGCGATCTCTGGTTCTTCACCGAGATCGACAGCGGAAAGGTGCACGAACTGCAGCAGGATCGTAACGTGAACGTTTCCTACGCCTCGGAAAAGGACAATCGCTACGTCTCGATTACCGGCAAGGGGAACCTCGTTCGCGACCGCGCAAAGATCGAGGAGCTCTGGAACCCGATTCTGAAAGCCTGGTTCCCGAAAGGTCTCGAAGATCCGAACCTCGGGCTCTTAAAAATCACCGTGACTTCCGCCGAGTACTGGGACTCGCCTTCGAGCGTGGTGGTGCATCTGGTGGGCTTCATCAAGGCCACGGTAACGGGGCAGAGCTACGAGCCAGGCGAGCACGCGAAGGTTGACCTGAAAAAGTAGGCTGTGGAGGTGGGAGAACTTTCTACTCAACCCCCGATCCAACTCTTTCTGCGGCGTCATTCCGATGAGCCGCGCGATCTGTGGCGAACCGCAGAGGGAAATGCGAAGAGGAATCTCCGGTCCGCGCGGATGCGGTCTAAAAGTACGACCTCGCGACGCGGAACGGAGATTCCTCTTCGCGCTTTCCAGCGCGGAAGCTTGCAGGAGCAGCGCGTGCTCATCGGAATGACGATTCCGGAGGAAGGAGGAGTGGAGAGCTCTGGCCTGCTCCGGCCCCCCGACCCCGGCCTCCGGCCCGCCTCTAATTCGAGATACTGATCAGCTCCACGTCAAATACGAGCATTCCGGCGGGTGAACCTGGGCGTCCCTTGTAGGCAAGCGACTCGGGAATCCAGAAACGTCTCTTCTCGCCTTCCACCATCAGCTGCAAACCTTCGGTCCAGCCTGCGATGACTCGGCTTAGTGGGAAGGTGGCCGGAGTTCCCCGTTTCACGGAGCTGTCGAATCCTGCCCCATCAGTGGTCCAGCCCGAATAGTGCACGGTCACGGAGCTGCTCGCTGTGGGATGTTTTGTTCCTGTTCCTGGCTGCAGGACTTTGGAAGCCAGCCCGCTGGAAGTCGTTTCGGCATCGGCCGGGGGTGCCGCTACATCGGAAGGTACGGTTGGTTGATTAGTCATAGCCAGCAATTCTACATCGAAGACCATTGGGCGATCAGGTGAGTCCACCCGACCGGTGCTGGTGAGGTTTGCCGGGATCCAGAACCTTCGCTCTTCGCCCACTCGCATGAGCTGAATTCCTTCTCGGAGACCGGGAAGAATGCTCATGAGTTTCGCTTCCGATGGAACGTTCCGATCGCGCGTCGTATCGAACATCTTTCCGTCGAGCGTCCAGCCGGTGTAGTGGAAGGTGATGAGCGATGTGTCAGAGGGGCGTTGGTCGGAATTTCCCTCTTTCAAAATCCGCGACTTCAAACCGGAGGATGAAGGCGCAACCTCTGCTGGCGGTGCGAGCAGATCAGTGGGTGCAGGAAACGCTTCTGTCGCAACAACCGCTGGTTTGCCGACAGCTTTCGGCGCCGGCTGCGAAGCGCATGCGGAAAGAAGGATGACGAGGGGAATCACAAGGGTTCGTTTCATACGACGAATCATATCCTTTGGGTGAGCTTCAGGATAAGCCTGCCACGATCAACGATGAGGAAGAGCACAGCGATTGTGTGGCACAGGCGATCCCGCCTGTGACGCGCTGCTTTGAGTAATCGCCCGGCGCAATCCACCTGATACTCCGCCACAGGCAGGATTGCCTGTGCCACGCAGTTGCTATGGGGTGACTGCTATGCTCTCCCCATGAACATGACTGAGCGTGCATGGAGCGTTGATCAGGTGTGGGACAACCTCGGGAAGATCTTCAATCGACCTGAAGCCGAACGCTACCGGCTCATGAGCGCGGATCCGGAGTCGGCGTTTGCAACGGCCCGAAAAGAGCTGAGCGCCAGTGTTGGAGATCTCGCCAGCGGCACGCACGACATCAATGATAGCGAACCCAGGCAACTGATGATTCTGGCGCACATGGTCCTCGCCGTTCTGGGCGGTCTACAGAAAGGAATCAGCAAGTGGCATCCCATGCCCTCGCTCGAGACCCTGACCTGGTCGAAGAAAGAAACAGCGCTCCTGCTCTGGGCGGCGAAACATGTCACTCCGGACGAGGCAGGCTTCAACGCCGCGCGCAACTCTCAGGATAGCGCGCTGTAGGGACGCGCAGGCAGCGCGTCCGCAACTCGAAGCGCGCATGTGGGGCTGCTGTACCGCTTCGTCATCGCGACTGCTGCGAACAGTCAGGTAAGCGGTGCCGCCTCTTTCGGCAGGAATGAGATGTCGATGTTGTTCGAGCGGAACATTCCCAGAAGAGTCGCTTTGTCGACTGCTTTGGCATAAGCCTCGGCTGGTTCGACGACCTTCCTCTTCACCAGATCGATGAGGCTGTCGTTCATCAGACACATCCCATACTTTTTGCCGGTCTGCATGATCGAGGGAATCTGAAAGATCTTTGCTTCTCGAATTAGGTTGGCGATCGACGGAATTCCGATCATCACCTCCAGTGCCGGTACGCGCCCGCCACCGATCTTTCTGCACAGCATCTGGCTGATCACACCTTTCAGGCTACCAGCCAGCATGACCCTGATCTGTTCCTGCTGATCGGCGGGAAACTGGTCGATGATCCGATCAACGGTCGACGCAGCGGAGGAGGTATGCAGCGTTCCGAACACCAGATGGCCGGTCTCCGCAGTCTCGATGGCAATGGCAACTGTTTCCAGGTCGCGCATTTCGCCGACCAGGACGATGTCGGGATCCTCGCGCAGAGCCGCGCGAAGAGCATCCTTGAACGAGTCGGTGTGATCGCCGATCTGCCGTTGATTGATCAGACACTTTTTGTTGTCGTGTACGAATTCGATCGGATCCTCGATTGTGATGATGTGATCCGTGCGGTGACGATTGATGTAGTCGACCATCGCGCAGAGTGTCGTCGACTTTCCTGATCCCGTCGGTCCGGTCACCAGCACGAGACCTTTGGCAAGAAAGCAGAGATCGAGAATCTCTTTCGAGAGCCCCATCTCTTCGGCCGTAATGATCTTGCTGGGAATCACTCGAAACACTCCGCCCAGACCTTTGCGATCGAGAAAGAAATTGCATCGGAAGCGTGAGACACCCGGGATGTCATACGCGAAGTCGGTATCGTGACGACGCTCGAACTCTTCCCGGTTCTTCTCAGGCGCAATGGGCATGAGGATTCGTTGCGTATCTTCTGCTGTAAGCGAGCCGTAGCCCGGGAGTGGTTTGATCTCCCCGTCATGTCTAACCATCGGCGTCGATCCGACTGAGATGTGAAGATCCGAAGCTCTCATTTCAAAAAGCTGCCGGAACATCGCCTCCATCATAGCCACGCTGCTCCCTGCGGTGTTCTTCGATTCCGAGGTGAGCGGAGTCGTGCCTGCGGGGGTTGTCTCGTTCATGGGATCCGGAACTTCCGGTGCACTGACACTGCCCTGAGGCAGGGCCAGGGTCGCGTGGAGCGCTCCTTCCCGGACTTCAGCGAGCACCTTGATGCGCCCGATCTCGGCCAGCGTGATCATCCATTCAGCGCGTCCGCTGGCCATGGCCTGACGAACCTCTGCAGTAATCACAGGCATCAGCAGTTGCTGGATAGTGGCCGAGGTCTGCTGGGGGCTGTTGACCTCCCGCTCGCCGGCGTCATTCACGATGACCAGTCTGCGTCCGGGGATCAGCCGGAGTTCCCGGCCTCCCGCCTTGGCAGTTTCACGCAGCAATAGTTCGAGCGACAATAGATTACTCCTCAGTTAGTTCCCTGATGTTGATTACCTGCGATTTCCGAATCAGAAGCATCCGCTTTCCGTCCCAGAGCGGCAGAAAGATATCGGGTTGATTGATGAAGTCGAGCACTCGAGTGTGTCCCTCAGGCATCTCGATCGTAAGCAGACCTTCGAGACGTTGAGTGCCGCAGAATACTTCGACGAACCTGGTCTTCACGAAGGGAGTGTCCGACTCCTCTGGTATGTCCGGCGGCACATAGCCGAGGAAAAGGATCTGGTCCCGATTGATCAGGATCGAAACCTCGGCGTCTCGAGGACGGAACGGGAAGAAGGGCCGGCTCTCGTTGATCCACTCGTAAGGTGTCATCGTTCCCGAGCGGTGCGCCGACAGTGCCGGCAAATAGATCGTGCCCGCACGCGACTCGCCCGCAAGACTCACGATCTCCACTTCGAGTGCGTTGGTCGGAATCCTCAACTCGTTCATGAAGCGCTGAGTATGAGCGCGGATTCACGTTCTCGCAATCCTCGAAGCGAGGTGACTTCTTTCCGCTACGCTCCTACTCCGGCCCCCAGACCCCGGCCCCCGGCCTGCTACTTCCGACTGCCCCGATTTGAGTGCACTGCCAGCCCGATGTTATATTGACCGACCCAACATGCAATCATGATCGAGATCCAGATTCATCCGGGCGACATCCGCCGGAACATCCGCTACTACTTCCTCGGACGCGGCGCCGTGAGGACGATCGTCCTGCTCGCTTCTCTGCTCCTGCTCATGGTGATCGGCTCCATGGCCGTCGCACCAACGGTGATTCGCAGGGTTTACCGGAGTAACTTTCTTCGGGTCATGCAGAAAGAGAGCGTCGAGCAGCATGTCTCCCTGCGCAAGCATGTTCAGGAAATGGACCTGCTCGAGAAGCATCTCGATAGTCAAAGAGTCAGAGTCGAAAAACTGATCACGGTTTACGGGCTCGACACCGCCACAGCAGGAAAAGGTGGTCTTCAGCTTCCCGGCAGATCGTTCTCTTCCGGTGATGAACTGGAGGATGCGCGAAAGCAGGAGATCGATCTCAAGCGTTCGGTGCTGCGCCTGCGCCGCCAGCTCGAGCTGATCGCAACCTACGAGCGCGAGAACGCATCGATGGTCCGCCACACACCTTCGATCATGCCGCTTCCGGCCGAGCAGTTCGTCCTCACGTCACCCTTCGGTTCCAGAATCTCGCCTTTCACGAAGACTGCGGATTTTCACAAGGGCCTCGACCTCGCATCACCCCTCGGAACTCCAATCGTGGCCACTGCAGATGGCGTGGTTACGTTCGCCGGCCGCTATCCCATTTCGCAGAGCGTGGCCTGGTGGCGCTTCGGGAATGTCGTCGTCGTGAATCACGCGGACCGCTTCATTACCATCTATGGGCATTGCGATACGACCCAGGTCGTCACCGGGCAGCAGATTCGTCAGGGTCAGGTGATTGCCACGGTAGGTTCGACCGGGTGGAGCACGAATTCACACCTTCATTACGAGGTGCGATCGGACATGCAAAGTGTCGGAACCTTCGAGCCGATCGACCCACGCATTTACATTCTCGATTACCTCTGGACCAACGAAGAGAAGCTGCTGATCAGCGCACGGAAGTCGAAGGATTACCGAAACTTCGATCCACTTCCCACGGCGTTCATCGGAAGAAGGAGAAGCTGATGTCGAGTGCCGCGGATGCAGCATCGAATTTCCCGACCATGATCATCCCCAAGGGGACGGACATCCGCATCAACGAGAAGGGTCAGCTTTCCATCCGCACGCCTGGGAATCTCGTGATTCAGAATTCTGGCAACTACTCCGAACTCGAATCGACCAACGGCTCGATTCGTATCGAGGAGAACGTGCACGTAGAGGCCGTGACGGTGCGGGCAGCGCAAGTCTGTTACGTGCAGGGAACGCTCACTGCATGGCGCGTGAAGGCCAAAAAGATCTCTCTCGAAGAACGCGCCAAAGCCTACATCATGCTGCAGGAAGCAGAGCAACTCGATCTTGCCAAGACCAGCCGTCTGGTAGGGAACTTCGGAAACGAAAAAGAGATTTACCTGATGCTCGGAAAATTCACCCCGCAGCTCAAGGAACTTCCTGCCAGTCTGGACATGCAGTCGGACCCGTCGCTCCCGGAAGCCGTTACCGTCCAGCCCGAACAGCTACCGGAATCTGTGCAGCAGGCACTGATGATTCTCGAGAAGGAAGTGCGGCGTCCCGACCTCGATCCCGCATCTTCGGAGGCGCTGCGCGAAGTAGTCTTCGCGATCCGCGACAGAAATTTGTCGCGCGTCTCTGCGATCTACCAGCAGGCTTTCAGCGAACTCGCCTCGCCATCCGACTCGCTGAAGCGGGCCTACGATCTGCTGCACGGTACGTTCGTAAAGGCGCAGTAACTGGCAGGGACAGGCCGGGGGCCGGAGTCGGGAGGCCGGGGTAGAAGCTAAACCTAACGACAGTCTCGCTGGTAGGGGCGAACTGCGTTCGCCCGCTCTCCCGTCTGCACTCGATGCTGCACCGAGGAGCGGGCGCGCGCAACGCTCCCCTACTGACACTTCCGCGCACGCCTATTTTTGAATGGTCCACTCTCGTGTGACGCCTTCCGACGAGAAGACCGAGTCTTCGGTGGAAGGGTTCAGGCGGATGGTGCGTACGATTCCAGTGCTCCACATCCCGGGCACCTGAAGGTAATCACTGGAAGTGCCTCTTTGCGGTCAACGATCAACCCGCCCCAGGTTGATTGAGGAATGCCTGGCGTCCAGTTTTCCTGCAGGTCGGCGCCGAGGGCGCGGTCGGAGATCAGACCTTGTTCCATCGTGGTTTTGCAGCGAAGGCATTCGATTTTTTCGGGCACGTTCAGATCTCCATTCAGTTTAGTTGAATCAGGATAACGCGGGCAGCTTCGCAGAGGTGACTTCGCGCAAATGAATGCGAGTTGAGCGGCATCGTTTTTCGACTTGTTGAATGAGCAGCGAACGGCAGCTCCCGGGTGATCAATCCGTATGAGGCGTTGCGTGCGTCCTCGGTCCGACCGATTCTCCGGACTCATTCAAAAAAACACGATCACCGTAATACCAAGCAACAAAAGCATGAGCAGGGGCCAGTAGAGAATTCGGGGAATCTCGTTCTCCGCGAACGTCACCAGCTTCCACTGACTGTCGCGCGTGACCAGGAAAGAGTTGATCATCACGATGGCGACCATCAGATACATCAGCAGGTAGTAGTACTCGAGATACAGGACTTCAGGCGCGCTGAAGGTGTCGCGTGTTTTCGAGTGTGCCAGAGCGATGGTGAAGAAGAGGCTGGCAATGGCCCCGAACACACCCCACGGCTTTTCCTTCGAAGTCACATTCATCATGTTCGCGAAAAGCATCCAGGCGATCATGGCCAGCGGGAAGAGATTCGACAGAAATGGTCCTCCCCAGGAACGTTGCAGGAGGATGTTGAAAGCCAGCTCTGGAGTCATACCGGGTCCGACTTCGGGTGGGAGCCCGAGGGTGGACTGATAATCGTTCTGCTGGTAGTCGTAGAAGGACTTCTTCGCGGTCCATCCACCTAGCACCAGAGACCCGTCGAGGCCAGGGAGCGACGCCGGATCGGTCTCCGCGACTGTGGCGAGATCGGGCGTCAGAAGAACCGCTTGCTGGAAGGACTTCGACCAGATGCGCATCTCGATATCCTGGCGGTCGAAGGGATAGCGCTTGTAGTTGAACGGCTGCCGGAGCGTAACCTTGAAGGTGTAGCCCACGAGTTCCCCAGACGAGTTGCTCGAACGATAGGCCTCCGTGAGTGAAGTGCTCGTGGCATCGGGGAATGTCACCCCACGCACGAAATCCTTCGGCAGTGAAAGGTCGTAGCGCTGCCAGATATACCCACCGACGGTCACGTTATTCGCGCTGTTGAATTCGACCGACTGGACGTAGACGCCGGTAGGGATGATTGGAAGTGGAGTTTGTGTCACCGCGCTGATTCGATCCGTAACCGCTCGCTGATAGAGTTGTAGCGAGGCCGGATCGAGGATTTGTACTTTGCCATGAGAATCGGTGTTCAATCGGTTCAGGTGAAGGGCAAGGATCGCCGCAATTCCCGCAGCAATCACCAGAGCGGTGACGCCTACCAGCCTCCACCAGGGCACGATACCTTCGCGGTCGACGCGAAGGAGCAGTGCGGCCAGCGCAATGAGAAGAAGGACCAGGCTCGTCACTCCGAGCACCATCATGCGATAGCGAAGGCGTACGTCTCCCAGCATCTCGTTCTCGTGTAGATCGAAGCCCAGCGTCCAGCCTGTCTTTGCGATGGGACGTCCCAGCAACAAACTTCGGCGCCCCGTTCTCGTTTCCTGAAAAGAAATCAGCTCGGTATCGCCCCTGACAACACGTTGCAGTGCTCCAGCGCGGGCCAGGTCACCCCTCGATCGAGCTTGAGTGGCAGCCGTCGAGCTTCTCGCGTAAAGCTCAGGTATCGGGTGGGCCAGGTAACGCCCCTCTGGCGACAGAATAAAACCGTATCCCGATGATCCAATTCGCAACGTGCGCAAGGTCTGATTCAGCGCGTCCACGGCAATCGCCGCGAATACGACACCGACCACCTGATCGCGGCCACCAAGATCGGGTTCGATCAGTGGAACTGCGTATTGAACGACGAATGTCTGCAGTGTGGTCGAAAGAAATGGGTCAGACCAATTTTGCTGCTGCTGAGAGTCGCGAAACCATGCCGTAGTCGGATAGTCCGTAGCGATCGATTTCAGCGATGTCGTTCCTGAACTATTTTCAGCCAGCATGCCGTACAGCGAACCGGGACTTCCGAGCCTTCCGGGCTGAAGTGCCACCCCAACAGCTGTCACATCAGGATTCGCGGCACCCACGCTGGAAACGGCGGCATTAATCGCAGCGGGAGTCAGCGTGACGTTGGTGATCCTGGCGCGAAGGGTCTCGGCGGCGGCCTGAGCCAGGTCATGCTGTACAGCGAGCTTTTTTTCCGCGTTCCCCGCGGCCACGAGCACCTCAGTCATGACCCGTCTGCGTTGTCGCTGCTTGTCCAGCTCGGCCAGCCCGAACATCGAACCGGAAACGATCAGAAGCAGAACCACCAGAGCCACCAGCCACTTTGGAGATGCTGTACGCCGCGACGGACCGGCCTCGTTGCCGGACAAATCTCTGACGGGAGCCACTTCGATGTTCTGTTCTTCTGACAAGATGGTTTCTCCGATTTCGGTGCCGAAGAGAATACACCGCTGCAGCGGTCGCATCTCACCGCGACATGCCGAAGTGGCCAGCAGGGGAGTTCCAGACTTCTGCAGAATCCGGAGCGTGAGTCATTGCGAGTTCGAAGCGTGAGTCGTCATTCAGCGCGTGAAACGCGGCGAGGTCGAATCGATCACGATCGTCGGAGAGGGAAGTCGCGAGCTGATCGATGGCAACGACAGACATCACCGACTGCACGTAGGCCTCGACCAGATCATCCAGCGTCAACATCAGAGACTCGAAATGAGTTTCGTCGAGCGGAACAACGCGCGAGGTATCGGTGGCCCACTCGCCGCGGGTATCCCGATACGACAAGTTCGTCACCAGCTGATCCCGGACTGCTTTCTGCTGGAGCGGGAAGGCGAGTTCCGACCTCGCCTGGCGCGCGAAACCGGCGATTGGACGGAACCCCTCGCTGCCGGCGGCCACCAACAACCTCAGGTCGTAAATTCGCGCCGATCCACCGTACTCTGCATGTGCGGTGAGATGATCTTCGGCAATCAACTCCTGCACGACCCACCCCCGATTCTCGTCCACCTCGGCCAGCCAGCGCGTTAGCCCGTCCGCGCTCACGATCGGGAACACCCCTTCGCCGGCATGCCCGTAGGGCGTCTTGATGATGCCGCGATGACCTGCCGATGCGATCGCGGCAGCAGCCTGCTCAGTTGTCAGACCACTCTGTGTCGATGGAAAACGGATGGCCAGATGGCTGTCGTTCCAGGTCTCAGTGAATCGCTGGTATGCAACGCTGGCCAGATGCTTGTTGCGGCCACCCGAGAGGCAGGCGCTCAATGGATTCAGTAGAACTGAAGTGCTGCGAAGCGGAAGACTGAGCCAGGGCTGGTCGGTGACATAACGAAGCGCTGCAGTGATGGTGACCCAGCCTTCGGGTCCGCGGACCTGCATCGCACCAGAGGTGAACTTCAGCACCTCATCGACTGCTCCCGAGAAGATAGGGACCAGATGGACAGCGCGTCCGGACATCTCGGCCAGTGTGGCCGCATAGGCGCGGACTTCCTGCGGATTCTTGTCGTAGAGAACAGCGAGAGATCCTGCGTGCCCGGTTGTGGGGAACAGCGTGTCGATCAAACGCTGATATCCGCCTGACGGCGATTCACCATGAAGCCGAGGCATCCACTTTTGTCCTGCGGGACATGAGTTGGTCTCGAGAAGCAGCATGCTCGAATGGGTCGCGCTGCGGAGTGGAAAGAAATCGCAGCCCGCCCAGAAAAAGTGGCGTGGTCGCCAGGCCAGAAGGCGATCCAGCGCCTGGCCCGATACCGTGGGATGTCTTTTTCGGTACCGCGCCGCCATTGAGGCGTTGTTCAGTCCGAAGAAAGTTTCGACGACCGGATGGGCGCGCGTTCCGCGAACCGAGGGGTGGAAACCTTCCGATGCAGTAAAGTCACCGGGATGGACGAGTTCCACGCGGGCGGAACGAATCGACGGGATGCGGATCAAGACGACTGAATTCTATCGCACAGCGCGAACTCGTTCCGACGAAGTCCGAATCGAGATCCTTCACGTCGGTCTCGTCGCAACACAGATCCGCTGTGCAACGCCACCTGGCTCTGCAGGCTGCCTGTGAGACTTGACCTGCTGCAAGGTGAAATCCTCGCCTTCTGGTTAAGTGGCGAGCCTCTGAGTGACGGATGGAGAATCTATCTTTACGGTGGTCTTCTTCTGCTGGCCCTCTTTTCGCGCCTGCATCAGCGACCGTTCGGAGATTCTCCTCTGCAGGCTCCTGAGATCGTTGGAGCCTGTCCAGCTGCGCTGTACGAGCCAGCAGGTTTGTTTCGCCTGCTCCCGCGGTTCATGTATGGCAGGGGGCTGCTGATCAACCTTCGCTTCTTCGTACTGCTGGCATGGATGGCGAGCCTGCTCGGCTTCGGTGGGATCGTGGCTCCC
Source organism: Thermoanaerobaculia bacterium (assembly GCA_046590705.1). Lineage (GTDB taxonomy): Bacteria > Acidobacteriota > Thermoanaerobaculia > Gp7-AA8 > Gp7-AA8 > JBKJUK01. The sequence goes on from JBKJUK010000135.1 coordinate 16,303, forward strand.
GCCATCACCGGCATCGGCCTGCTCTGGCTGCATGGTGCGCTGTCGGGTGCCCTGGGGACTAACCATCGCTGGATGCTTCCTCTGTCAGTGCTTTTCATCGCAGGCTTCGCTGATATGCGAGGTCCGGCCTCGCTCGACGCAATTCTTTCGGCCCGACTGTCTGCGTATCCTTTCCCGATTTCCTCGCAGCCGCTTCTGCCTTCGGCGGTCGTTGCTCGAACCGCGCTGGTGGCAGCTGTGCTGACACTCTTCGCCGGCGGCGTTTCCAAGCTGCGCCTCGGCGGAATGCGATGGGCGGATGGGGAGTCTCTGCGCTTCTATGCCGGCTCCACGGCAGGTGCGTCGCCGCGATTGAAAGCGTGGATCACTGGCCATGCTTCAATCTGCCGTGCACTGGCCCTCGGCACTCTCGCCGTCGAACTGCTGGCTCCGTTGGCGCTTGTCTCCGGCGCCATGCGTATGGTCATTTTCTCTGGTGCACTGCTTCTGCACGCGGGGATCTGGCTCACGATGAGGCCTAACTATCTGCCGCAGGCATGGTGCTATGCTCTCGTTTTGGTTCCAGCCTCGCAGGTCGCAGCGACATGCAGTCAGCAACAGATCGTAGTCGCCTATGTCATGACCTGCGCCACAGCGATCTACGCCGCGGTGGCAGTTCGAGGGAAAGAGTGGTGGCCGTTCACGTCCATACCGATGTACGCCTTCTATCGCGGGCCGGCGGG
>JBKJUK010000250.1:0-16124 GCA_046590705.1 Thermoanaerobaculia bacterium
TCTTCTGCCTGGAGGCAAACGGAAAAATCTCGTTCAGATTGATGAGGGAAGGCGGTACTGTTCAGCTGGATCGGAACAAGAGATACCTGATCAATCCGGGATCGGTGGGGCAGCCGCGAGATCGCAACCCCGCCAGTTCGTTCGCGATTTTTGACCGATCCGCCTGGCGTGTTCACTTCTATCGACTCCAGTATGACATCGCCGCAACGCAGGCCTCGATCCGTCGTGCCGGACTACCCAGAGTCCTTGCCGACCGTCTCGCGGTAGGAAGCTGATCAGTCCGGTCACTCGTGATGGTCGGTTTTCGCGCAATTGCGTGCAAATACCTGTTGTTCTTTGACTTTGCGATTGCCCTCCTGCAGAGACACACTGTCATCAGAAAAGAGCATGGCTTCTTCAGCAGGGAGAGAAGGATTTGTGCAAATGACTGATTCTATTCAGTGTTCGAATTGAAAGGACATGGCATACCGGCCGCAAAAGCGAAGATTCACCAGTTCGGGAGATCCGATGAGAAAGTTCAGCATGTCGATGTTGTTTCTGCTCGCGTCCGTGTCGGCTACAGCTGCTACGCGAGACAAACATCAGTCCTTCATCAGCTTCGATGACGGCGGCTCGTCAATTCGGCAGCAGGACGGCCGGTTGGTCGAGTCGCGTGTAAATGTGCCGGTGTTTCCGGGCGATGCCATCGAGACAGGCCGTCGAGGTCGAGTCGAAGTTCGTCTGGCGGATAAGAACGTGGTCGCGCTCGACCGAGGTTCTATCCTCGAGTTTCAGTCGATCGAAGACAGCTACGACGGCGATTCGTCCCGTACGGTCGCGACTCTCTCTCGTGGACAGGTCATCGTCCATCGTCCTGGCAGTCGCGGAAACGCGCTTCGGCTCGACACTGACCATGCCAGCTATCTGAGCGGTGGTGAAACCATCTACTCGATTGAATCGAACAGCCGCAGCAGCGACGTGCTCTCCGTGTTCTCAGGGAGCGTCGAGGTTCGTACGCCGGATGATGTCACCAGAGTGCGGGCCGGCGAAGCCGTGAGTGTCGATCGGGATGGTGTGAGCAGCCTGAATTCGCTGGTGCGCGACGGAACAACTGATTTCGAGCGCTGGTATCTGCGGCGCGTGAATCGTCCATCGCAGAGATCCAGATACCTCGATCCGTCCCTCAGTTACGCCGACTCGACCTTGAGCGAGCACGGTTCATGGTTCTACGCCGGCCAGTACAACGGATGGGTGTGGCGTCCCTACGCACGCGCGAGCAACTGGCGGCCGTACCACTACGGTCGCTGGAATCACAGCCCGGGTGGGCAGCTGATCTGGGTATCCGACGAGCCGTGGGGCTGGGTTCCGTATCACTACGGCCGCTGGGCGCTGAGCTCCGCGTATGGCTGGGTATGGCTGCCGGGAACCGGATACTCGCCAGCCTGGGTTTACTGGATGTACGGACCGAGCTATGTAGGTTGGATTCCTTCAGGCTTTTACGATTGCTATCGTCCGTATTCGAATTGGCTTTACTCCCGCGATCGTTCAGCCAGTGCGGGTTTCGGGTTCAATGGTCGCATCCGCCTCTCAGGCTCTGATCTGAACGGCTGGACGTTCCTGAATCCGGATTCGCTCATCAGCCGACGAGTTGATCAGGCTGCGCTGGCCACAGATTCTATCCGCGGGCGGTTGACCCGTGACGGGGACCGTGCCCTGATTTCAAACTCTCCACTCAGGCTCAATCGAAGTGATCTCAAGGATCCGTCATCCGCGATCAGCGTCATTGCTCGTCGCGGACTCGGAGGTGGTACCGGCAAAGACGGCTCGGGGAACACGCCGGACATGACGTCGTTCATCCGTCGTGACCCCGAGCTTTCATCGGTGATCAAAGACCGCATCGTGCGTAGTGCTCCGGTTCAGGGAACGAATCCGGCCGGCTCGCTTCCATCAGCCGATCCAGGCAGGGGAGCGATCGTAGACCGCGGCGGGATTCAGAGAGGAGTCACCCCTTCGACGCCGGTCGTGACTCCGTCCGATCGCATTCCTCGCGGTGACGTACGCAGTCCTGTTTCCGGAGTGGAGACTCCGGCGGCAGTCATCACCGAACGACCCGCCGAATGGCGTTCGCGCATCATTGATCGCTCAAACGGCGACGCAGTTGAAACTGGCCCGGTTGAGCGCATGCCTGAGCAGCGAGGCGTCGCTCCGGTGGAAACCTGGAGGGGATCTGACTCCTCCCGCGTGCGGCGCGAACCTCGAGTCGATTCCGGCGACGGCGACGCCAGCGTCGATTCTGATCCTGATGAAGTCGCAAGCAGCCGCAGAACGAACCGTCCCGCACCACGCGAAGAGACGTCACCAGGTGCTCCGCCCGACAGAACTCCCCGTCAGATCATCGACAGGATCGGTGGAGCCCGAGTGACTCCAAGCGAACGACCTCGAAGAGAGACACGTCCGGCGCGGGAGAGTGAACCGCGCGAAACGCCCCGTCGAGAGGAACCCCCGCGAGCCGAGAGGCAACAACCGGCACCAAGGCAGGAAGCTCCCAGGAGCGAGCCACCGCGAGAAGCTCCGCGCACGAACATCAAACGCGATCAGGATCAGCGATAAAGGAAGGCCGGCGAAAGCCGGCCTTTCGTTTTATGGAAGTGAGGTTGTTGGAAAATGCCCGGGGCTGATGAACGCAGAACGCAGAACGCAGAACGATGAAGTAAGAAATAGAGAAGCTGCGAATGCTGCGAGGTGTAAGCGCCCGCCACAGCGTTATTCCGATGAGCAAAGATAATGCGGCAACCTGGCGCGTTGTAAGTGCGAAGAGGAATCTCCGTTCCGCGCCACGACGAATTCCTACCGCCCTCCCTTTCTCTGAATTCTGAGTTCTGCGTTCATCGGTCCAGATCAATCACATGGGGCGCGTCGTCAGCAAGCAATCTGTCCGACTTCGATCGTCGAGCTTTCCGCAATGAAGGCTAGAATGGCCTCGGAATGGCGTTGACGATTCTTTTTGTCCTTTACTGCGTGGAAGCTGGTTTGTTCTTCACGTTCGCACCGTGGACGAAGTTCTGGGCTTTTCATCCGCTGCTCCACTGGAACGATCTATCCGGCATGATTGCCGACAATCCATATTTTCGTGGATTTGTGTCTGGTCTCGGGGTCGTGCATTTCATCCTTGGGTTTCAGGAGATACGAATTTTCCGAAAGTCTCGCAGGCCGGTGCGGTAGGTATGAAGTCGTATGCCATTGCCGACTTCCCTTTCCCCGACGAGAATGCTGCCATGAAGAGGATTGAGCGTCTCGTGGAACTGGGTGTCGACTTCGTCCAGGTTCGTAGCAAGAATACGACCGATCGAATGCTCTTCAGCCGCAGCAGGGATGTCATTCGGATGCGAAGTTCGCAGTCCCCGACCAGGTTCATCGTGAACGGTCGAGCGGACGTAGCCCTCGCCGCAGAAGCAGACGGAGTTCACCTCACTTCGCACGGAATACCTGTCGAAGCCGCGCGCCAGGCGGGTGGAACTCTCCTGGTAGGGCGATCCTGTCACTCCGTGACTGACGTCGATCGAGCAGCCGCTGAGAATGCGGACTACGTTCTTCTCGGTCCGCGGTTCAGTCCTCGGAGTAAAGTCGGAGAACCTATGATCAGCGATGGTGATCTCGACGCAGCGGCAACTTTCGGGATTCCAATCTTCGTTCTGGGTGGCGTCTCCGCTCAAAACATGGGTCAACTGGCCGGGAAGGGAATGACGGGGGTGGCCGGCATTACGCTCTTCATGTTCGATGAACCGCTGCAATCGATCGTCGAGTCTGTGAGGAAACTTTGAGACTGACACGCTTCTATGCGCCGGTTCTGCTGACGGCACTTATCGTTGCCGTCTACCTTTTCGTACTGCGAACTCCGCTGGTCTGGAACGGTCTGGATCAGCGCGACATGGTCTTCGGTGCGGACCTCGGGTATCTCCAGCTTGCACTGGCAGCCGCTGCGATCTGGATTCTGATCCGGCTGATCGATACCATCGTTTTCGATCTCGTTTTCACCAAGCGCACACGCAGTCAGGCTCCGCATCTCCTGCGCGAAATCGTGGCCATCGCTCTTTATCTGTTCTTCTTTGCATCGGCGGTCACGATCATCTTCCAGAAGTCCATGACGGGTCTGCTGGGGGCGACGACGATATTGGCAGCGGTGCTCGGCCTCGCCTTGCAGGATACGTTAGGGAATCTCTTCTCCGGAATCTCACTGCACATGGAACGGGGTATCCATGTTGGCGACGTGCTTCATTCGGGAGACTTCATCGGCGTGGTCGAGAGAGTTACCTGGCGCGCTGTTCGATTGCGAACTTTCAACAACAATATCGTGATGATTCCCAACTCGCTCCTCGCCAGAGAACGGCTGGAAATCTTCCCGAACGAGTCGCCGAACGGCCGGTCGGTCATCATCTCGGTTACCTACAATGAGCCGCCAGCCAGAGTGATCGAGGTGCTGGAACGCGCAGCCAGAAATGTGAACGGTATCTCGAGAAAGATCGAGTGTCTGGTGCGTATCGGTTCGTTTGAATCATCCGCAGTGAACTATGAAATCAGGTACTGGACAGAGAACTACGCGTTGCGAGATATGATCGATGCCGAGATTCGGAAGGCGGCCTGGTATGCACTGCGTCGTCACGACATATCCCAGCCGTATCCCATCAGATCGCTTCAGATGCTTCCTGCGCAAACTGCTGCAGCCTCGTCTGATGAGGAGAGCGTGCTCGAGCGACTTCTCGAGATTGACATGCTGCTACCGCTGAGCGACGGCGAGCACCGCCGCATTGCGGACGGAACTCGCATTCACCGATATGGCAGAGGTGAGACCATCATCCATGCCGGCGAGGCAGGCAGCTCGATGTTCATCGTAGACAAGGGCACGGTCTCGATTCGAGTGAATGACGGCGCCGGGCCAAGGGAGATTGCCCAGCTCGGCCCGGGTAGCCTCTTCGGAGAGATGGCGCTGCTCACGGGTGAGTCGCGCGTCGCGGATGTCGTCGCATCGACTGAAGTCGTCACATTCGAGATCACGAAAGAGACACTCCAGCCGATTCTTATCGAGAATCCGTCACTGGCCTCCGCTTTGACCGAGAAAGTTCTCGAGCGACGAGGGAATCTGGCCGATCAGGCCGCCGCGCAGTCAGAGGAAGGTTCGACACTCCTGAGCCGGATCAAGTCGTACTTCGCGATTTAGTGTTCCGTCCGTGAATCGGATGCCAGCCGAAGGGTCGAGCGGGACGGCCTTCTTGTCCTGGCTCATTTATCAGCACAACAGACTGTGGTAGGGACGCTGCGCGTCCCTACATCGGTCCGTCCAATCCGAAATTCTGATTCGCGGTTGGGAGATAAGAACTCGCTGAGGCAACAGATCTCGCTGCCCGCGCACTGGAATGCTGCCGCAAATTGCCGAGCAGTTCATTGATGGCCATTGGCGCGGTAAGATTCCGGTATGGCTGACGAGAACGGTATCCCCACCTCTAGCGACGTTGTCGAGTATCTGAATGAGCGGTTCACCACGCTGGGACTTCCGTATCGACTCCAGCACATCGCCGTACTTCCCTACGTGAATCCAATGTGGATGGCCAACTGGGAAGTGCCGCAACTGCAGGATGCGCCGGAACAGGAGCTCCTCGAGGACGAGCTGCGGGAAGCCAGATGGCGCTTCCCTCAGGTCGTCGAGAATTATTGAGCCGCAGCTGGCGGTGGTACGCGCATGAGTGAGGCCGCGAATCGTGCAATTGCAGTCTGTGGTACTGCCTCGACTCTGCGCCTCGGAACATTTTTTCCGGCAGCCACAAAGATTGTGTGAAGTTCCGGGTGATGATTCAGGGCTCCATGCTGTCCGAAGGAATCCGTCTTCGCAAAGAGGCCTGCGTCCGTTGCCGGGGAGATGTCCACGTAGGGAAACGTGTGCACGATCAGTTCTCCTGAGTTTCTGTGCGCACCCTTCTCTCGGCGCCGCACGAGTTCCACCACCGGCCTTCCGTCTTCCAGGCGCAACGCTTTCAACGCTTCGATGATTCGTTCGCCTTCCACTTCAGAATCTGCGCCGCTGAACGGATAGATGTGGGCTGAACTGCCGGCGCGATACGCAAACCATCGCGTGGAAGAAGCAGGCTTCCCGTTCTCTACCGTGGCCAGGCCGAGATCGATCAGTAGACGATTGATCTTGAAGGATGTGTCGATGGGCGCGAGGCCGTGATCGCCCGTGACGATGAGCGCGTCTGTCGCTGGATCGAGGGCTTGATACAGTTCGCCGGTGGCCCGATCGAAGGCCTGGTAAGCGCGGAATCGCGCAACGGCCGACACAGCGGAGTTGGCATCATTGAAAAGCGACTGCGAACTGTTCACGATCCTGTACTGATGTTCAGCGTGATCGACGATCGGCTGGTACGCGAACAGCAGGTCCCACTTCATCTCTTTCATGGACAGCGTGGTGACCCTGGTCATGAATTGCGACATGCGCTCGAGTTGCTCGCTGAAAGTGTCGACATCGATTCCTCTGGTTCTGTCTTTCAACCAATCGCGTCCCCGAGGTTCATCGGGAGGTCCGGGCCAGAAACCGACTTTCGCGTCGATCATGGCTCGATAGGATTCCGGGTAACCTTCGTTGCGGGAGAACGATCCTGCGTAAATGCGGACTTTCGAAAGGTCAGGCGGCACGTCCAGGAGTTTCCACCAGCTCCCGTAGAGTTGTTTTGCTCCGGAGGTGGCGTGGGCGGAGATGGCGAACCAGCCTTTCTCAACCGAAACTGTCTGCCCGCGCCAGACGGGTCGTGCGGTGTCGTAGTTGATCATGCCGTCGTCTGTGCGATCAATGAAGATGATTTCCAGCGTCTCCTGAAGCTCGATTCCGTCCGCTTTCAACTCAATCGGAATGCGAGCGCGTCGCGGAACGCTGAAGCTCTCGAACTCCGTGGCAGGAGCAGGCTCGAGATCGGCGGCCGTCAACTCGGCGACACGTGATCGTGAAACTGGCTGCGTGTAAATCAACCCCCAGTCGGCCCGGCGTCGCGCCGTCTTTCCATCGAGACCGGGGAAGGTGATGCAGCCCACCGTCTTCCCCGCGGCCTGGGCAGTTTCCCAGAGCGTCTCGACTTCGATGTCCGTCTCGAAGCCGCGTAGGCTCTGTTCGACGGGCGTGCCCTCCAGGTGGAAGGTGTTGGAAAGAACGCCAGTTTGCTGTGGATCGGCTCCAGTCGCAATGGAGATATGCGTGCTTGCTGTCAGGGTCGGGTTCACCGGAATCATGCGACGCGCTGAAGTACCAGTGTCGATCAGATGCGACAAAGAGGGGAGTTCACCCGCTAGCCGGCGCCGCTCGACCTCATCCGCGGCGACGCCGTCGAATGAAATCAGCAGCACCCTGGCGGCCGTGGCTGCCTTGATCGTCGGCAGCGTCGATTGAAGTCCAGTATGACTGCACCCGAAGGTCAGGGCGAATGACAGCAGCAGCGGCAGAAGGCGAAGGTTCGTCTTCATTCAGTTCTGCAGACTGCGAAGTACGCTGTCCCTGTAACGGTTGGCAGCAGCGAGGATGGAGGGAAGGTCCAGAGTCTTCAGCTCTTTCTTTCGCATGAGAATCTTTCCGTCGACGATGGTGGTGGTGACGTTGCTTCCTGAGGCGGCGTAGACCACTGCGGAATCGAGCGAGTACACGGGCTGGGTTTTTGCGCCGCTCAGATCGATCAGAATGATGTCGGCCTGCTTGCCCTGCTCCAGCGAACCGATCCTGCTGTCGAGATTCAAGGCACGTGCACCGCCGATCGTTGCCATCTCCAGCACCGACCTCGCGCTGATGGCGCGAGGATCTTTGTTGTAAGTCTTCTGCAGTCGCGCCGCACTGGCCATCTCTTCGATCATGTCGAGATTGTTGTTCGAGCCAGCTGGACCATCAGTCCCGAGCCCGAGCTTGAGACCGGCCTTGAGCATCGCTGTCACCGGGGCCACGCCGGAGGCGAGCATCATGTTGCTTTCGGGGTTGTGAACTACGCCCACGCCACGCCTGGCGAAGAGATCAATGTCCTCAGGCGTAAGCCAGACCCCGTGGGCGGCCAGGACATCCGCTCCCAGAAACCCGAGCGACTCGAGATATGCAGGAGGTGTCAGGCCGGGCGCTTTCTCCGCCACCTGCCTCAGTTCGTCCTGCGTTTCCGAAACGTGAATGAGAATCGGAACCTTGAGTTCGGTGGCCAGTGCACGAACCTGTCGAAGATGATCGGATGAAACCGTGAACGGTGCATGCGGGGCCAGCGCAGGGGTGATCAGTGAGTCTCCCTGAAACTCTGCAGCGTATCTGCGTACGTAGTTGACCGCCTCGTCCCAGGTCTTGTTGTCAGGAGCTGGAAAGTCGATCATCGTTTCGCCTAGTACCGCTCTCAACCCAGCCTTTTTCGTCTCGCGGGCGATCTCTGCTTCGAAGTAGTACATATCGGCGAACGTGGTCGTGCCCGACGCGATCATTTCTGCCAGGGCCAGCCTCGTACCCCACCGTACGAACTCGGCGTCGACGTTCTTGGCTTCTGCGGGAAAGATGAAGTTCCTTAACCAGTCCATCAACTCCCTGTCGTCAGCGATTCCGCGGAAGAGCGTCATTGGCGCATGCGTATGCGCATTCACGAATCCCGGAAGAACCACCTGACCGGTAGCGTCGATCGTATCGGTGGCCTGGTAGCGCCGCTTCAGTTCTGCAGTAGTGCCGACGGCCACAATCTTTCCGGCATGAACGGCCACCGCGCCATCCTGCAGATTTGGTCCGGCCATGGTGATGACTGATCCGTTCACGATGAGCAGATCGACGCGCTCGGCGCTGGAGTTGATCGGGGACGATGTGGTAGCGCACGCCGCAGAAAATAGAGTGAAAAGGATGATGGGCAGAATTCGTTTCATTGTTGTCCAGAGGGTTTGAGTTCGAAGGGGTGAGGGAAGAGTTCCGATAGTCGGTATTGTGTGACGTCCTGGTCGAGGTTACCGAGGATGACTTCGATGTCGTGGCAGTACTCCCAGAGTAGCTGTCGGCAGGGTCCGCAGGGAGTGGATGGGGGGTTGGTCTGTGTCACTACTGCGATGGCGTCGAACTCCCGCTCCCCGGCTGCGATGGCGGAGAGCAGAGCGACTCGCTCGGCACAGACAGTAAGACCGTAGGTGGCATTCTCGACGTTGCAACCGTGAAACAGCACGCCTTTCTTCGTTCTGAGAGCGGCACCGACCTGGAAATTCGAGTACGGCGCGACGGCGTTCTTTCTGGCTTCGCGCGCTACGCCAATCAGGCTGGCGGCTTCAGAGGTCCTCATTGCACGGCGATAATTATCACGTTTGAATGGAGAATGGAGAATGTTTCATAAAACATAGAGAATGGTGCCGCGAGAAGGCGAAAAAGTAGTTATCCAACATTCTCCATTCTCCATTCTCCATTCCGCACCCATGTTTCCAGCGCTACAGCAACCTGCCTACCGCCGCTTCTGGATCGCCCAGTTCGTCTCGAATACTGGCACCTGGATGCAGACCATTGCCCAGGGTTGGCTGGTGTTGAATCTCACTGATTCGGCTTTTCTGCTTGGTTTCGTGGGATTTGCGAACTCTGTACCCATTCTGCTGCTGATGCTGCCTGGTGGAGTAATCGCCGACCGGGTCGACAGGCGAAAGCTGCTGAGAATCACGCAGTCAACGCAGGCTGCATGCGCTCTGCTGCTGGCGCTGTCGATTTACTTTGACCGCATCACGGTCTGGCAGATCGTCGTGATTGCGACGATCCTCGGCACATCGACAGCGTTCTCTTCTCCCGCGTATCAGGCCTACGTTCTCGACCTCCTTCGTCGACGCGAACTGCTGGCCAACGCCATCGCCATGAATTCAGTCCAGTTCAACCTCTCACGAATCATCGGTCCCGTGGTTGCTGGAATCGTGCTGGCACGTTTCGGAACGCTCTACTGCTTTCTCTTGAACTCGTTCTCTTTCCTGCCCCTGATCGCAGTGTTGTCGATTCAGCACGAGGCTCCGGTCATTCCGCCGCCGAGGCGGGAGTCGATGCTTCGTGGTCTGCTGGACGGCTTCGCTTTCGTCGCCTCACGAAAGTTGATTGTTCTACTACTGTTGACCGTGGCGGCCGTGAGCCTGACCGGCTACCCGTTTCTCACGCTCATGCCGCTGTTCGCCAGGAGGCTTTTCGGTCCCGCCGCATTTCACATCGCCTGGCTCATGGCCTCTGTCGGAGTCGGAGCGCTCCTCGGCTCCTTCTACCTCGCTGCGAGGAGCGAGACGCGCGAGCGGCCATTCAGTCTGATCGTTCTGACGATCGCCGGTTTCGGAACGGCGCTCCTGCTCTCGGTGTCTTCCGGCGCTACGCTGGTGGTCTATGCCTCGATGCTCATGGCAGGCTTCGCCATGGTGACCTGCGTTGCGACGGTCAATACGACCCTGCAGCATTCCATCCCGGACGAGATGCGCGGTCGCGTACTCAGCATGTACACCTTCGCGTTCTTCGGTGTCGCTCCGTTCGGGAATCTGTTCGCCGGGATTACTGCCGAGAAATACGGAGTGAGAGTTACGTTTGCTGCGATGGGCCTGCTGTTGTTGCTTTGCGCTGTGGTCACTGCTGCGTTTCTGCAGCGCTGGAGGGGCGAAACGCTGGCGCGCCTCGAAGCACTCGAATCGACGGACGAACTCCAGATCGTCTGAATTCCGGCTACCCGAGTTCGTCGAGTATCTCAGGGACCGAACGGCGCACGCATGTGTACATCGGAGTGTCGCGCAAGGTGTAGGAGGAAGCTTCCGTCTCACGGAGTTCCTGCACCAGGTCGAGAAAATCGCCGGGCGATTCGGTCTCGAAGGCGACCACAAACTCCTGATCGTCGAGTCCGAATGAATAGGTGGTGTTGATTTTCACCATCGGATATTTGTGTCCGATGGAAATATGGTCGGTCATCATGCGCTGCCGCTCACCCATCGGCAGCAGGTACCAGGGACGCGTCTTCACGAACGGATACACGAACAGGTAGGTACTCTTGCCTGGAACGATTTTCAGGCGTCGTCCCTCCTGTCCTTCGTGTACATGCTCATCGACGTATTGTGAGTGCTTGGTCATGGCGATGTACGAGGCCGCTATTTCGAGAAATGGACCCATGGGCGAGCGATTGATTTCGGCGATCATCTGTTGAAAAGGATCGACGTCGTACCCGATGCGCCAGAGCAGGAAATCAGTTTCGGATTTCAGGCCCACGGTCGAGTAAGAAAGAATCATCAGGTTCTTGCGATGTCGTTCGACGATCTCGTTGAATGCCGTTTTTGCAACCTGCTTCGAGGTCGCGTCGAGCGCCCGGAATGCTGCACTGCTTTTGAAGAAGAGAAAGTTGACGAACTGGCGGGCCGGGGCGGATTTCGCAGCGTCGGCGGATGACTTTGGTTCGGTTCCTGTTGACATCAGCATCTCCTGAAAGCGGCGCATCGTATCAAACCGGCCCCCTCGTAAACCGAGCTGCGCGTCATTTGCCTTGCTTATGCGGTGCGTTTTGCTTACCTTTCGGCCGGGCGGGGATTCAGGGGCACCGTTGTCGCGAGCCTCGCTCAGTTCTCTCCGCGCAGATGCATCCAGCCGGATTCAACAGAAGTTTCTTTCTGGTGCACGTGCGAGCTTGCGCGGGAACCTCCGAGGTTACAAATGACCAGCACGCCCACTGCATTCGGATCGTCATCAGCCCGCTCCTACCAGCAGGTGCTGACCAAGCTGCTGCGTCACAACGCACTCCCTCAACTCCGCAAAATCATCGATAAGACTCTCCCCGCGGATATCTCTCCTGTTCTACCGCTTCTACTGGAAGACGATCAGCGCAAGATCCTCGGACTGCTGGTCGAGTCCGGCAAAGCAGGCCGGGTCCTGCTCGAACTCGACGAGGACGAAATGTCCGATGTCATTGCGGCCATCGACGATCCTCTGCTGGCCGCAATCTGCTCATCGTCTGCGCCTGACGACGCTGCGGATCTTCTCGACCTGCTGGATGAAGATCGTCGCGAACAGGTTCTGGCGATGGTCGGTGAAGTGAAGGGAGCCAGCCTCGAGGCGCTGCTCGAGCATGAGGATCCCACCGCAGGGTCCCTCATGAACACTGAGTTTCTCGCGCTCGAGGAAGAAGTGTCGGTGGCTACGGCCATCAGCAGGATCCGGGAGTATCCACGCAAGGAAAGTTTCTTCTATGTGTACATCGTCGATGGGGAGCATCAGCTCGTCGGTGTGCTGTCTCTTCGAAATCTCATCCTGGCCGACGTGCAGGCTCAGCTGAAGTCCATCATGGTGCAGCACGTCGTGCGTGCCAGTATCGATACGCCTCAGGAGGAAGTGGCGCGCCTGGTTGCCAAGTACGATCTGCTTTCGATCCCATGGTGGATGCGCAGAACACGCTGGTGGGTGTGGTGACCGTCGACGACGTCATCGACGTCATTCAGGAAGAGGCACAGGAAGATCTCCTGCACCTCGCCGGCGTGGCAGTTTCCGAGAGGATCTCCAGCCCCTGGTACACCTCGTTCCGCACCCGTTTCCCATGGCTGGCCATCAACCTCTGCACAGCATTTCTTGCTGCGAGCGTTGTACGGATGTTCCAGGGGACGATCGAGAGTTGGTCCGCGCTGGCTGTCTTCATGCCGGTGGTGGCAGGGATGGGCGGAAATGCGGGGACGCAGACTCTCACTGTATTCGTGCGAGGTCTGGCCTTCGGCGAGATTGACTGGGCAGACGGACTCTGGCCCGTGATGAAGGAAGCTGCGGTAGGTCTTGCCAATGGAATGGCGAACGGAATGATGACTGCCCTGGTGGTCGGCTTCTGGACGTCAGACTGGATTCTCGCTCTGATCCTCCTCGCGGCCATGGTGGTCAACATGATGATCGCTGGCATCGCCGGTGCCTTCGTCCCACTTGCACTGAAGCAACTGGGATTCGATCCGGCCGTCTCCTCGTCGATCTTCGTTACGACCTGCACCGATATCGGCGGGTTCTTCTCCTTCCTTGGCCTAGCTACCCTGGCGATGCGGCTGACCGGCCGCTGAGCGCGGGCCGGCTTCTTTCGTAGCACGACCTGGTCACTCTTCAACATCGTGGCGACTACGTCATCGTGGCGAACAGTTCTGCGACTTGCACCCAGACCGATTCACTCCTCGCGACCAATCCCGCGAGAAAGTGCGAGCCGGAGAAGGTTTGCAGGAACCTGTCAGGCACGGTTCCGATTTCTGTACTTCCGTGGCGCGATGTCAAGAGCTTTTCAGGCTGAGCGACCGCTTTGTATTCAAAATGCCCGGGGAAGTTCGATTATTTAGTAGCGCGCAATAGCGAATTTACCCTAAGTCCATACTTCGCAGATAGTTAGGCGCTCTCGCCCAACTCGTTGTGCAATTCGCTCAGACCCTAGTAAATTGCTTCACTTACGGCGTTTTCCGCGTCGTTTTCCGCGTCGTTTTCCACAGTTTCTGTCGAAAGCCATGTACGCGCTCTTTACTGGTGCTTCACCTGCCGACGTAAAAGTTTTGTTTCAATTGCATCGTCGCGTGTGGTTGAATTGTTTCTTCAATCGGGACAACTGGCTGGGGAAAAGTGGGGAACGCAGCGTGCGGAAGCTCCGCAGTTCCTTCAGGCAGGATCGCCCGGGTGATGCCGGCGGCATTTGTGGCGAGAGTCTCTCCGGTCTGTTCGACCTCCGGATTTGCAGACCATGCAGAGCAGCGCGCTCAGCTCGAGGCGGTGAGTCGCTGCGTTGAAGCCTACGCAGATCGCAGTGCAGTCTTCTTCTTCGAAACGAACTTATCCGCATGGCTCAGCAATTCGCCTGCATGTGCCAGTGCTGAGTTGGTGAGCGTTTCCCCTGCCAGCATTCTGGCAATCTCTTCTGTTCGCTCTTCACGAGTCTCGAGGCGTTTGATACGGGCCACCGTTCGCCCGTCCAGTTCTTCTTTCCAGACCTGGAAGTGTGCAGTCCCCATACTCGCAATCTGCGGAAGGTGAGTCACGCAGATCACCTGGTTGGACCGGGCCAGTTCCCGCAGCTTCCTGCCCACTGCCTCAGCGACTCGCCCACCAACCCCGGCGTCGATCTCGTCGAAGATCAGTGTGGCCGCCGCTCGTTGATCGGAAGTCTTGAAAACGGCCGCAGCAATGGCGAGTTGAATTCTGGAAAGCTCGCCGCCCGAAGCGATTTTTTGTATCGGGCGCAGCTCTTCGCCAAGGTTCGGGGCGATCAGCATTTCCACGCGGTCGTAACCATGTGAGCCGATGGAAACTCTGCGTCCTTCCACTTCGAATGGAGATTCGGGGTCTGCCGCTGCCGACAACGCTATGGAGATGCTGGTTCGCTCCATGGCCAGATCGAGCAGTTCGGCTTTGATCGCTTCCTGAAGAAGTCTCGCCGCTTTTGCTCGCTTCATGGAGAGATCTGATGCTGCGACTCGGTAGAGTTCGAGCGCCGATGCCGCCTGTTGATCGAGCCGATCGAGTGAAGAATCGAAATCGTTGAGAGTCTCGAACTCCTCGCTCGAGGTCTCGAGGTGGGCGAGGACGTTCTCGATCGAGCCTCCGTACTTTTTCGTCAGCCGGTCGATTGCTGCGAGGCGATCTTCCACCTCATCGAGTCGCCGGGGATCATGACGTACCTCGGAGGCGAAGCTGGCGATCGATCGTGAGACTTCGGAGATGCGGTCACGGACTTCTTCGATCTCTGTGTGGATGCGCTGCATCTCAGCGACCGAGCGAGCTACCGGCGCGACCGCGTGCGACACGCGCGCGAGCAGGTCGCTGACAGAAGGCTCTGCATCTTCGAGAAGCGTCCAGGCTGATGCCGTGGCGGCTGTCAGTTCGTGCGCTCCAGCTAGCATGCTGCGTTCTTCGCGTAAGCGTGAGTCCTCGCCACTCTCCAGTCTGATCGAACTGATTTCTTCGATCTGATATCGCAGCAGGTCGAGACGCAGGGCCCGGTCCTTCTGTGCCGCACGCAATGCTGAAGCGGCCTCGTAACTCTTGTGCCAGTTCGACCAGGCGACTCGCGTGGAGTCTGACTCAGTCTGCAGCGAACCGTATTCGTCGAGAAGTTCACGCGCGGAGCGCCCTGCGATTCTGGCGTGAGACTGGTTCTGTCCGTGAATTTCGAGAAGCGGTTCCATCATGCTGGCCAACTCGCGCACCGTGAGCAGCGAGCCGTTCACGGAGACTCGGCCGCGTCCCGAGGTGGAGAGTTCCCGCCGAACGACCAGCTGGTTCCCATCGAGATCGAGAGCAGCAACCGCTTCGGCATCGAGCCTGGTGGGGTCGATCTGGAAGACGGCCTCCGCCGACATTTTTTCCGCACCGGTGCGAACGGTTTCGGAAGCGCCGCGCCCGCCGCGCAGGAATTCCAGCGAGTCGATGAGTAGAGACTTCCCGGCCCCCGTTTCACCAGTGAGAACGTTCAGCCCGGGTTCGGGCTCGATCTCGAACTCTTCGACGATGGCGAGGTTTCGTACTTTGAGGTAGCTGATCACGATGTCGGCCTTTCGGGCGTGCCGGAACCCTGTTAGAAATGCGGGTTAAGATGGCCCGGCGCCCCGGCTGTGAGCATTCTATTCGAACACGGCAGGTGGTTTGCTTTTCACCATTCACGAAGGAATCCATATGCGAACGAAAAATTTAGTCACTACAGCCCTGCTCACCGTCGTCGCTCTCGGATGCAGCCGTGAAGAGGCCACATCCAACGCGCAGAACGCAGCCGACAAGGTGGCCAGGTCCACCAGCAACGTGATTGAACGAGTGAAGGACCAGTTCGACACTTCCGTGCCGTACGCAGGCCCGGCGCCCACGCGGCAGCAGAACGAAGCTTCCCGCTACGACGCCGACTGGAGACGCGCCCGTTCCATTCAGGCTGCGGCCGACCAGCGTCGCATCGCTCAGGCTCGCGCGGCGCAGAACGTACCCGCACCAGTCACGATACCGGCTACACCGCCCGCACCAGCCCCCACACCTGCAGCACCAGCGGCAGCGCCGAGTGTCACCTTCGCTACCGTGGCGCAATTCAACGAGAAACTACAGGGCGTAGACATGGCCAGGGTCGATTCGATGCCGGTCAGCGTGCCGATCAAAGGCAAGGCCGAAGGACCATCGGTGCTGCGCGCACAGG
>JBKJUK010000272.1:0-7267 GCA_046590705.1 Thermoanaerobaculia bacterium
CGTGTCGCGCGAGGTGAAGTCTTGGCGATGCTCAACAGCGTCGATCTCGCAACCTCAAAGGAGGCTTACATCGAATCGATTCATCGGCTCGAGCTGGCGCGCGTTTCAGCCTCACGGGAGGAAGCTCTCTGGAAAAAGAAGATCTCTCCGGAGGAAGATTATCTGGTCAAGAAACATGAACTGGAAGAAGCGCGACTCACTTTCCAGGCCTCTTCCCAGCGACTCAGCGCGCTTGGAGTACCAGCCGGAGAAATCCGAGGGCTGTCACTGAGATCGGGAAATCTGGCCAGCTACGCATTGCGCTCGCCACTCAGCGGAGTCGTGATCGCAAGGAATGTCACCGTCGGTGAAGCTGTCGAGGGAACCGTTCAGATCTTCACCGTGGCCGACCTCTCTTCAGTCTGGACAGAGATCACTGTGCCGCAGAACCAACTCGCCCTGGTGCGCGCCGGTCAGGAGGTCGTGGTGGAGTCAGAGGCTTTGAACTCCAAAGTGGCCGGTCGTGTAACGTACGTCGATCCGATCGTAGGAGAGGACACACGATCTGCGAAAGCACGTGTGATCATTCCGAACCCTAACGGTTTATGGAAGCCTGGTCTTTTCGTGAAAGTGCATCTGACGCAGGATGAAACGGTCGTTCCGATGGCCGTCAAGGCCGAGGCGCTGCAGAAGTTCCGCGACTGGGACGTCGTCTTCATAAGGGTTGGCTACTTCTTCGAAGCCAGACCGATCGAGATCGGCAGGCGCGAGGGCGAATGGGTGGAAGTGTTATCCGGACTCACGCCCGGGATGACCTACGCCACGAAAAACAGCTTCGTCGTAAAGGCCGACGTCATGAAGTCGGGCGCAGGTCACGACCATTGAGCGCGCAGAGAGTCCTTTACGTCCATAGTCTTGTCATTTCGAGCAGCGGACCGCGTTGCGCGGCGACTGAGAGACCGGAACGAGATTTCACGCAGCAGCCGTCATCCCGAGCGGCGGGAAGGGTGGGTGCGAGGGATCTACGCGCAGGGATCGCGCTTGATATGACGAGCGCGACACTTTCGCGCAGATTCATCAGTCGCAGCCCGATTCCGCTTCCCCGCTCTGATGTTGCGTGCTCATTCGGAATGACATCTCCGAACGGGAACAACCTGCCATCAGAAGGAGCGGCACCCGGATGTTAGAGCGCATTCTAAAATTCTCTATCCGCCAGCGCTGGGTCGTCCTAGCCCTCACTCTGGCCTTCGCAGTGCTGGGCATCTACAACTATCAGAAACTGCCGATTGACGCTGTTCCAGACATTACCAACGTACAGGTACAAATCAACACTGAAGCCAGCGGTTTCACACCGCTCGAGGTCGAGCAGCGCATCACCTTCCCGATCGAGACGGCCATGGCCGGACTGCCATCGCTCGACTTCACGCGATCCATCTCTCGCTACGGCCTCTCACAGGTCACGGTAGTTTTTCATGACGGAACGGATATTTTCTTCGCGCGGAACCTGATCAACGAGCGCATCCAGGAAGTTCGTGGAAATCTTCCTGCAGGCGTTACGCCGGCCATGGGTCCGGTTGCTACTGGACTCGGAGAGATCTTTCTCTGGACCGTCGAAGCAAACGGTAACGCCGTCAAGCCGGACGGCACTCCGTACACCACGACAGACCTGCGCACGGTGCAGGACTGGATCATCAGACCGCAACTCCGCAACATTCCTGGGGTGGCGGATGTGAATTCCATCGGCGGCTACGTGAAACAGTTTCACGTCACGCCGAGGCCGGACAAGCTCGTGGCCTACGGCCTGACATTCCGTGACATTCTGGCTGCACTCGGAAACAACAACGCCAATACCGGCGCTGGCTACATCGAGCATGGCGGCGAGCAGTATCTGATTCGAGCGCCCGGTCAGGTGAAAACGCTCGAAGAGATTCAGCAGATCATTGTCGGCTCCAGTGGGGGGACACCCATCTTCATTCGGGATGTAGCGGAGGTGGCCCTCGGCAACGAACTGCGTACCGGCGCCGCCACGAAAAACGGCCAGGAAGTCGTCCTTGGGACGGTGTTCATGCTCATGGGTGAGAACAGCCGCACCGTTTCTCAGCGGGTTGCAAAGCAGATGAAGGAAGTGAACCGCAGCCTGCCGGCCGGACTCGAAGCGAAAACCGTTTACGACCGCACCACGCTCGTGGATGCTGCGATCGACACAGTGAAGAAGAATCTGCTCGAGGGAGCGATTCTGGTCATCGTCATTCTGCTTCTCTTTCTAGGAAACATCCGGGCCGCGTTGATCACGGCCATGGTGATCCCGCTCTCCATGCTCTTCACCATCACTGGCATGGTCACCAACAAGGTCAGTGGCAATCTGCTCAGCCTCGGTGCGCTCGATTTCGGCCTGATCGTCGATGGCGCAGTGATCATCGTGGAGAACTGCGTGCGGCGCCTCTCGGAACGGCAACATCAGTTGGGCCGGTTACTCACGCGCAGCGAGCGATTCGAAACGGTCTTCTCCGCATCGAAGGAAGTACGCCGGGCCACCATGTTCGGTGAGCTCATCATCATGATCGTCTATCTCCCGATTCTCACGCTCTCAGGAGTGGAGGGAAAGATGTTCCGTCCCATGGCCTTCACCGTCATCGCCGCGCTGCTGGGAGCGATGATTCTTTCGGTCACCTTCGTTCCGGCCATGGTGGCCATGCTGCTGAACGGCAAAATCTCGGAGAAGGAAAATCCCGTCCTCAAATGGCTGCGACTCAGGTATGAGCCTGCTCTCGCCTGGGTATTGACGCGACGCAAACGTGTCGCGACCATGGCCATCGCGCTGGTGACGGCGAGTCTGCTGCTGGCCGCAACCATGGGCTCAGAGTTTCTCCCGAACCTCGACGAAGGGGACCTGCTGGTCCATGCGCTGCGCATACCGGGGACGAGCCTGACCCAGGCCGTCGAGCTGCAGCACACGCTCGAAGAGCGGCTGGTGAAGTTTCCGGAAGTGAAAGAAGTCTTCGCAAAGATCGGTACGGCCGAAATCGCGACCGATCCAATGCCCCCTAGTGTCGCCGACGTTTACGTGATGATGAAGCCGCGCTCGGAGTGGCCATCGAGTCGGTCGAAGGCCGAAGTCGTCGCAGAGATCGAGAAGGAACTCCGCAGGATTCCCGGTAACAACTACGAGTTCATCCAGCCGATTCAAATGCGATTCAACGAGTTGATTGCCGGGGTACGCAGTGACGTCGCTGTGAAAGTGTTCGGCGACGATATGGAAGTGCTGGAATCTACCGGCGAAGCAATCGAGAAAGTTCTCGAGCAGGTACC
Source organism: Thermoanaerobaculia bacterium (assembly GCA_046590705.1). GTDB lineage: Bacteria > Acidobacteriota > Thermoanaerobaculia > Gp7-AA8 > Gp7-AA8 > JBKJUK01. The sequence goes on from JBKJUK010000272.1 coordinate 3,289, forward strand.
AGGCGCCTCGGACGTGAAGCTCGAGCAGGTGACCGGACTTCCCGTTCTGAGCATCCAGATGGATCGCCCGGTCATGGCGCGTTACGGGCTGAACGTGAACGACGTTCAGCAGGTCATCCAGGTCGCCATCGGCGGTGAAGCGGCCGGTCAGGTATTCGAGGGAGATCGTCGCTTCGATCTGGTGGTTCGCCTGCCGGAAGAGGTTCGTACGGACATGGAGAAGCTCAAGCAGATCCCGATTCCGCTGCCGCGAACGGCCAGTGGTGCGATGAACTACATTCCACTCGAGTCGGTCGCTAAATTCGAGATTGCACCTGGCCCGAATCAGATCAGCAGAGAGAACGGTAAGCGTCACATCATCGTCACTGCGAACGTACGCGGACGCGATGTCGGCTCCTTCGTGTCGGAAGCTGAGCGATCGATCGGCGCGAACGTGGTGATTCCGGCAGGCTACTGGACGACCTGGGGCGGTCACTTCGAGCAGATGATCTCCGCGACCCGACGCCTGCAGATCGTTGTGCCAGCTGCGTTGCTGTTGATCCTGGCCCTGCTTTTCGCCAGCTTCGGAAACCTCAAGGACTCCCTGCTGGTGTTCACCGGGGTACCGCTGGCGCTGACCGGTGGAATTCTGGCACTTTGGATTCGCGGAATCCCGTTGTCGATCTCCGCTGCGGTCGGCTTCATTGCTTTGTCAGGTGTTGCTGTGCTCAATGGGCTGGTGATGATTTCCTTCATTCAAGGACTTCGTCAGCAAGGGCGTCCGCTGGATGAAGCGATTCGAGAAGGTGCCATCAGCCGTCTCCGTCCTGTCCTCATGACCGCCCTGGTTGCGTCGCTCGGCTTCGTGCCGATGGCACTGGCCAGCGGCACCGGTGCAGAGGTGCAGCGCCCTCTGGCGACTGTAGTCATCGGCGGCATCATCTCCTCGACGATTCTCACGCTCCTGGTGTTGCCGGCGCTCTACAGGATGTTTCACCGGCAGGACCAGGTCATGCCGGATGCTGAAGGGCATGGTGAACTCGTTGGATAGACCGAAACAGATGAAACGCGCAGAACTGCAGGGAGAAAAAGAACGATGGAAGTTCGACGATGAGATCTAATCGAATTCTGCTGGCGCTCCTGGCGCTCTTCCTCGTAGCGGCCCTGGCACCCGATGCATACGCTCACGGAGTCACCGCCGGCGACAAGGGCTACATCATGGAGAGTACGGGAGTGCGCATACTCCCTTTCATTTATCTTGGTGCGAAACATATGGTCACCGGTTACGACCATCTGCTGTTTCTCTTCGGCGTCATCTTCTTCCTCTACCGGATGAAGGACATCGGCATCTACGTCACACTCTTCGCGGTCGGTCACTCCACTACGCTGCTACTGGGAGTGCTCACCGGCGTGAGTGTCAGTGCCTATCTCATCGATGCTGTGATCGGGCTCTCGGTCGTCTACAAGGCGCTCGATAACCTCGGAGCCTTCCGCCGCTGGTTGGGGTTTCAACCGAACACGAAAATAGCCACGCTCATTTTCGGGTTCTTTCATGGCTTCGGACTGGCGACGAAGATTCTCGACTACGAACTCTCGCGACAAGGTCTGATCCCGAATCTGATCGCCTTCAACATCGGCGTCGAGGCGGGACAACTTTTCGGGCTCGGCGTCATTCTGATCGCAATGGGATTCTGGCGTCGAACCTCGAGTTTCATGCGCCACGCCTACACCGCCAATGTCGTGCTGATGACCGCGGGGTTTTTGCTGGCCGGATATCAGATCGCCGGTTATTTCATCAATGACGTCAACTGAAGGTTGCCTGAATGCCTGACATCAACAATGCACACCCCGTCGACCTGCCGTCGACGAAACAGCTGGTCCGGTCCACGCTTATCGCCGCAGTCATTGCTGCGGTACTGCTGGTGATGGTCGTACTGCCTGCAGAGTATGGTGTGGATCCCACTGGCAGCGGCCGCCTGCTGGGATTGACGGAGATGGGCGAGATCAAAGTAGCGCTGGCGCGAGAAGCGGCGGAACCGGACAAACCGGCGGTGAACACTGCAAAGCCTGCGTCGACTGAAACGACCGCAGTGGTTCCGATCCCTGAAGCCGTCGCCAGCACCGCAAAGTCCGATGAGACGCGCATCACCTTGAAGCCTGGCGAGGGAAAAGAGATCAAGCTGGAGATGGTCGAAGGTGCGCGAGTGCAGTACGCCTGGTCGACCGATCGCGGAGTGGTGAACTTCGACATGCACGCCGATTCCATCGACCCTCCTCGCGATTACTTTGGTTACGAGAAAGGTTCGGCCGTTTCATCGAAGAAGGGCGAACTGGTAGCCGCCTTCGAAGGCTCACACGGATGGTACTGGCGCAACCGGTCAAAGCAGAGCCTGACCGTCACGCTGAAGACAGAGGGCGAGTACTCGGCGTTGCTGGAGAGGGAGTAGATCAGGGGCCGGGCTCACTCAAGCCACTGTCGACATCCTGTGGACAGCGAGAGCAGCGCGCGAATCCTTGTGTCGATGAAGACCGGCCCACGTTACGTCGCTCGTGGGGCATACATGATGATGCAGACGCCGATGATGCAGAAGGCTGCGCCTGTGAGATCGAATCTGTCTGGTTTTACTCCATCGATCCACCATCCCCAGAGAATCGAGAGCACGACGAAAACGCCTCCGTATGCGGCGTACACTCTTCCGAAGTTTTCGGTCTGAAGCGTGGGAAGAACTCCGTAAAAGAACAGGAGAAGTCCGCCCAGTGCGCCGATCAGAAACGATCGACCGCTTCGAAGCCAGAGCCAGACCAGGTAGCCGCCGCCGATCTCTAAAAGGCCGGCCAGCAGAAACAGCAGAAGGGATCTTGCAAGTGGATTCATGGACGGAAGCATCGAAAGTGTGTGAGAACTGCGGGTTAACTGATCTGGATATTTGCTGAATCTGGTCGGGGAGGTTGAGGGTGCCGACGCCTAGAATGCCGGCCGGCGAAGCCGCATTGTCCGCTTAAAATTCGATCATCTCATTGATCGGAATGCGCACTGCCACATCGAATCAGCGCTTCCCTTTTCCGGGCGCGACGTTGAAGGTCATCGTCGTGAAGTGAACGTCCCAGGCGGTTGCATTCTCTGCCGACGACTCCAGCGTCGTCGCGCGGAGCATGAATGCCCCCGGCTTCGACAGAGTGAGACGCACGCGGCCCTCGGAGTCTGTCTTGAAGGCGCGCGGCTCCTTCGCTCCTTCATGAACCAGCGCGATCGGATGATGCGGGAGCGGCTTTCCTCGATCCACGAGCAGGACCTCGAGCGTGCCGCCGGAAACGAGAGAGGTCGGATCATTCTGCGGCACGAGCTCGAGACGCATGCCGATCGGTTCGGTCCAGACGCGTGACTGGCCGGCGGCCCCTGTGCGAACGAACGTCTTCGCGTACTTCATGTAGCGATAGCCGGTTTCATCGGCCGGGGATGAACGCTCCCACTCCGCGTGGATGGCGTCGGCGTTGGGAATCCCGAGATGGTCCACGTACTCACGCACCTGCTCGCGTTTCAGCTTTGATGGACGTGGATGGAGAACGACTGCGAATGCCGTCACACCTGGGCCTGCATCAGCAAGAAACTGTAGCGCGTGCGTTCCTGTCGTGCCGCCCGGGAGACTGCCGGTGCCGCGCGACGAACGCCACTCCGTCCTCTCGATGCGATCGGGGGCGATGGCGTGATCGAGCTTTGAGAATTCCATTCCGCTCGACAGCGACAGCGTCACCGCCGCCGGCCGGGCCTGGCGATACTTGTTCGGCGCGAGCCACGTGTCGTGCGCGAAGGTGGGTGTCGCGGCGAATGTGATGAGCAGAGTGAACGACACACACAGGATTCGAATCATGCGTTCATTGTCCCACGGAGAGCTTTGCGGTACGAGCGCGTGCCACGCAAAGTTCGTATTTTTAGAAGGACGACGTGCTCAAAGCCGGGTTCTGGTGTCGTGAGTCGCAAATTCTGTGGACTCTGCTGGGG
>JBKJUK010000326.1:0-17210 GCA_046590705.1 Thermoanaerobaculia bacterium
CTCGTACGGCATTTATGCGTTGGACCCGAATCGCTTTGCCTACAAGTACAATGACACGGCCGTGTATGTCCAAACGGCCGCTGGTATCACTGTTTCAAACAAGCTACCCTTTGAAGGCATGCGAGGCTTCGCTGTGCTCGCTGAGGGCAATGCGGTTCGCTTCCGCTCGGATACAGGGAACCAAGAGTTTCTATTCACTGCCGATCGGCTGAGTTACTCTGAAAACGGGAAGGTGCAGCGCGTGTGGAAGCGCGTCACCGAGAACCGATAGGTTCTGCGACGCGGGCGTCGGCCGACCCTTCGGTGCACCAGACGTCTACAGCGGGCCGCTCGCTTGTTGCAAAGCAAGGGGAGATAGTCGTGCTGGCGTTTCTGCATGCGAGCCGCGATCCGAATCGCTGGCCGTGACCGCGCGCCAAACTCAGCGGTTGCACCGGACTTCGGCCCCTTGGCTGTTTCGATTACTTCACGTTCTACGGGCCCGGCCGAGCCGGTGAACCGCAGTCCGTTAGGCTCCCAGAGACATCATGGACAACCTGCATCACAAAGAGCTCATCGATCGCTATCTTGTCGCCTATAACTCCTTCGACATAGAAGGGCTTCTGGAACTCCTCTCTCCAGAGATTCTCTTTCAAAACTACTCGGGAGATCAGCTCACGGCTGCCGCAAGTGGCATTGACGAGTTCAGGAAACTCGCTGAGCAGTCCAAGTCCTTGTTCTCCGAGCGTGAGCAGCGCATTACGGAACTACAATTCGGCCAGGACACCGCCACTGTTGGCATTGCTTATCGTGGCCGGCTTGCCGCAGACATCCCGAATGGTCCGACAGCGGGCACTGTGATTGACCTGCAAGGCAAGTCTGAGTTTTCGTTCAGCGGTGGGCAAATCAGCAGGATTGTTGATCGCAGCTGAGTGCAAAGCTAACGACACGGCCACACATCGACTCGCGGTAGACACCTACGCTGTGCAACACCCCGGAGGGCCTTACCTTGCTCCGCTTCTGAGCATGCCGTGAAAAAACGTCCTGCAACGAAACCCCTAACAATGCGGTCGCACCGGACTTCGGCCCATGGCTCTACTATTACCTTCACGTTCTGCGCGCCGGGCCGAGGCCGTGAACCGCGGTCCGTTAGGTGGATGGTAGAATCGGCCGACATGGGTCGAACGCTCGCGCTGCTCTTGTCTCTGTCGTTCGTGGCGTGCTCACACTCGCGTTCTCAGCAGAATGCCGAGAGTACTTGCCGCGAACTTCTGGTGTTTGACTCCAACGGCACAGGCGCGAGCCAGCTGTACGCGTTTTCTTCGCGCGACACTCGTGTGCGACAACTCACGCACGCCAGTCTTCCGGACGAATATAGCCGGGTTCCAGACGTTTCACCAGATGGCACCACAATCGCGTTTCAGTCCCGGCGAGGTCTAGACAGAGCACCGCAGATATACATGATGCGCTGCGATGGAACATCGGTTATTCGCGTCACGAATGGCCCTGAGGCTGCAGCGGCCCCCGCTTGGTCGCCGGACGGAACGATCATCGCCTTCGTGCAAGGCACGTCACCAACTGCAGCGATTTATCTTGTATCCTCCGATGGATCGAACTTGCGTCGAGCGCCAGCCGTGCCGCCGAACGCCTTCTACCCAGCGTGGTCACCTGACGGACGTCAACTTGCGTTCGTTGCGCAGGTTAACGAAAGCTGGGAAGTTCACGTTGCCGACCTCGAGACCGGCGACGTGCGTCAGCTAACGCATTCCCCCGCTGGTACGGCTGGATGTGGCGGGCCGGCATGGTCCGCCAACGGTCTCATCGCGTTCGACGCAATCTGGACCGGCAATTTCGCCGTGTATGTCATGAGAGCTGACGGCAGCAACATTCGGAGACTCACCGAAACCGCGGCTGTGGATGCGCGTCCAGCGTGGTCCACCGACGGCCGACAAATCGCATTTCACAGCACGCGGGATCGTCCGGTTACTGCCGTAGCAGATGACCTAAAGTACTTCGACATCTACGTAATGGACGCGGACGGAAGTAACATTCGCAGAATCACGCACAATACGCATTTCGACGGTCACCCAGATTGGTGACTCGCCACCTTACTTTGGTGTGAAACTGGCGCGGCTTCGGCCCCCGGTGCACAAGTCGGACTTCTGGCCGGACTGGGTCTGTTTTATCTCGCCGCGCTCGAGGGCGACCGTCCCGCTTCGACTCTTTGAAGAAAACGCTGGAATCGGGCGTCGTCACGCAGCGCGTCGAACATCGGCGTACGCAGATGATAGAAGGCCGTCCCTTGACGCTCCTCGAAACCCTTTTCGAGCCACCGGATCGCAAGGTCATGCTCGCCGAGCTCCGCGTAGACCGAAGCGATCTCGCACCAACTCCGGGCATGGTCGGGATCCGCGAGGACGCTGGCGAGCTTTTCTCTCGCTTCTGCCGGTTTCCCGCTCCTGGCCATGATCCGCGCCAGGGAAGTATCCGCATTGACGCCCGGCCGGGACGGCAGGCTTGCAACTTTCTGGTAGGCCGCCATCGCCTCTTCATACCGTCTCATGCCCTCGCGGGCCAGTCCGATCATCGCGTACGCATCGCGGAACCGCGGGTCGATCTCCAGCGCTTTGCTCGCCTCCGCGATTGCAGCGGGGAAGTCTCGCAACACATTCAGCCGGTTTGCTGTATTCGCCATCATGATCGGGGCGAGAGGATCGAGCCGCTGCGCAATTTGAATCTCCCGCAGGCTCTCCTGGAGCCGGCCCTGACCGAGCAGCACTCCCGAGTACCACTGACGTGCGCTGGCGTAGCCCGGCTTCAACCTCATTGCCTCGCGAAGAGACGTGGTGGCCTCGTTCCACTCCCAGCGTGAGCTCAGAACGAGCCCGAGCGAGGCGTGCGCCTCGGCCAGCTCCGAATCCAGTTTCAGAGCACGCCGGGCCATGTTCTCTGCCTCAGCGTTTCCAGGGTCAAGGATATTGGAGGTGTCGGCCAGGCCGCTGTAAGCGAGCGCGAATGCCGGATCGATTTGGATGGCCTGCTCGAAATACTCCTTCGCCTTCAGGATCGCCTCACGGTTTCTCCGGTTCCAGTGGTACCGCCCTTTCAAATAGAGAGCATAGGCCTCGCTGCTCTCGGTTGATTGCTTTGCGACACGCTGCTGTTGTTCGGGGCTGAGCTTCGGTCGTAGCTGGCCCGCAACGGCGCGCATCAGATCCTGTTGCATCAAGAGAACGTTCTCAGCGGGCTGCTCGTAGCGCTCACCCCACAGCTGTGTTCCGGCCGATGTGTCGATCAGGTCGGCTTGAACCACGACGATGCTCCCGCGCGTGGAGAGTTTTCCAGTGAGTACCGCGTCAACGCTGAGTTTTTCTCGAATGTCGTCGAGGTTGAGCGGCTTTCCTTTGAATGTGAACGCGGTGGTTCTGGCGACGACGCGGAGGTCCGGCAGTCGCGACAAGGAGTTGATGAGTCCCTCGGTGAGACCATCACTCAAATATTGATCCTGATTGTCCGGGGTCGCATTCTCGAACGGAAGAACTGCGATCGACCGAATCGCCTGCGCCGCCGGCAGGGCGATCGGTGAACGCCGAAGCAGCCACACCGTGCCGAGGATCGCGAGCGCGGCAACTGCTGCCCAGGCCAGCGCCGGTCTCCGCATCCACCAGAGCTTCTGGCGCGTTTCGACCCGGCCCGCGGAGCCTGACGTCGATGAGGTTTGCCCCACGGTCTGTCGCGCCAGCCGTCGCAGGTCGACCACCATCTCTCCCATGGTCTGGTAGCGGTCGGCCGGGTTCTTCTCGAGGGCCTTTTCCACCACAGATCGCAGGGCGGTTGGAACATCTTCGGGCAGCGGCTCGGGGGTCGCGTGGGAGATCGTCATCAGCACTTCGAGATCCGTCTGGCCTGCGAACGGTCTCCGACGTGCGAGCAGCTCGTAAAACACCACGCCGAAGGAGAAGACGTCGCTGCGCGCGTCGATCGAACGGCCCGCGGCCTGCTCGGGGGACATGTAGGCGACTGTTCCCATGATCATTCCGGGGCGGGTGAGCTCGTCTACGTGCCGCCGCGTCACGTCCTCGGGTGTGGTCGTTTCGGCGAGCTTAGCCAGACCGAAATCCACCAGTTTGGCGTAGCCGTTCGCGGCCACCAGAATGTTGGCTGGCTTGATGTCGCGGTGCGTGATCCCCGCCGCGTGCGCGGCGGCTAACCCATCGGCGACGCCGGCAAGCAGCTCGACGATCTGTCGCCAGGTGCGCTCCTCAGCGTTCGCCCAATCCTTCAGTGTCCCGCCATCGACGAGCTCGGTCACCAGATACTGCCGACCGTCGAGCTCACCCGCGTCATGGACTGTGAGAATGTGCGGGTGGTTCAGCGACGAAGCCAACTGCGCCTCACGCTGGAAGCGACGCCGTGCGGCTGGGTCGGCCAGTTCGTTCGACAGGAACTTGATGGCAACCGGCCGGTTGAGCTTCGTGTCGAGCGCCCGGTAGACCGTGCCCATGCCGCCGGAACCAAGCGGCGAAACGATTTCGTACAACCCGATGCGTGTACCTGGCTTCACTTTGCCAACGATTATAGAGGCCGTTCGATAGCGGCACCATCCCGAACCGGGTGAGCGTCGTGAATCGCGTGTGCCCGCGATTGCGAATTTTTTTTGAACCCGCGTATGCTTGACCAGACGGGTGGTGGGCCCGTACACGTCTGGAAGAAGGAGAGTCCGATGAGCCGCGAGCGAACCGCAGTCTGGTTATTTCTTTTTGTCACCGTTGTCTCCGCCCTGGCTGCGCTGCTTCCTGTGTTGCGCGGCGGTCCACTGAATACGATTTTTTTCGCCTCTGCTGGATTTTGGCTCGTCATGACCGTTGTCGCGGAAGCAAGGGTTCGCAAGGCGGCAACTTCCAGAGTGTCGAACCCCCAGTAACGACGTTGAGGAAGGCGGCTCAACTCGTTTAATGAACCCCTCGAAGACGTCGCAGCAGGGGTAGTCATTTACGGATGAAGGCCGGGCGTTACAAACAACCCTCAGCCTCCGTGCAACTGTTCCGGGGAATCGTTCTGTCAGTTGCAAAACCGAACCCCTGCGAAGGATGGATCGGCAACAACAGAATTCTTCTGGTCATGCCACTCGGCTGGGGCAGCGATCTCCATTCGCGCTCGTGACTGAACTGAGACCGACGTCTGCCATAGGTCAACGTCTCGCACGCTGGCCCGTGCGCCTGACTTTGATTTCACCTGACAGCGTTGCAGTTCCGCTACGATTGCATTCACGTTCTAAACGCTGGGCCGAAGCGGGTGGACACAGTCCGACAGATGGAGGCCGAGGGGTTTTTGTCAGGTTCGGATACCTCGGGTAGATCCTGGTGGAGTACAACATGCCGCGTCGAAATTCAGCGCGTTGATCGAGTAGCAGCTTTGCAGAACTCCGACATTCACTCACATCAGGGAGAATCATGGGCCACTCAATCAAATCGAGCCTGCTGATCGCGGCACTGCTGTTCACCTCCAGCGCATCGGCGCAAACGTCCCGCGCGGTCGATGAAGTTGGCGCCAGGCAGGTCGATGCGATTTATCCGCAGATCGAAAAGCTCTACATGGACCTGCACCGCAATCCGGAGCTGGCCTTTCAGGAGCAGCGCACGGCCACGACCCTGGCGGCGCGCGTCAAAGCTCTGGGATATGAGGTCACCACAGGCGTGGGCGGCACTGGTATCGTCGCGATCATGAAGAACGGCCCGGGGCCGGTGGTGATGTTGCGCACCGAACTCGACGCGCTGCCGATTGAAGAGAAAACCGGATTGCCGTTCGCGAGCACAGTGAAGACGAAGAACGATGCCGGCGAAGTCGTGCCGGTGTCGCACATGTGCGGACATGATCTGCACATGGCGGCGTGGGTCGGCACGGCCGAACTCATGGTCAGGAACCGCGAGCGCTGGCACGGCACGCTGATGCTGGTCGGACAGCCGGCCGAGGAGATCGTGGCCGGTGCGACGGCGATGCTGCGCGATGCGCTGTTTACGCGCTTCCCGAAACCTGATTTTGCGCTTGGTATGCACGTCGAGCACACCTTGCCGGCGGGAGTGATCGGGTTCCATTCCGGTTACTTCCGCGCCAACTCGACCGCCCTCGACATGACGGTGTACGGAAAGGGTGGGCATGGCGCGTTTCCGCAGAGCGCGATCGATCCGGTGGTCATCGCCGCGCGCATCGTGCTCGGTCTGCAGACCATCGTTTCGCGGGAGAACAATCCGCTCGATCCCGCCGTGATCACGGTCGGCAGTATCCACGGCGGCAGCGCTTCCAACATCATCCCGGACCATGTGAAGCTCCAGATCACCGTTCGCTCGCTCGACCCCGCAGTCCACAAGCGCCTGCTCGCCGCAATCGAGCGCCAGTCGAAAGGCGAGGCCCTCGCCGCGAACGCACCGAAGGAACCATTGATCGAAACCAGGTCCAGCACTGACGCCGTCTACAACGACCCGGAGCTGACCCTGCGCATGGTCGCCGCCGCGCGTGCCGCGCTGGGTGTCGCCCAGGTTGTCGAAATGCCTGCACAGATGGGCGGAGAAGACTTCTCGCAATTCGGACTGGCAGGCGTGCGCTCGGTGTTGTTGCATGTCGGCGCGGTCGAGGCGGGCAAGCTGGAAGCCTCACGCAAGTCGGGTTCGCCGGTTCCCGCGGTGCACTCGCCGTTGTGGGCTCCTGAGCGCGAACCCACGATCAAGGCCGCGATTCGCGCGGAGACGGCGATCCTTATGGAACTGCTGAGCGGCAAATAGGACCAACAAGTCGTCCGATTCATTCAGGCCGTCCGCATCTGGTCCTGAGTTCAGTGACAAGAGATTGCCCTGACAAGAGATTGCAGCGGATGCGCGCTCGCTCGTGCTACTTTACTCGCACGCTCTGCGCGTCACCCGCGCCGGTGAACTGCAAAATCTGTTGGACAGCTCGAGGTGTAGGACGAAAGGACTCGGAGCGGGCAATGGTGCTCGTTCCTGATCATTCCGACGGGAGGCAAGCGATGCCAAAGTATGTGATCGAACGTGAGATTCCAGGGGCAGGTAAGTTGTCCGCCGAAGAGCTCAAGGCGATTTCTCAGAAGTCCTGCGGCGTTCTGAGCAACATGGGACCGCAGATTCAATGGCTGCACAGCTACGTAACCGCCGACAAGATTTATTGCATCTACATTGCTCCGAATGAGGAGATGGTCCGCGAGCATGCAAAGCAGGGAGGCTTCCCTGCAAACAGAGTGTCGGCGGTCTCCTCCATAATCGATCCGACTACCGCGGAGTAGATCGATCGAGGAGCTGCGTGGTGCGCACCGGTGAGTGTGCGAGCCTCCCGTAGCCACTTCGTTAACGCCACGTTAACCCGGGTTTCTCATTTAGTTTCAGCTGCAGGTTTTTCGGCGTTGCGATCACGTTTCGCAGGGCACGCCCGGGAACCGTAGTGCGTTACGCGCCAAGTAGGAGAAACTATGAAAAAAGATCTCGTGTTTGCCCTGAGCATAGCCGGCGCGATCGTGGTGCAGGGATGCGCCTCCGTCCCAGGCCGCCCCGATACCTCGACCGAGAATTACGTCATCGTTTCAGTTGAGAAAGAGCCGAATCACAAGACGGTGTTCAAGAACGATTTCCTGCAGGTATTTCGGGTCACTCTCGAGCCCGGAAAGACAAGCCTCATGCATACACATTCTCGTGACGATGCTTCAGTAAGGCTGAGCACCACCACCGTGGAGGCGGATAGCCCTGGCCAGCCTGTCGGCCCACCGGAGCCGGTCTACCCGGGTTTCGTTTCTGCTCGAGACAATGAGGCGAATCCACGCACCCATCGGGTTCACAACATCGGCACAGCGCTGTTCGACGTCATCAATGTTCAGGTTCTCGGACGGCCGGCGGGTCCAACGACGTCAGCGGTCTCGACACCCGCGGCGGAGAACTCGAAGATGCGACTTTACAGCTATGAGCTGAAGGCCGGAGAAGTCACCGCAGAGCATACCCACGCGCGTCCGTTTCTGCATGTGACAGTCACCGATAGCAAGCTCCGGATGACCGCAGCCGATGGCTCCTCGAAGGAGACTACCGTCAAGGCTGGTGACATGAAGTGGGTCGACTCGGCGGTCACGCACACGATCATGAACCGAGGCAGTGAGAAGGCTATCGTGGTGGAGTTCGAGCTGAAGTAGTTTGCGGTGTTAACTGCTCGACCGCATTCTTGCGCGGCTCACCGCGATTTCCAAAACGACTCGAAGAAGTTGCGAGTGACTGTGCTGGAGTCGTGTGAACAGTGGCGCGTCAACCGCGAAGTTGTCTCCGGCCATCACTTAACCTAACTAGTCGCTGCAGCGTTCACGACGGGTGGCCCCGCTGTCCCCCGCCCGTCTACGGAGGCGGCGGTGCGGTCGACTCGTTCTTCTCCGGCTTAGGAGCCTGGGTCTTGTCGACTATGCCGTATCGGAACGTTCCGACCTGCGATCGTGCGATCTCCTTGCCCGCCGCATCGAGTGCAACGATCTTCCAGGTCAGTCGTCCTGTTGCGGCGTGCTCTCCAGTCAGCGGCGGTGATACGTATTTCGTGGCTGGCGTTTCGATGAGCGCCGAGAGCACCGGCTGACCTTGCGGGTCGGTGAGATCGAGGCGATAGAAGGCCGCATCACTCGTGGTTTGCCACCCGAAAATTACCGGCTGGCCGGAGGCAATGAGTTCGTCGGAAGCTGGACGATCGAGGCCGAGCGCTGCACGCTCTTTTGCACCGTCACTACCTGCCGACCCCACGTAATAACGAAGCACTGGCAGCGGAAATCCAGCAACTCCTCCGCTGGTTACTTTCCCTTCTCCCGCGCCGACAGCTTCGAGGTCGGTCGTTCCTTCGCCATCGTCTGAGGCTTCGACACGAAGCAGAATCTGGTAGAGACCTTCCACGGCGGTCGGGAGCTTCTGCACCTCAGGGCCTTCCAGTCGATAGGTTCCGACGGGCGGCATGTAGACGTTGAAGCGTGAGAGTTGCGTGTAACGACGTTGCTTCGAGCGCTCTTCGCGCGGCAGGGAGGCCTCGGGAACAAGATCTTCCGGCGTCGGCAGTTCGTCGCCCGGAACGACGATCTCCCAGCGGCCAACCAAGCGACCCGTTCCGGTGTAGGTGATGTCCGCATACATCGGCGGTGGCGGCTCACCCACTGGTGTGGACAGTACGTTCCGCTCCTTCGCAAATCGTAGCTTCACGTCAGTCAGCGCGAACGGCACATTGGAGCCGCGGCCGGCGAGCCGGCAGAAGATGGGGATGTATTCGTCGGGAAGTCCGGTGGAGCTGGAGAAGCGGCGCACATAATAGAAGCCGGAAGTCGGCGACCCTTTCTCTGCACGTTGATAGGCGCGGCGAATCACGTTCTGCGGAATGGTCATGATGTCGGTGAATCCACCTCTGCCGCTGGGCCGGGTCAGGTCATTGCGCAGCGGCAATCTTCCCCAGGTGGTTGCAGGATTACACCTCTGTCCGATATCTGGAGCGGCGGAAACGAGATCGGCGCACCAGAGTGCTTCGACGGAGAACTGGTCGGGACGGATACTTCCGTAGCTCAAAAATACCGTTGAGGCACCTTGCGAGTTCACGTTGACAGTCGTTGGATCCACGCGGATCTGTGCTATTGCCTTGGTTCCGCACAGGAGCATCAACAACGCTACCAGACCACCTTTCATCACTTCTCCTCGTTAGAACAGACTGAATGTCAGTCCGGTGGCGAATGCCTGATTGCGGCGGATGTCACGACTGCCGAACGACCGCTCGAAGGTATCGCCGCGCCGATCGGTCCATCGAACGAAGAGTCGTCCTTTACGTCGATCGGTGCGGGATAGCTTGAATCCGCTCGACATCTCCAGCGAGCTGTCGAAGTTGTCACTGTCGCGCTCATCGAGACTATCCCAGGTGCGGTTGTTCGAAACCGAACCAGCCACGGCGATCTCTCGATAGAAAGTCCAGTTCATGTTCACGCCCCAGCGCAGCGCGTCGTCGGTCCTGGCCTGCTCCACGCTCTCGTTGCGATCGAAGCCGAGCTCTCCGTTGATGGAGAATGGTTTCGTGGCTGCCGTCCAGCCGAGTGTGAGCAGCGTGGTGTCGGTGATGAAGTCGCGGAGTTCGTTTCCAACCTGCTGACTGTCTCGGTTCGTGCGTCCGGCCTTGCCCCCGACTCTCCATTTCCCGATCTGCCATTCCGCGCCAAGAAGCGCGTTCCAGCCGACTTCATCAGGGATGTTTTCTACGGGGAAATCTTCAGAGACTCGAATGTCTCCGAACTGGTGAATCGCTTCCGACTGCAAGGTCAGCGTCGGTGCCCACCGTGCACCGACACCATCCCTGCTGAAGATGGAGGGTGTGGCCAGCGTGAGATTCACTGAGCTCCGCTTCGTCTGCGTGGTCAGAATCGTTTGGATTCCTGCGAGGTTGTCGCGTGTCTGCAGGTGCGCGGCGGTACCGCTCATCGGCCCGATCGTAAAGGTGAGATCCGCTGCATTGGTGCGGAGGTCCGCCTGCACGGACGTGCCGAGGCTTCGGAACTGTGGCTGAATCTTTTCGTGGCGAAGACTGAGGCTTACCGTTGCGGTCGTGCGCCCGACTTTTCGTCCTTCGAGGAGTCCAAGCGTGAGGTCAGCGTAGAGCGCGTCTTTCGTTTTGCTCTCGATCGGGGTGACATCGAGACCTTCCTCGAGCTGCGGATCGAAGGCGTCGTCGAAGTTGCTGATGGTGTAGCCGGTGTCCAGGCGAAACCTGTTGTTTTTGCTGGTAGCCGCGACGCGGAAGGTGTTCCCGTTGCTCTTTTCGGCGCTGACTACGGATCCCTGATTGAAACCGCTCACCGGTTGTGACGAGCCGAGAAAGTAGCCGTATTCGAGTCGGAGCAGGCCGGGGTTGCGCGGCAGGGCCTCGACACCAATGGTCGCGCTGTACACACGATGCTCGTCGTTGTCGAGACCGAATGCGTTCGACCAGCCTACGATGTTTGAGCCATTCATGGCCGCCAGCTGCAGCGAGACTGCGCGGCCCTGGCCCACCGTGACTGCGGCTCCGCGGCTCGAGAAACCGCTGATGAGGTGACGAGAGGCGCCGATGTTCAGATGACCTATCGAGAAAAGTGTCGAGCCGCGCTGCAGGTCGAGGCGATATCCGGAGAGATCCAGCTTTGGCGCGCTCGTCCCTTCTGAACCGAAGCGCAAGGCTTCGTTCTGAAGTGTGACACCAGCCACCTGCGCTTCGCCGCGAACCGTGAACGCTGGTCTAACCAGTTCAGTGCGAAAGCCGAGTTGTGTGGTCGCGCCCTGAAACTTTGCGCGATTTGCAGCGCTTTCTTCGTCCGGCGTATTCTCCGCGCCGAGTTGTCCTTTACCCGTGGCGTCCGCCGACGGCTCGAACTTCGAGCTGACGAAGCCGCGACGTGAGAGAAAGGTGACCGGAAACTGGCCGATCTGCGTCCACGAACCTGCCGCGTCGACCTCGAAGACGGTCAGGGTCTGTTGTCCCGACGGAAGCGCAGGTCCTCTGCCGTGATAGCGAAGTTGCTCCGGTGCAGAACGTTCGAAGAGGGTGCTGATGTCGAGCTTGCCGAGTGTGACGGCGATGCGATCGGACCCTTCACCTTCGAGTTCGATCTCGAATGGCTCGTTTGCGGCGACCGGTTTCGTGGGAGGGAAGCTGACCTTCGCGGAACGCGCTTCACCGACGGCGAGCCCGCATCCGCTCAGCAGCACGAAGAGGGCGACGCCGCGAGCAAGCCGCGCGAGCGATGCATGCCTGATCGATTTCATTCGCGTGAGGCGATTATTCACCAGAGGCGCCGCGCGACGCAAACCGTTTATTCGTTTCGACAGAGCCCTTCACGCAATCAGGGAGTGAACTTCACTGCGAATAAGTGTGTGCGTAGACCTAACGAGTCAGTGCAGCTACGTTAACCGCAGAAAAGAATTCCTGGAACATCGTGACGAACGGTTCGCTGTACACGTTTCGCTGGCCGTGATTCACATCACAATCAATGAACGTCAGCTCGCCCATACTGTGTCAACACCTCAGACAAACGAGGCGCTTTCGTGACACATGCAGCACACGGCATTTCCAGAAGACAAATGATCGGACCCTTTTCTAATCATGAGAAAGGGCCGCAAAAAACTCAGGAACGAAGCTCAACTTTCACGAGGAGTCACAATGTCCCACCGCTCCAGATACTCCGCTGTAGTCCTGACCTTGTTCGTGGTTCTGGCGACAACCACGCCAGTTCACGCTGATGTTCGTGAGAAGCGCGTCTGCGTCGTCACCGGCGCCTTTCCCGACGCTGACGCCGGGGAACCGGATAAGGAATGTTTCAGCGGCCATTTGTGCAAGGTGGGCGTACGCGGAGACTGGCTCGATCTGACTGACAGGGCCTCTGTTGAGTCGGGACCGAGTGCGAACATTTCCATCAGCACGCAGGGAACCGGCGATGCACGAGGCGCGATCGGTTCAATGACTACGTGCGTGCCGCAGAGTTCCAGAAGTCGCGAGGGTTATGTCTCGCTCACGCTCACGAACATCCGAGGTAGTGGAACGATGCAGATCAAGCTGAGCCGCCCCAATGCGATCGGTGGTCGCGACGACGACACCGTTTCGGTGAACGTCAAGAAGGGCGAGACATTCCTCGCCATCGACAAGCAGTTTCGGGCCACGTTTGGCGAACCGGAAGAGATCACCCTCCGCGGTGGAAACCTTGATCTGTTGCAACTGAAGGATCCTGCGCCGGGCGATGAGATTCTCAGCAGGAGTGAAACTCAAGCCCGGGTGCGGCTGACGTTCACACGTGAGAATTCGCGTCAGAGTCCTTCACCTCTCGACAAGAGACTGCAGTTCGCCGGTCCCGAACCGGCTCTGAATCAGAAGTACGGGTGGCCAGTGGTCAGCGTCTCCGGCGGATCGCAGAATGCGTCTGCGCCTTCTCCGGCAGCGAGCCAGGTCAATATCAGACCTTTGAGGGCTGGTGTTCTGTTCAAGCCTCGCAACATTACCGCGGGGAGTGGACTTCAGGTCAACAAGGTAGACGACTCTTTCTGCACCGGCTTCAATCCGAATGATGTACGCGAGATTGCGCTTCCGCCGTTCAAGTTCAGCATCACCAACACCTCCTCGATCCCGGTGACGCAGGGCTTCACGATCGACATTGTCGCTGCTGGAGCCGTGCTTCACACCGAAACGGTGCAGGGTCTCGGAGCGCGTGCGACTGAAGAGATCTCGATCACGACCTGGCGCGGACGCCAGGGGCGCGTAATCTTAAAGAATTCACAGCCTGTCCCATGCCCCCCGCCGGGCCCCTGCTTCAGCACCCCCGGGCGTGTCTACGGCTGTTTCGTCGATGCCTCGATGGGACCAGTAACGCCCGATCCGTCCATTGTCGTGAAAGTCGACCCGTCACGCTCCATTCCTGACGAAGCAACCGGCGATAATTCACTTCCGGTGAACTGATGTCCTCTCTTTCCTGCGCATTCACACATGATCGTTTCGAGATGACTCGATCAAAAGGCAGAAACACATGAAGAAGTTCATCGTGCTCATGACGCTCGTGCTTGCCGCGCAAATCGTGCAGGCTGCAAACGAATGCAGGCTGCAGTACCGCCGCTCCGACAACGGATTCGCTCCTCCAGGGATCGTAGTCGGCAGCCTCGGGACAGAAACCGTCGTTCTCGACAACGGCGAGAGAAAAACGTTCGACATCGATCATCGCCACGAGCGCGACAGAAATAGCGACGGCACGTTTTACGGCAGCCATCTCCGGGCGGCCAGGAACGTCGGCACGAACACCATCACACTGAGGATCAGAGGCCCTTTCGGGACTCGCGAGCACACATTGCTCACCGGCGAGGATGCAGTGTTTCAGGATGATCTGATGTCCGTTCAGTGTCAGGACCGCTTCACCACGTGCTTTGGCGCAGGAGGGGCCAACTGCGGCAAAGAGTCGGGCGAAACGTCTTCCTGTCAGGGAGGAGGGCATTGTCTTGTGAATGCCGGCTCGATCGAGCACGACACCTGTTGCTGGGCGAACCCCAAGGGCGCAGGATGTCGCAACGGCGTGGCCGACTTCATTCCGAACACTCCGGTCATTCCGGGCGGGCATGATGGTCGATGCGTAGCCGCGTTCGGCAAGGCGATCGAAATGACAGCCAACGGTCTGAGTTGGTATCGCGACGTCGATTCCAACCGGAGAGACCGCGACGGCCGGGTGGACATGCCTGAGTACTGCGCGCCGAGCGGCACGATCGTACACAGGAACGATGCGAAATACTGTTGCGCGGCCAACAGCTTTCGCCCCGTCAACCTGCGGTCTGCCAGAGACAGGCAGCAGATCAAGACCCAGCGCATCAAGTTCCTCAACCAGCAGCTCGGAGCGCAGGTGGAAAACCTTACCGACGACAAGGACTTCATTGAGAAGGGCCTCAATGCTGCCTTCAGTATGTTGTTGAACGACACGGTGGTCTGCAACTGAGAGTGCAGGGGCGACCTCACTTGGTTGCTCTGCGCGACCCGCACTCCCTTTCGGGCGAGGACTTTGTAGCTGCCATGAATGGTCAGGTGCGTAATGTATTGGGGCCAGCGCTGCCGTCCCCTGCTGCCTGAGCCGCAGGAGCGGCCACACGGGTGAGAGTGTCAGAGCTGCGGTTTGAATAGTTCTGCGGCCGACTCTTTTATCCTCGAGAGGAGCGAACGGCGACCCCAGCGATGCTGACTGATTTCCATGGAGCGGGCCATGTCTTCTGAGAACATCTTTTCCATCTGCAGGGCCACGGACTCGTCGTAGATGTTGACGTTGACCTCGTCGTTGAGACGGAAGCTTCGGTCGTCGAAGTTGCTGGAGCCGATGGTGGACCAGATGCCGTCGACGACCATGGTCTTGGCGTGAATCATTGTTCCCTGATATTCGTAGATTTTGATCCCGCGGCGAAGAAGCATCTCGTAGTGCCATCGGCTGGCCTGCCTGACGATGGGCACGTCGGTCCACTCACCTGGGACAATGACCCGAACGGTCACGCCCCGTCTCACCGCACCTTCCAGCGCTCGAATCGTATCCAGATCCGGAATGAAGTAGGCATTGGTGATGTCGATCGAGACTCGGGCCGAAACGATGGAGATGATGTAGAGAAGCTTGACCGTCGAACTTCCTTCAGATGGAGACGACTTGATCACCTGCGTGAGGATGTTTCCGGCTGGTTCGACCTGCGGAAAGTAGTCGAGCCCTGTGAGAATTTCTCCGCGGCTTTTGACCCAGTTGTCCATGAATGCGAACTGCATCTGCGTCACGGCCGGACCTTCCACACGAACCTGCGTTTCGCGCCAGTGCTGGGGTGAATCGGCATTCCCTTTCCAGTTGTCGGCGATCCCTACCCCTCCGGTGAAGCCGACCGTTCCATCAACGATGAGCAGTTTGCGGTGGGTCCGGTGATTGGCGCGGGAGATGGTGTACCAGCGAATCGGGTGGTACCACTCGATATCGATTCCGTTGTGTTTGAGGAAGTCGATGAGCGTATCCGACATCTGTGCCGAACCGACTGCATCGAGAATCAGCTTGATCTGCACGCCGGCTCGCGCACGTTCCGCGAGAGCCTCCGAGAATTGCCGTCCGATCTGTCCGTCCCAGTAGATGTACGACTCCATGTTGATGGTTTTTCGGGCCATCCGGATCGCGGCCAGCATCGACGGGAAGATTTCCACGCCGTTGCGAAGCACGTCGATCCGGTTTCCGTGCTGAACGGGCGAGCCGGTGAGGGCGTGCATAGTCTGCAGGAAGGCCAGGTCGCGCACGCCGAATTGATGGCGCATGTGGTACCGCAAAGGCAGCTTTCTCCGGACAATGGGCAGTGTCGGGCGACGTGGATATCGTTCTCTGGACCTGAACTGAAACATTAGAAGCGAAGCTCGGCCAGCCTGTAGATTCCCCAGGCCACGAGGACGAGCATGAAGATGGCCACGGTCAGCGCCCCTGCCAGAATCAACGCTGCCACGGCCGCTATGGAGACAAAGGATCGGGGAGCGCGCGAGCGGTCGCGGTGACGGATGAGCAGGTCGGCGTTGCTGACGTTTTCGGTGAAAAAGAAGTCGAAGATGTCACCGAGAATCGGAATCGAGCCGACGGTGAGGTCGATGAAGACGTTGAGCAGCATGCGCGCAATCTTGGTTGCCGGAACTCTGTGACGAAGTGCGCCGACGATGATCCAGAGCGACATGATTGCGCCGACGGAGTCACCGATTCCAGGGACCAGGCCGATCACGGCATCGAGTCCGAACTTTCGTCGTGTGCCGGGAATCGAGAAGGCTTCGTCCATGAGCACCGCGAAGCGGCGCAGCGCTTGAAGGTCGGCAGGAAGGGCCGCATCCGGCTCGACGATCTCGGGGATGATTACTTTTTGTCTCATTGATTCCCGTACTATCTGCATTCTACGCGCCGTCGTGGGTCGGGAGTTTGCAACGCTTTCGGTCGGACGCGTGGCGGTGGGCTGAAAAGCGAATGATGAGCGACGATAAAGAAAACGAACCTGCGCCGAGGCGCGGTGCTTACGAGCGATTGAAATACGCTCACAAGTGGGTGCTGTCGGCCTGGACCGACGAAGCGGTCATGGTCTATCGCCGCTCGGCCCACGGTAAAGATCGTGCGCGCGTGCTCTGGGTCGAGTTCCTCCTCTTCATTCGAGAGGTCATCCGCGACTTCTACCGCGTCGAGGGTTCGAATCGCGCGGCCAGTCTGGCCTACACGACTCTGATTTCTCTGATCCCGCTCATCATCGCCTTCTCGCAGGTCCTGACGATGTACTTCGCGGAAGGCTTTCCGCTCTTGCGCGAGCAGATCGATTCCTTCCTCAACCTGATCGTTCCTTACAAGTCGGGGCAGATCGCGTATCACGTCAATCAGTTCGTGTCCAAGGCCGGAGAGGCATCCACCTTCGGCGCGGCAGTGTTTCTGGTCATCTCGTTTCGTCTCTTCATGGCGGTTGAGGCGACCATCAACCAGATCTGGCGAGTAGAGAGTGGTAAGGGATATCGCCACAAGCTGCGCGCCTACACCATGCTTCTTTTCTGGGGCCCGCTGCTCATCGGAGTCTCGTTTACCACGCAAGCATCCATCGAGAAGAAAGCGAATCTTCAAGCGCTGATCGAGAGCGCCTTCGTGAGGAATCTCGTACCGGCGTTGTTCATGTTCATCGCCTTCGCCATGCTGTTCTGGCTGGTGC
>JBKJUK010000392.1:0-10486 GCA_046590705.1 Thermoanaerobaculia bacterium
GCTGAAGACGTGATCATCGGCGAGCAGGCTCGCCAGGACAATGCGCAGGAGAATTTCGGTCTCACCTGGACTCATGTGCTGACTTCGAACATCGTCGGTGAATTCAGGTATGGGCTAGGTGTCCGTGACACGAATGTCAACATCGGCGCTGGCAACGACACGCCGATCATTCGGTTCGCGTTGTCTCCAGTTGCCGGCTCGATCATCGGTAATGCTGGTGCTTTCCCGATCCTCCGCGATCAGAAAGACAATCAGTTCGTCTATAACCTCTCGTCATTGCTTTTTGGGAATCACACGGTGAAGGCGGGCTTCGACATTCGTCGCCAGCGACTCGATGATTTCGCCGACAACTTCTCGCGCGGGTTCTACAGCTTTAATCGCATCTGCGGTGGGACGACCTACGCCACGTCCTACGACGCATTCCTCGATGGTTGTGTGGCCAGCTACCAGCGAGGTTTCGGACCGTTCTTTCTGGAAAACGAGATCAACGAAGAGAATGCTTATCTGGAGGACAGCTGGCAGATCTTTAACGGCCTTACACTCAACGCGGGTGTCCGCTACGAGCACGTATCGGCACCTGAAGAAGTTGAGGGCCGCATCAATTACGGCTTCGGTGACAACGATTACTTCGATCCCCGCCTGAGCTTCGCCTACAGTCCGAATTTCAAGAATCGCTTCGTGAATTACGTGACCGGCGGCCCGGGTAAGTTCTCGGTGCGCGGCGGATACGGCGTGTCACATTCACGTCCGTTCCAGTCCATCTTCTCACTCTCCGGTGCGAGCCTTCGCTTCAACCCGCCCAACGCGCTTCTGTTGAACTTCACCGGCCGCACCAACCTTGCTGATCCAACCGGCGGATTTGTTTTCACTCCTGGCGTTCCGGCTATCCGGATCAGCATCGCCGAAGTTGATCCCGATCTGAAGCTTCCGGAGACGGAGATGACTTCGCTCACCTTCGAGAGGCAGCTTCCGTGGAATTCGGCTTTCCGCGTGACCTACGAGCAGAAAGATACCTCCGACAACTATAAACTCGATCAGAACAATCTGCCCGTAAGCCCACTCGTCCCGGGTGGGGTACTGGTACCCAATCATCCATTCAATGCACCGACTGGAGCTCTCCCTGACGTTCGCGGTCAGATCATCAACGCCGTCGCCGCTGACTATCTCTGTGCAGGAACTGGTTTCTTCGGCATCGCCACCACCCCCGCTTGTCCCAATGCCGTTCCGATCGCCCCGAACGAGATCAGCCTCCGCGTGCCGCGAACCAACGAGCGCCGTCCGAATCCTTTGTATGGAACGAATTCCGTCATCACTGACAACGGTCTCATTGAATACAAGGCCTGGCAGTTCGCCTTGTCCAAGCGATTCAGCAATCACCTCAGTTTCCAGGCCAACTACACCTACAGCGAAACGTTTGACAACGCCTCCGAGACGTCCGCCGTAGGCGTCGGGGATACCAACGTAACTGGCCCGAATGCTCGCTTCTCACTCGGTCGTTCACGCTTCGACACGCCGCACCGGGTCACTTTCTACGGTACCTATCGCATTCCTTTCCTTGAAAATCGAAAGGACATTCTGGGCACGGTCCTTGGCGGCTGGCAGCTGGCGCCTGTGTTCCGTTACGCGTCCGGAACGCCATTTACAGTGACCGACAGCTTGGGATTCGACCTCGATTACGACGGTAGCATTGAAGGCCGCCCGGTACTGCTCGATCCTAAACTCCTCAATCGCGTGATCGGCGACCCGAACACGTCCCAGAGTCGCCTTCCAAGAAGTGCTTTTCGTACAGCAACCCCACTCGACAAACCAACTGATCTCGTGCCGCGCAACGCCTTCCGTACGGACGACATCATGACGCTCGATCTCGGTGTCTATAAGAATTTCGCATTGCCCTGGAGAGATACCTTCACACTCCGCCTCGAAGCCTTCAATGTTCTTGATGAAGAGCAGTACGGCTTCCCTGTGAACGATATCCAGAACCCGAATTTCGGTAAAATTCTCACGACGAACAATACGTACAACCCACGCACGTATCAGGTGGGTGTGCGCTACGTTTACTAGCAACGTCTGAGAAGACTTCGAAAAGGGCGACCGAGGGGTCGCCCTTTTTGTTCTGAGAATTCCGGCAGGGGGCGCGCAGCTTCATCACCGAGCGTCATTCCGATGAGCCGCGAGGGTCACAGTCGTGACGCAGCTCTGACTGCGAAGAGGAATCTCCGGTCCGCCCGGATGCGGTGTACCGCCACGACCATCGCGGCGCGGAACGGAGATTCCTCTTCGCGCGTCCACCTCGGAAGGCCTGCCAAGGGATCCCGTGCTCATCGGAATGACGTCACGGTGCGGACTCAAATTGATGTTGTGTGTCCCGTCGCGGCCCCCGGCCGCAGCGCGCCTCGATACTTCGTCAGTCTAGGCGCAGCTCAGTTTGTTACCATCGATTCATGAATCAAATCGTATGCACTCTGATCCTGCTTCTGCTCTCCGGCTGTTGCACCTCTTCCGTCCTCAAGCCAGACGCAGCCTCCGCTTTCTCTGCTGACGGTCTTGCCGCGATCGACGCGGCGATCCTCAAAGCCATCGACGAGAAGAAGATGCCGGGCGGCGTGTTCCGGCTCGAACGAAACGGTGCGGTCTATCAGAAGGCCTACGGCGACAGGGCTATGGTCCCCGACATCGAGCCTGCCACGACCGACACGATTTACGACGCGGCATCGCTGACCAAAGTCATCGCCACTGCGCCCTCGATCATGCTGCTGGTCGAACGCGGGAAGCTGCAACTCGATGCGCCGGTGCGGAAGTACATCCCGGAGCTGAGCGGCGAGAACACCGAAGGCGTCACCCTGCGTCACCTGCTCACACACACGTCCGGACTCAGGCCCGGACTCAGCCTCTCTGAACCCTGGCGGGGCTACGACAAAGGCATTTCACTGGCAGCGGCAGAGACGCCGGTCAATTTGCCTGGATTCGTTTTTCGCTACAGCGACATCAACTACATTCTTCTCGGCGAGATCGTCAGGCGGGCCGCAGGTGTCCCGCTCGCGGAGTTTGCCGAGAAAGAGATCTTCGTTCCAGCCGGCATGGTCGACACTCGCTTCGTTCCAAATGAATCGCAGTTTCCCAGGATCGCACCGACGGAGCAGAGCGGAGAGGAAGGAATCCTACGCGGCAAGGTGCACGATCCCACTTCACGCCGTATGGGTGGAGGCGCCGGACATGCAGGACTCTTCACCACGGCCGCTGATCTTTCGCGCTTCGCCAGGTTGATGCTCGGCGATGGGACCATCGACGGCAGACGCATCTTCGCGGCTTCGACTGTTGCCTTGATGACCTCGGTGCAGTCTCCCTCTGGCGTCACCGTGCGGCGCGCTGCTGGTTTCGACATCGACTCGCCGTACAGTCGTCCCAGGGGTGAACTCTTCCCGGTCGGATCATTCGGGCATACCGGCTGGACCGGAACGATGATCTGGATGGATCCGTCGTCGAAGAGCTTCTACATCTTTCTTTCCAATCGAGTCCACCCGGATGGAAAAGGGAGCGTGACAGCGCTTCAGAAACAACTCGGCAGCTTGTCCGCTGCTGCAGTGAATGGTTATGACTTTTCGAAAGCCGAAAGAGCGATCGATCGCCGCCCGGGCGGTATTGTTCTTCCTACGGGCGGAGCCAGCACGTCGAATGGAATCGACGTCCTGGTCAATCGGAAGTTCGTACCTTTGCAGGGAATGCGAATTGGCCTGATCACCAATCACACGGGGATCGACAAGTCGCTCAATCCGACCATCGATCTTTTGAGAAGTGCACCCGGAGTGCAGCTGAAAGCACTCTTCAGTCCCGAGCACGGAATCCGCGGCGTGGCCGATGAGAAAATCAGCGACAGCGTCGACGAGAAGAGTCTGCTGCCGGTTTACAGCCTCTACGGCGAAACGAGAAAGCCGCGTCCCGAGCAGCTCCGCGATCTCGACGCTCTGGTCTTCGACATCCAGGACATTGGTGCTCGCTTCTACACCTACATCTCCACTCTGGCCCTGGCCATGGAGGCTGCCAACGAAGCGGGGATCAAATTCTTCGTTCTCGACCGGATCAATCCGATCACCGGAACTAGATTCGAAGGTCCGGTACGCCCGGATGAGACGAGCTTCATCGCATATCACCCGATTCCGATACGTCATGGGATGACGGTCGGGGAGCTCGCCGGAATGTTCCGGGAAGAACTCAACATGAAAGCTCTCGATCTCACGGTCATTCCGATCGAGGGTTGGAAACGCGAGTACTGGCAGGATCAGTCCGGTCTCCCATGGATCAACACTTCACCGAACATGCGGAGTCTCACTGCGGCCACACTGTATCCCGGGGTTTGCCTGCTGGAGCGGACGACGATGTCAGTTGGCCGGGGAACCTCGACTCCCTTCGAGTTGATCGGAGCGCCCTACATTGACGCGGAACGATTCGCAGCAGCCTTGAACGCTGCTTCACTGCCGGGCGTACAGTTCGCGCCGGAACGGTTCACCCCGAACGCCAGTGTGTTCAAGGGCCAGAGTTGTGAGGGAGCTCGATTGACCCTTACGGATCGCGATCGTTTCGACAGCGTGAGAACCGGAATCGTCATTGTGGCTACGTTGCAGAAACTCTATCCAGAGTCTTTCAACCTGGAGAAGGTGAATGATCTGCTTCGGCATCCCGAGACCATTGCCATGATCAGAAACGACGCTCCGATAGAAGCCATCGTCAGCTCCTGGCTTGGTGAACAGAATGAATTCGAAACACGCCGCGCAAAGTATCTGCTCTACAAGTAGAGCGATCGTTACGGTCATCTGAGAACTTCTGATGAACGCAGAACTCAGAACGCTGAAGTATCCTTCCCTCTCCCCGGTCAGAACGTCCCACTATCCGTGATCGCCTTCGGGGAGAGGGTCAGGGAGAGGGGAGATTGCAAAACGGCATCAACAGCTGAATCATTGGGATGTCATGGTCTTCTGCTCCGACAAGTCTGCCCAGCTCATTGGCGGCCCCTCTCCCTAGCCCTCTCCCCGAAGACGTTTATCGAGATAGCGTCAATCTTCTCGGGGAGAGGGGAAGAGTCGCGCGAGGCTCTGCAGTACTCTCTGCTGCTTCTGGAACGCAGACCGAACCTGCAAGGACTTCCTTCAGGGATTCCGGCTCAGCGCCATCACGGTGACGTCGTCGCCGAAGGGTCGGTGGCAGGCGTAGTCGCCGATCAGCGTATCGAGTTTCAAGAGAATCGTTGTAGCGCTGTCGCCGAATAGAGATTCCGCGAAATCCAACACTCCCTGGCCGCCGAGTTCCTCGCCATCCGGACTCTCGCACTCGGTCACGCCGTCCGTGAAAAGCAGGAGCGATTCTCCCGGTTCGAGTCGCACGGTCTGGTTGCGGTATGCGGCATGCGCGAAAAGTCCCACCACCAGGTCGGTCTGGTTGAGCGCTTTCACACCGCTTTTTCCTACGAAGAGAGGAGGCACGTGGCCGGCGTTCGCGTACTGGATGTCTCCAGTGGCAGGATCGAGAATCGCTGCAAACAGAGTGACGAACTTCGAGGGAGAAGTCTTCGGGGTCAGAGTGAGATTGAGATCGCGCACCAGCTGCGCCGCAGACTCACTGGTGCGTGTGAAGATCTCGAATGCCGTCGCAAGACCGGCCATCACCAGAGCTGCGGTGATGCCTTTCCCGCTGACGTCAGCGATGATGAAAAAGATACGGCCATCTTCGCGCACGACGAAGTCGTAGTAGTCGCCGCTCACGGTCTGGCAGGGCTTGTTCCATCCTGCGAACTCGTACCCGGCCACAACCGGAGGCGCCTCCGGCAGGAGCCGACTCTGCACCACGAAGGCCGTCTTGAGTTCCTCTTCCATCCGTTGCTTGGCAATGGACGCCTCCCGCAGCAGGGTGGTCTCCAGCTTCATCGCAGCGATACGCGCTACTTGAGCAACCAGGCGCACCTCTTCTTCGGTGATGTTGGAACGGGCGAGGAGGTAGTCGAGGTAAAGCACACCCACTACCGATTCGCCGACGATGAGCGGTGCGCACAGAGCCGAGCGTATGCTTTGACCGATGATCGAGTGCGCTTTCTGAAGTTTCTCATTCTCGGCGACGTCGAGGAACGAGACGACCCGCCTTCCCTCCACGACTTCCGCCAGAAGGGTGCGCGAGATCGTCAGTTGCTGACCTTCGGCCTCGGTGCCGCTGCGACGGACCGTTACAGTTTCGAACGACTGTTTGTCCGCGGCCAGAATTGCGAGTGCGGCCCGCGACGGGCTCAGAAGGTTGTAGACACGCTCCACGATGAACTCGAAGAGATCTTTCATGGGGCGATCTTCGAGAAGCTCGAGTGCGAGAGCATTCAGGATCTTCAGCCGATTAGGATCTCTCCGGTCATGGGTGTCGTCGGCCACGGCGTCGCGAAAGAGAAGCGAGATATTCGTGAGTTGCGCGGAGTCCTCCACCGCGATGTCAGAATTTTTGGACTGCGCCCCGTTGAAAATGACCTCGCTGTCGCCGAGAGTGATGCGGTCTCCTGCTGTAAGGGGTTGATCGGACGCTACGCGATCTCCGTTTAGAAAGGTGCCGTTTGAACTGCCACAGTCCCGCAGCCTCCACGCTCCGGAGTCGTAGGAGATCTCGGCGTGCCTGCGCGAGAGAAATTTGTCGCGAATTGGTACATCACAGTCGGCTGCCCGCCCGAGAACGTAAGTCTTCGGTGTCAGCGCGTACTGAATCGACTCCCTGTCAGGGTGAATGACCGTAATATTCGCAACCGGCGCTTCGATCAAATGACCTCCACTTTTTGCTGGGAAGCTGGGATTTTAACACCTGTACGATTGCCGGCGTAAAGCCGCAGTCTTCGAGGTTTCGTGGCGAGGTCATGGAGAGCGCCTGGATGCGAGGCCGCAACACTTGGATCAGCGAGACGCCGACTGGAAGAGAGGTTTATCATTCTGAGGGGAGGTAAGCCATGACTGAGCGTCTGCATGCGTTGCGGGGAGACATCACCACGTTCCGTGGCGATGCGATCGTGAATGCGGCCAACAGCTCTCTTCTCGGTGGTGGTGGCGTCGATGGAGCCATTCATCATGCCGCCGGTCCCGGACTCCTCGAAGAATGCCGGCTTCTGGGCGGCTGCAACACCGGCGATGCGAAGCTGACCGGCGGTCACAGGCTGCTCGCACGCTTCGTCATTCATACGGTGGGTCCGGTATGGCGTGGAGGCACGGCCGGCGAACAGGCACAGCTTGCGTCCTGCTACCGGTCGAGTCTCCGCAGGGCGACTGAGCGGGGGCTGATCACCATCGCATTTCCGGCCATCAGCTGCGGAGTGTACGGCTACCCGATCGATGAGGCCGCCCGAATCGCCGTCAGCGAATGTGCAACCTATCTGCTCGCGCACGCCGAGATTCGTGAGGTTGCCTTCTATTGCTTCTCGCAACAGATCCTCCAGGCATACGAGCAGGCTCTCGATCTCTAGCCACACTCTAAGGACCTTTCGATCGCGATCCGTACAGCCTGCCTCATGTCCAAATCCTGAGCGCAGGGCCGGCCAGCCCTTACGCTCTACGTTCGTAAGGATCGCGGATGTCGCTGAACCAAAAGGTCCTGCCAATGATTTATGCTGCACCGACCAGTCACAATCTGATCTGAGGGAGTGATGCACGCATGACACTTCGCGGCCAGGAAGGGGTGATCGATGTCGTCTGAGGATTTGCCGGAACCTGCAAAAATTCGAGTCATTGAGCGGCTTGCGCTCATGGGCCCGAATCTCTATGCCCATCGTCCCTGCGTGAAATGGAAGATCGACATCGGCGAGCTCGAGGAACTTCCCAGTAACCTGCTGCCCGGATTCACCGATCAGCTGAAGGCGATCCTCCCATCACTCGTCGAGCACCGCTGCTCAGAGGGTGAGCGTGGCGGCTTCTTCGTACGTCTCGACCTGGGCACCTGGATGGGCCACGTGATGGAACATATCGCCCTCGAACTGCAGACGCTGGTCGGCTCGAAGGTTGGATTTGGCCGCACGCGGTCATCAGACGACGGAGCCGGTATCTACAATGTCGTCTACGAAATCGAGGAGCGTGAAACCGGTATCCATGCAGGCGAGATCGCGCTGGATCTGATCGAAGCCCTCGTGCAGCAGCAGCCCTTCGCCATCGAGGAGCGACTGGCCTCGCTACTTCGAACGAATGACCGGCATGCACTGGGTCCTTCGACGAAGTCGATCGTCGATGCTGCCATCCGGCGCGGGATTCCGGCTATGCGTCTCGACGAGTGGAACCTCGTGCAACTCGGTTATGGCGCGAACGCGCGGAAGATCCAGGCCACCATCGCTTCGACCACCCGGCACCTGGGAGTGCAGATTGCCGGCGACAAAGATCTGACGAAATCGATTCTCGGCTTTCACGGAATCCCGGTGCCGAAAGGAAAGATCACTCGCAATTTCGAGGACGCAGTGGAGATCGCCGAGTCGATCGGCTGGCCGCTGGTGGTCAAGCCGCTCGACGCTTCGCAGGGACGCGGAATCGTCACGAATATCAATTCGATGGTGGAGCTGCGAATCGGCTTCGACGAGGCCAAGAAGTTTCGGGGCACCATTCTCATCGAGCAGTTCCTCAAAGGACGCGACTACCGCCTGCTGGTGGTCGATCACAAATTCGTGGCAGCCTCGGAACGGATTCCGGCGCATGTCATCGGAGATGGCAAACGCACCGTGCGTGAGCTCGTGGCGCTGGAGAATCAGGATCCGCGCCGCGGCGAATCGCATGAGAAAGTACTGACGAAAATCAAGCTGGACGCAGTGTCAGAACAACTGCTCAGCCTGCGTGGACTCTTCCTCGATTCAGTACTCGATGAAGGTCAGACGGTGTTCCTCAAGACCACTGCGAATCTCTCGACCGGAGGAACTGCAGTGGATGTGACCGACCGTGTTCATCCCTCCAATATCGAGATGGCTGAACGAATCGCGCGTCTGGTCGACCTCGACATCGTGGGGGTGGACATCGTGTCGGAAGTAATCGACCGGCCCATCGAAGATGTACGCGGCGGCATTGTCGAAGTGAACGCCGCACCAGGATTTCGCATGCATCTGGCACCGACCTCCGGCAAGTCGCGCCCTGTTGGAGAAGCAGTGGTGGACATGTTGTTCCCGCCCGGTCACGAGTCGCGCATTCCGATCATCACCGTCACCGGAACGAACGGAAAGACCACCACGGCCAGACTCTGTGCTCACATCGCTCTGCAGGCAGGTAAGAGCGTCGGTCTCACCACCAGCGACGGCATTTACATACGGAGTCGGAGGGTTCAGAAAGGCGATACCACCGGTCCCACTTCCGCCGCTGTGGTCCTGCGAGATCCGTCGGTGAACTTTGCAGTCCTCGAGACAGCGCGTGGTGGCCTTCTCAGAGCAGGTATCGGCTACGACTGGTCCAACGCTGCCATCGTCACGAATATCGCCGAGGATCATCTGGGGATGCGTGACATCAATTCGCTCGAGGATCTTGCGGAAGTGAAGGCCATTACCGTTCAACGAGTGTTCCCGGAAGGCTATGCCATCCTGAACGCCGAAGATCCGATGACCAGACAGATCCTTCGACACGTCGAGTGCAGGCTGGCCATGTTTGCGGTCCATCCCTCCAACGAGAGATTTCGAAGGCATGTGGACCGCGATGGTCTCGGCGCCACGGTGGAAGATGGCGAGATCGTTCTGTATGACCGCGGCCTGCGGGTGCCGCTCTGTCAGGCAGCGAAGGTTCCCATCTCCTTCGAAGGCAAAGCCGAATTCAACGTCGCCAACGCTCTGGCCGCCATCATCGCGACGTATGTCAACGGCGTTGCCATCAGCGCGATCGTGTCTGGACTCATGACCTTCTATCCTTCGGCTGCGCAAACCCCGGGAAGGCTGAACGTGGTGCATGTGAATCAGTTCGACGTCATGATCGACTACGCGCACAATCCCAATGCCATGCGGGCTCTGGCCACGTTCATCAAGGTATCCAAGAAAGGCAGGGCCATCGCCGTGTTCGGGCTTCCTGGAGATCGGCGGGATCAAGACCTGCAGGCAACTGTCAGGGCAGCGGCCACCGGCTTCGATGTCTTCTTCATTCGAGAGGACAGGAACCTGCGGGGCCGGCAGCGGGGAGAGGTTCCGGCACTCCTGCGCAAGACGCTGCTGGACGGGGGTTTGAGCGAAGACGAGGTCATTGCCATGCCGAATCAACGCGAGGCGGTCGAAGCGGCTTTCAAGATGGCGCAGCGCGATGACATCATCATCTACATCGCCGACAAAGTGGACGACGCGGCCGTGATCGTTGAAGAACTTCGTGCGAAGTACATTGCTGAAGCCGAGGCTGCCAAAGAGGCCGGCCTGCATCATGCCTGAAATTGAGGGGAACGAAGTGAGTCCTGAACCGCTGTAACTCCATTCGCTGGTGGGCAGTTTGTAGGGGCGCGTTGCGCGCGCCCGCTCTCGGTGCGATGCGAGGTAAAG
>JBKJUK010000057.1:0-5505 GCA_046590705.1 Thermoanaerobaculia bacterium
CTCACCGTTCCGGTGAAACCGAGGATTCAACCATCGCCGATCTGGCCGTGGCCACGAATGCGGGGCAGATCAAAACCGGTTCGGCTTCACGCAGCGACCGCATGGCCAAGTACAACCAGTTGCTACGCATCGAAGAAGATCTGGGCGATGCGGCGCTGTTCGCAGGGAAGGGGATTTTCAAGTCGCTGTAGCTGGTGAACGCACGAACGATGAAGTAAGAAAATAGCGACAGGCCACCGTGCTGCGACCGCTGCACATCGGGGGTCTGCGTAGGGGCGAACTGCGTTCGCCCGCTCTCTCGTATTGCCTGACCTTCCGTGGCAGTGCTTGATATCGTCGGCACGCCTCATGGAAGAAGAAAGAGTCGCGATGCGGGCTGTCGGAACTGAGGCAGAGTCAACAATCACGAGAGAGCGGGCGCGCGCAACGCGCCCCTACGCTTATCGTGCGTGCGGACTACCTCGAATTGGCGCGGAATGGCCGACACCTCTTACTTCACCATTCTGCTTTCAACAGCTGGCCTTCGAAGTCAGTGGGGTCCCGGCACAGGCAGGATTGCCTGTGCTCCACATCGCGTCGCGACACTAAGAACTGACGTCGTTGACTCTTTCTTACTTCATCGTTCTGCGTTCTGCGTTCATCAGCCCTCGGAGAATCACCGCGCCATGTCCGCGATAGCCTGCTCGAGCAGCTCCGGAGAAGGGATCAGTCCTTCCACGAGTTTGCCTTCCAGCCAGGTGTGTTTTCCTTCGAGAAAATTCACCGCGAGTTTGTAATTCTTCTCGTCGTGGTTGTCGAACATGGTGTCGAAGTTGTGTTTGATTCGGATTTCGGCTTCGAGACAGAAGACGTCGGCGAGTTCGACCGCGCTCTTCCACTCCCCGCCACGTCTGGCGAGCATGGTTGCGTACGAGATGGTCGCGGCCATGGCGAAGAGGTCGGTGCCGATGTCGACGATGCGTCCGAGGGTTCTCTGCTTGCGTTCGAGTTTGGCCTGGTAGCGCATCATTGCGTGAAAGATCGAGCGGGCCAGATGACGCGAGGAGCGCTCGACGAAGCCCATGTGGCCGGCCAGCGCGCCGAACTGCCCGAACTTCGGATAGTGACTCCACCCTACGTACAGGGTCGGGTACCAGGTCGCGTAGTGAGCTCCGGCCTTGGTGGCTGCCGCGCCTTTGGCACCCATGGCTGAGCGCGGATCAAGCAGGGCTCCAGCGCGTTTCATATGTGGATCAACGGCCTCACGGGCGATGAACAGCCGCTGAATCTCGCTGGTACCTTCGAAGATTCTGTTGATGCGCATGTCGCGAAGCATTCTTTCGACGGGATACGGTTTTTCACCTCGAGCTCGCAGTGAGTTCGCTGTTTCGTAGCCCCGTCCGCCGCGGATCTGCACCAGCTCATCCATGATGGTCCAGCCGGTTTCGGTGTTCCAGAGCTTGGCCATCGCCGCTTCGAGACGGAGATCGACGTCACCACGATCGGCCAGGCCCGAAG
This sequence comes from Thermoanaerobaculia bacterium, assembly GCA_046590705.1. Taxonomy (GTDB): domain Bacteria; phylum Acidobacteriota; class Thermoanaerobaculia; order Gp7-AA8; family Gp7-AA8; genus JBKJUK01. The sequence continues at coordinate 1,498 of JBKJUK010000057.1, forward strand.
TCAGCCAGACGATGGCCTCCATGGCGAATGTATGTGAAGCCATCCAGGAGATCTTCGCGGCGATGGCCTCGTGTCGTCCGATGGGCCCGCCCCACTGTTCACGCTCGGCGGCCCAGTCGCGAACGATCTCCAGTGCGCGTCGCGCACCTGCAGCGCAACCTGCGGGGATGGTCAGGCGTCCGGTGTTGAGCGTGATCAGGGCCAGCTTGAGGCCCAGACCCTCTCCCCAAAGAAGATTCTCGTCCGGTATGAACACGTCCTTGAATCGAATGAGCACGTTGCCGATTCCGCGGAGACCCATGAACTGACAACGGTGGGCAATCTCGATTCCGGGCGTGTTCATTTCCAGGATGAAGGCGCTGATCTGTTTCTTGTCTTTTCCGTTCACGACTTTCGGCGGCGTCTGCGCCATCACCACGATGACTTCTGCGCGCTGACCGTTGGTGCACCAGAGTTTCTCCCCGTTCAGAATCCAGCCTTTTCCTTCAGGGCCACGCACGGCCCGTGTAGTCATCTTGGCTGGGTCGGAACCAACGCCCGGTTCTGTGAGCGCGAACGCGGAAATCGCTCCTTTGGCCAGGCGCGGCAGGTACTTTTCCTTCTGTTCCTTTGTCCCGAAGAGTTTGAGCGGCTGAGGAACGCCGATCGACTGATGCGCAGACAGCCAGGCTACTGTCGAGCCACACCAGGTGGCCATCAGGCCGACCGAGCGGTTGTAGTTAGTGGAGGTGAATCCGAGTCCGCCATACTCCTGCGGGATCTTCATACCCCATGCGCCGATCTCGTTGAACTTCTCGAAAAGCTCGGCCGGGTACTCCCCATCAGCGTCGATCTTGTCGGCGTCGACGTGCTCAGCAAGGACTCGTTCGAGCTTCTCGACAAAGGCGTCGCCGACCGCCTTGTCGTCGGCAGGTTGTTCAGGAAAGGGATGAATGAGATCGAGGCTCAGCTTCCCCATGAAGAGGTCACCGACGAATGAGGGCTTTTCCCATTCCGTCTGACGGCTGGCTTCGGCCACTTCCATTGCTTCTTCCGCGCCTTCGGTTCGTTTGATCGGCTTCATGGTGTCCTCTCGGGTGTAGGGCCGGCTGGTCCGCCGGGATGACTTTGCATCCGGGCGCCATTTTGCTTACTGTGACAGAAGAAATTGGGACCGGCCCACTCGTGAGAACATTATGAATGAATGCTCATTCAGTCGTCAAACGGGGCTGTGAGCCCTACTCTCGAAGGAAGATCTGTTTGCCTGACGAATCGAATCAACAGACCCCTCAGCTCGATCAATATCTCGAAGGAATCCTGCGAGGACCACGCCCCTCAGTCGACGTGAGCGCCATCGAAGGTCACCTGCGCGAAGTCCTGCGCCTTCTGCACGTCGATCTCGAAGACGAGAATGTCATCGAGACTCCAAGACGCTGGGCCTCTTCACTGGTGCGGCTCACCAGTGGCTACGACTACACGGACGTAAAAAAGCTCAGCACCATTTTCCGGCAATCGACTTCCAAAGCAGATGGGGCCGGTCAGAACATGGTGGTAATCGGAGGAACGTACAAAACTCTGTGCGCTCATCACATCCTCCCCTTCTTCGGTCAGTTCATCGTGGGCTACATTCCGGACCAGACCATCATCGGCGCATCGAAGATTCCTCGGATCGTCGAGGTGCACATGCGCAAACTGCAATCGCAGGAACATCTGGCGCACGACATCGCCGACACCATCGAGAAGATTCTCGAGCCTCAGGGAATCGCGGTGTGGATGGGCGGTACGCACTTGTGCATGGTGATGCGCGGCGTCGAGCAGGAGTCGTCCTTCATGGAAACCAATGTGCTGCGGGGAGAGTTTCTGCAGAACGAAAAAACGCGGCTCGAATTCATGTCGATCGTGAATCGGCGAGGGCAGAGAGGCAGTAGTTAGTAGTCAGGAGTCAGTAACCAGTAGTTTGGAGACGGCATGTAGTAGAAGCAGGCCGGGGGCCGGGGTCGAGGGGCCGGGGTAGGAGCAGAAGCGAGAGTCACTCCACGAACTTAGAGTCGCCCTTCAATTAACTCCTTCTGTCGGCCATTCGCTGTGGTTACTGGTTGCTCGCTACTGACTATTGCATTCACCCGCTACTGGTTACTGGCTACTAACCTACTAACTACTGTAGTCAACTGTAGTCAAAGGAATCACTATGTTTGCTCCTGATACCTTCAAAGACAAAGTCGCTGTAATCACCGGCGGCGGCAGCGGGATCGGATTCGCGATCGCCAGGAACCTTGTTCGACTTGGTGCGACGGTCGTGCTGGTCAGCAGGAAGGAAGAGAGACTTCGTGAAGCGGCGCAATCGCTCAATGAGGAGGCCGGGAGAGAAGCGTCAACGTTCCATGCGCTCGACGTGCGTGACTCCGATGCCGTGCAGGTGATGGCCGACGAAGTCGTCGGCCGACACGGACAGATCGACCTGTTGGTCAATAACGCCGCCGGAAACTTTATCGTCCCCGCCGAGGAACTCACACCCAACGGCTGGAACGCCGTAGTCGGAATCGTACTCAACGGTACCTTCTACTGCAGCTCCTCGGTGGGAAAGAAGCTGATCGAAGCGAAACGTGGCGGAGCGATCCTGAACGTGGTCGCCAACTACGCCTGGACCGGAGCTGCGGGCGTCGTTCATTCGGCGAGCGCGAAGGCAGGCGTCATCGCCATGACCCAGACTCTGGCAGTGGAATGGGCTCGCCACGGGATTCGGGTGAACGCGATCGCGCCCGGTCCCGTGGCAACCGATGGAGCCTCGTCAAAACTGTTTCCGGATGAGCGGGTGCAGGAAGGCATCAGGCATACCGTGCCCCTGCGCAGATTCGCCACGCTCGAGGAAATCGCCAATGCCGCAGCGTATATGTTGAGCGATCACGCCTCGTACGTCACCGGAGAAGTGTTTGTGATCGATGGCGGTCAGTGGCTTTCGGGAGCCGACTACTGGGGACGCGTGAAGGCGATGATGCGTTAGTCCACGAGCATCGAACTTCTGAAGTGAACTGTCCCACCAGTAACCGATTCACCCCTCCGAAGATGCGACTTACGCTCGCAACAATGCCAACCTCGAGGTCCATTCATGAAACTGCTGCGCAGCGTCAGGTATACACGCCCACATCGAAAATCGAACCGAATCTACGGGCGCTGATTCCACCTGGATTCATCGGCGGAAACATTTCCTGACGACCTCTACCACAGAGTGATAAAAAACTCTTTCAGCCGCGCATCCGGATGTGAATTGGTGGCGTAGAGCGTGCAGTGGTTTCGAAGCCTGGAACACCAAAACCGGAATTTGAGCCAGCCACCCGCCCAGGCAGCAGCTCAAATCCATCTAACAACCCCGAGGAGGAAGTATGAAAAAGTTTCACAGCAAGACTTTGCTGGCGTCGGTACTCGCCCTGGCACTGCCGCTCACGATGAGCGCGTCGTCCCACCGCGAGGCGCCACTCATCACCGAGGACCCGACCGCTGACAACACGGACGTTTATGCGTTCCGCAGCCCGGATGCTCCAACCACCGTAACCCTCATCGCGAACTTCATTCCAATTCAAGAGCCGATGGGTGGACCGTACTTCTACAACTTCTCGCCCAGCGCCGTCTATGAGATCAACATCGACAACAACGGCGATGCACGCGAAGACATCACCTACCAGTTCCGCTTCCGCACACAGCAGAGCGGCGACTCGTCGCTTTACAACGTCGGACCGATCCTCACCCTGGACAGCCCGAACTGGCTCTACAAGCAGTTCTACACCGTCACTCGCGTGACCGGTGGCCGCCGCTCAAACGCACAGACTCAGCTCGGAACGGACCTCAAGGTTCCGCCGGCGAACATCGGACCGAAGTCGACCCCTGACTATCCGTCGCTCGCCAACGCAGCAATCAACACTCTCGCCAACGGCACGAAGGTATTCGCCGGACCGCGCGATGAGGCCTTCTTCCTCGACTTCAGCGTGTTTGACCTGCTGACACTTCGTCCGCTGGCCAACCTGCACAAAGTCC
>JBKJUK010000258.1:0-4642 GCA_046590705.1 Thermoanaerobaculia bacterium
CCGGTTGCTCCACCCTCGCTTTCGATACGGATTGATCATGGGAGGGGAGAAGTCATGAGGTCGATCGAAGCCGAGCCGGTTGCGGCACGCTGGCCATCGTCCTGGCAGAGTACACCGGGATAGGAATGAATTTCGGCCCCGACGGCGGAGATGGTGGCCGCGACTTCCGCACGCTTTCGTTCGATCACCATCGGGCCTGTTCGAAAGCGCGCTCCGTTCTGACAGACCACTGCCCAGGGCAGCGTCAGCGTGACGAGTTCGGAGAGCGGATCGTATGTTCCTCCGGCAACGAAAGAGATCTCGATGCGGGTGTCGGGCAGAGCACTTACGTGTCCACCAGACACGATGAGATTCGACATTCGTTGCAGTGGTGCGTGACGGAACGACTCCCGTCTCCAGGATGCGGGACGCTGCCCTGAAGTCAGGTTCCTGGGCTCGGCAGGTCGGCAGCAATCATCCAGCCGCATCGTGCCGAAACAATTCTCAGCAGTCGGATCATCGACGACATTGAAAGACTCAGGCCAGGCGATATGTGCGGCTCCGCTGAGTGCTGCGTGGCCGATCGCTTCATGCAGGAGAACTGCAGCGGTGCCGTTCTTCCAGATCAGTGGCGTGGCGCCGGCATCGGCGCTCGAGACCAGAGGCAGGCGGAGTTGTTCCTCGACGAGCGTGAGTTGCGCATCGAGCAGATCGTGATTCATCACCAGTGAAAACTGCAGGTCGTGACGCCGTGCTGTGAAGACATACAACATCGACGACGATGCAGAACTCACCTCGCTCGACGCGACCAGGCGAGACTCTTCGACCAGCCGGACCGACAACGCGAAGCCGTTGAGAAAATCAAACGTCTCGAACGATGGAAGAAAGGGAAGTTCCATTGCCGCCCGATCTCTGAGATCAGTGAGTTGCCGTGGCGTTTCCTGAACGGAGATGCCCTCCGGCAATTTCAAGTCTGCCAGATCCGTCGATGCGTCGATGTGCATACTCGCTCCGCGCATTCGTACGATCGAGTGTCCCTGCTCGAAGCGGCTCTCCATCAGCCGCGTTTCCTGCGATGTAACTCGCCAGGTGCGGTCGAAGAGAGAGGAACCGAAGTAATGATCGTTCATATGTACCGAATGGAGAATGTTGAATGGAGAATGTGAATACCTTATTGGGCGAGTGCTTCTGCATTCTCCATTCTTCGTACGACGGTGTTTACTTTTATTTGCTCCGGCCCCCAGACCCCGGCCCCCGGCCCTGACTTCGGTCTTCCCGCTATACTTCACTCTGGACGGATTGACATGACACGCAATCAGAATCTCGACGAGCTCGAACGAAGAAAAAGGGAGAGCGAAGAGGGAGGCGGTGAAGCACGCATCGCTCGACAGCACGCCGACGGAAAGCTGACCGCGCGTGAGCGGATTCATCTTCTCTTCGATCCGGGATCCTTCCAGGAGCTCGATCAACTGGTCATCCATCGCAACACCGATTTCGGCATGGAGAAGCAGCGCGTGCCTGGCGACGGTGTGGTGACGGGCTATGGAACGGTCAACGGGCGATTGGTCTACGCCTTCGCGCAGGACTTCACTGTCTTCGGTGGATCGCTCAGCGAAACGCATGCCGCGAAGATCGTGAAAGTGATGGACCTGGCGATGAAGAACGGCGCGCCCATGGTCGGCCTCAACGACTCCGGCGGCGCGCGTATTCAAGAGGGCGTCGTGTCCCTTGGCGGTTACGCCGACATCTTTCTGCGGAACACGCTGGCCTCGGGAGTGATCCCTCAGATTTCGGCAATCATGGGACCGTGTGCGGGCGGCGCTGTCTACTCTCCCGCAATCACAGATTTCATCCTCATGGTGAAGAAGACCAGCTACATGTTCGTCACCGGGCCGGATGTCATCAAAACGGTCACGCATGAAGAGGTGACCAAAGAAAAGCTGGGCGGTGCTGACACCCACAATCAGATTTCCGGCGTCGCTCATTTCGCTGCCGATTCTGACGAAGACTGCCTCGCAACGATCAGAGAGCTGCTGTCGTTCGTACCGTCGAACAACATGGAGGAAGCGCCGCTTCTCCCCACGACGGACGACATCAATCGGATCGACGAGGCACTTGATGCCATTGTTCCCGCCAACCCCAACCAGCCTTATGACATGCGTGAAGTCATTCGGTCGATCGCAGATGAACATCATTTCTTCGAGATCCACGAGCAGTTCGCCCGCAACCTGGTGGTAGGCTTCATTCGACTCAACGGTGCCTCGATCGGCGTAGTCGCCAATCAGCCCGCGTACATGGCCGGAGTTCTCGACATCAGTGCTTCGCGGAAGGGTGCGCGGTTCGTGCGGTTCTGCGATGCGTTCAACATCCCTCTGCTGGTGCTCGAAGATGTTCCCGGCTTCCTGCCCGGTACGGAACAGGAGTATGGAGGCATCATCATTCATGGAGCGAAGCTGCTCTATGCGCTGGCCGAGGCCACGGTTCCGAAGATCACGGTGATCACGCGCAAGGCTTATGGTGGTGCGTACTGCGTGATGAATTCGAAGCACATCCGTGCCGACATGAACTACGCCTTTCCTACGGCGGAGATTGCGGTGATGGGCGCCGAAGGTGCGGTGAACATTCTGTACAAGCGCGAAGTCGAAGCCGCCGAGGATCCTGTAGCGGCGCGCAGCGAGAAGATCGCTGAGTACAAGGAGAAGTTCGCGAATCCCTACATCGCTGCCGAGAGAGGATATGTGGACGAGATCATCGAGCCGAGATTCACTCGAAGAAAACTCATCACTGCGTATGCGATGTTAAGGAATAAGCGCGATCGCAACCCGCCGAAGAAGCATGGAAACATTCCGCTGTAGGTGAGCGCCAGCCGCCGCGCGGCGATTCTCGAGTCGATGCGCACGCGCGCCGCGTTGTGATGTTCCTGCAGGACGTGATTGCTCCTCTCTGCGGAGTTCGCTATCATTTCTACTCAATCAACCGATCAATCACTTCTGAGGAGAAGGAATGTCTCGACATCCAGTTCGTTTCGCGGCGCGGGCTCTTTACGCAGTCCTTGCACTGTTTCTAGTAGTCTCGTCTGCAGCAGCGCAGGCGACCGGTTCCTCACTGACGGGACGCGCGCTCGATGCAACCGGCGCGGGTGTACCGGGTGTCACAATCACGGCGGTAAACGTCGATACGGGCGTTTCCCGAGTCGAAGTCACGGGAACAGACGGCGGCTATCGGTTCGCTCTTCCGCCGGGAAGCTACACCATCACCGCCGACCTTTCCGGGTTCGCAACCATCAGCGCGCCCAACGTGCGCACGCAGGTGGCCTCTGAGAGAACTCTCGATTTCGCGCTGCGCGAGTCACGCGTGTCGGAATCGATCACAGTCACAACTGACGCGCCTCTCATTGCAGACACGCCGGCCCTCGGCACAGTCGTCAGCCAGGAAGAACTCGAGAACCTGCCGCTGAATGGCCGGCAGTTCGCGAACCTCGCCTCGCTCGCGCCTGGAACTTCGCTCGGTCAGAATCCTGATCCGACCAAGCCGGGTCAGCTTGTCGTCGCCATGAACGGCGGCATCGGCCGGAATGTGAACTACACGATTGACGGCGGTGACAACACCGACGACACGATCGGTGGCGCACTGCAGAACTTCAATCTGGAGGCGGTGCAGGAGTTCAAGGTCCAGACGCAGCAGTACAAGGCTGAGTACGGCCGCTCGACCGGTGGTGTTCTCACAGTGATCACGCGAACCGGCACCAACGATTTTGCCGGAACGCTATACGGCTTCTTCCGCGATAAGAAGCTGAACGAGAAGTCTCCCGCAGAGGAAATTGCAGGCTCGGAGAAGCGAGCCTACGAGCGGCAGCAGTACGGATTCGCATTCGGCGGGCCGATCGTCCGTGACCGCGCACACTTTTTTGCAACATACGAGAAGACCGACCGTACGACAGGATTCAACCTGGCTCGCGGAGTTCGTGATGTTTTCCCGAACGTCGCGCCGACCCTCGACGTTGATTTCGAGGATCAGCTGCTAACAGGAAAAGCAACCTGGGCAATCTCGCAGTCGCAGCAGTTACAGGCGCGACTCGGAAGCCAGGAGTACTCCGACGTATACAACGCCAACTCGTTGTCCACCCCGGACAACGTCGGCGTTCTGAACAGCGACTTTGCATCTGTGCTTCTCGGTCACACGGCACAGCTGGGCGGCTCGATGTTCAACGACCTTCTCTACCAGTACAGCACGTTCGAGAACTCCATCCTTCCGGTGACGGACGCGCCCTCGATTACATTCCTCAACGGAGTGAACGCCGGACAGAACTTCAATACGCCTCAGACGACAGAGCAGATCAAGCACCAGCTCAAGGACGACTTCGCATTCTCCACGACGTTCTTCGGTACGCGCCACGACATGAAGACCGGGTTCAACTACATTCATGAGCCGACGCTGGGTGGAACCTTCTCCTCAGGTCTGGCAGGTCGCTACACCTACGGCGGGAACAATCTCGAGGCGCCGATCACGCGCATTGAGTTCAACAGTGGGGCGAACATCTTCTCGACACCGGTCGATCAGTACTCGATCTATGTGCAGGATGACTGGTCTTTGAACGACCGTCTGACCCTGAATCTCGGCCTACGTTATGACTTCTGGCAGGGATTCGATCTTGATCAAACCA
>JBKJUK010000274.1:0-11888 GCA_046590705.1 Thermoanaerobaculia bacterium
GCGCGGTCCACGGCCTCACGGCCGTGGCTAAAGAGATGCCGCCCCTCCGGGGCTCCGTGTGTGTTGGTTGCAGGAGCCATACTTACGATTGTCGGCGACTCCTCGCTGCGAGGAGCAACCCGTTCATGTCTGTAAAACCGGCGTCATGCGCCGATTCCGAGCTGGGGATGACGGCCCTCCTGCGAATGCTCTTGGACCTGATTTCTTCTCTCACCGCCGACAGAGCGTGGCCCCCTTTCTCAGCGGGCGCAGCCCGTGCAATGCAGCAGAGCGTAACGTGAGGAGATTGAACATGGCACACGCACCTGAAGATCGATTGATGATTCTCCATGAACTGAAAAACTTTCGAGTCGCCAAGGGCGAGTCCGATATCCGCGGTTGGGATGTGGTCACCTCCGACAAGAAGAAGATCGGCAAAGTGCACGAGCTGATCGTGGACACCGTAGACCTCAAGGTGCGCTATCTGGACATTGACGTGGACAGCAAAGTCCTCGAGACCAAAACCAATAGTCACATCCTCATCCCCATCGCTGGTGCGCAGCTGGATGACGACGACAACCGGGTCTATCTCAATGAGATCAGCATCACCGAAATCACGGCCCTGCCTCCCTACGATCATCGCAGGATTACGCGAGAATTCGAGACCAACATCGCCAGCTGGTTCCAGAAAGCGAGCAGTTACAACGCCGACGTACCCGCGGCTCAGTACGCGGTCGCTCCAGGCGTGATCTCCGATCCGGGAGTCACAGACGCGAGCGAGTCTGATTTCTACACTCAGAAGCAATTTTCGGATCAGCAGTTCTGGGGAAAGCGTCGCGCCGGACGCGAAAACGAGCAATACCTGACCAGCGAGGATTCCGATTCACTGGCACCCGCTCCGCAGGATGAACGTCCGCCTCGTTCAGAGTGAGGTAACGCTTACCAGCGGAACGTCGTAGGGGCGAAGTGCCTTCGCCCGCTCCCCGGGCCGTTGACCTTTCGGAAAACACCCAGGGAGCGGGCGCGCGCAACGCGCCCCTACGACCATTCGTTATTCGAACCTTACGAGCATCCGCTCGTGCTTCCGCAGTTGAGGCACTTGTAGCAGGCCCCGTTGCGCACCATGATGCTGCCGCACTCACTGCAGCTCGGCGCGTCGGCCTGCATCTGATACGTCGACTTCCTCGGATGATCGGCTGATCGCTCTTCGGTCAGCATCACCAGCGGAGCCGGTGTCAGCGAACCGACGAAGGCTTTGTCAGCAGACGAGAGTTCGGTCAGCACCGTCGAAGCGACTGCTGTGGACGGTGAGGCCTCCGAAGCCGAAGCCGAAGCCGGAGTGGCGACCTGCAGTGGTGACAGCGGAGCACCGTACATGGTGTCGCGCATGATCACGCCTGCTTCTTCCTGACTGTCGCGACTGAGGAACTTGATGGCCAGCCACTTGAAGATGTAGTCCATGACTGACTTGGCCATCGGGATCTCCGGATTCTTGGTGAAGCCGGAAGGCTCGAAGCGTGTGTGGGTGAACTTGTCGACCAGCAGCTGCAGCGGCACTCCATGCTGCAGCGACAGCGAAGTCATGGTGGCGAATGCGTCCATCAGACCGGAGATGGTCGAGCCTTCCTTGGCCATGGTCACGAAGATCTCGCCTGGTGTGCCGTCTTCATACTTGCCGACGGTGATGTATCCCTCATGTCCGCCCACCGAAAACTTGTGAGTGATCGACTCACGCTCATCGGGCAGCTTGCGACGTACTGCTTTGACATCGGCAGCAGGAATCATTGCAGCGGCCACTGCGTCGCCGCTCTTGTCCCTGGTAGTGGAGAGTGGCTGGCTGCGTTTGCAACCGTCACGGTAAATGGCCACAGCCTTCAGGCCGAGCTTCCACGCTTCGTAGTACGCGGATTCGATGTCTTCCACTGAGGCGTTGGTGGGCATGTTGATGGTCTTGGAGATTGCACCGGAGATGAAGGGCTGCACCGCCGCCATCATCCGCAGATGCCCGCGGTAATGAATGCTCCGCGTGCCGTTGGCCGCCTTGAATGCGCAGTCGAACACCGGAAGATGCTCTTCGAGGAGATTCGGTGCGTTCTCGATGGTGTCGTTCTCGTCGATGTACTGCACGATCTGATTGATCTGTTTCTGATCGTAGCCGAGACGCTTGAGCGCGGTCGGCACGGTCTGATTGACGAGCTTGAGCATACCGCCGCCGACAAGCTTCTTGTACTTCACCAGGGCGATGTCTGGTTCCACTCCGGTCGTATCGCAATCCATCATGAAAGCAATCGTGCCCGTTGGTGCCAGCACCGAGATCTGCGCGTTTTTGAAACCATGCTGCTGGCCGAGGGCATAGGCCTCGTCCCAGGTCGTGCGCGCCGCAGCCAGCAGGTCGGAAGGCATAGCCTTCGGATTGATCTGATAAGCGGCCTTGCGGTGCTTGTCGATCACGCGTAGAAACGGCTCCTGATTCACCGGATAGCCGGAGAATGGTCCGAGCTTGCCGGCAATGCGCGCTGACTGAGCATACGACTCACCGGACATGACCGAGGTGAGCGCACCTGCGTAGTCGCGTCCCTCTTCTGAATCGTAGGGAAGTCCGCGCGCCATGAGCAGCGCGCCGAGATTGGCGTAACCGATTCCGAGCGGACGGAAGGCGTGGGAATTACGCTTGATGGCCTCGGTCGGATAGCTGGAGAAGTCGACCGTAATTTCCTGCGCGGTGATGACCGTGCGCAACGCCGCGCGATATGCGTCGACATCGAAGCCCGTCGACTCGGTGTAGAACTTCATCAGATTGAGCGAGGCCAGGTTGCAAGCCGAGTCGTCGAGGAACATGTACTCGGAGCAGGGGTTCGAGGCGTTGATACGGGCCGTGTTCGGGCTGGTGTGCCAGTCGTTGATGGTGGTGTCGAACTGCATCCCCGGATCGCCGCAGAGCCAGGCCGACTCGGACATGTCGCGCATCAGTTTGCGGGCTTTGAAGGTCTCCACCGGCTGACGCGGTTGTGTCACCGACCATGTCGACCAGTCGCTGTCCTTCTCGTATGCGCGCATGAAATCATCGGTCACGCGTACGGAGTGGTTAGCATTCTGGAACTGGATCGAGTCGTACGCGCCGCCCGGTGCGTTGAACGCACCGTCGAAGCCGGCATCGATCAGCGCCCACGCCTTCTTCTCTTCGCGAGCCTTGCAGTTCACGAAATCGCCGATGTCGGGATGATCGGCGTTGAGGATGACCATTTTCGCGGCGCGACGGGTCTTGCCACCCGACTTGATCACACCGGCAAACGAGTCATAGCCCTTCATGAAAGAGACCGGGCCGGAGGCGGTTCCACCACCAGCAAGAGTCTCTCGCGAGGAGCGGATCGCGGAGAGGTTGGATCCCGTTCCTGAACCATACTTGAAGAGCATGCCCTCGGTTTTTGCCAGTCCGAGAATCGAGTCCATGGTGTCCTGCACCGAGTTGATGAAACAGGCCGAGCATTGCGGAGCCGGCTCCACGCCGACGTTGAACCAGACCGGCGAATTGAAAGCCGCCATCTGATACAGCAGGATGTGGGCCAGCTCGTCGCGGAACGTGTCGCCATCGGCCTCGGTTGCGAAGTAACCGCCCTCGCGACCCCAGCCGGTCATGGTGCGAACCACGCGACCGATCAGCTGCCGGACGGAGGTTTCGCGATCGGCGGTTCCAAGGTGGCCGCGGAAGTACTTGGAGACCACGACGTTGGTGGCCATCTGCGACCAGAACTTCGGCATCTCCACATCTTTCTGCTCGAAGACGACTTCGCCTTTCTCGTTGGTGATGAGCGCGCTGCGCAGATCCCACTCGCAGGTGTCGTATACGTCGATTCCTGGTCTGGTGAAGAAGCGGTCGAAGGTGATGCCGCCCGGCTTCGTTGTTTTCTTTGTGCCCGCTGCCTTTTTCCCGCCATCGGGACGACTGCGTGGCGCGTCGTGGGTCGTGATCTCTATCGACATTGCTTTCTCTCCTCTCCTTTAACGCTTACGGGATGAGGAAGCTGAACCGAAATACTGCCGAAATCCTTGATCGCTGTCGGTCCGGTGCTTCAACGCCACCCCTTTCAGATTCCCCGTCCGCCCTTTCGGCCGGATGCGGAATCACCCCCACCACCATTGGACTGCGTCTGCCTCGATTTCAACTGATTCCTGCTCCGGCGTTTTCGCCGGAACCCGGGGGCCGCTGCTCCCGGTCTTCTGCTTCCTCAAGACTTCTGAGTGACTATGAAGGCTTACACTGCGGCACCGGCCGCCGGACTTTTATGGTGATCTGTGACTCGCGAAAGTGCAGCGAGACCTCACGCAGCGGCGACTTGATCGCAAGACGCGCAGGGCTCTTCGATACCTTCATTCATCCTCCCGAACACCCGAATTGTTAGTGAACGAAGCGATTATCAATCCCGGGTTTTCCTCTGTCAAGCAAAACCACTACATGTAGTGGTCACAATGGGAAGGAACACAATTGGTAGCGTAAGTATTCAGAAATCAAGGACTTAGCACTGAAGAATTACCGCAGCCTTTCCACTGCTTCTCGACAGCTTTTCCGCAGAGTTTTCAACAGTGAAATGGCGGAAGTACGCAGCTTTTCCGCTTTCCGGTCCACAGGATTTCCTCAATTTTTCGACTGATGTAAATTCTCACGTCTCCGCCGCTTTTCCACCAATCTTCCACAGCTTTTTTCTGGCTGCGTCCGCTTGAGAGCGCGTCGCGGGGCCTGATCGAAGAATCTGCGGAAAAGTGCGGTGGTTCAAGCGTGGGGAAGAATTCAACTGCGCTTTTTCGTAAGGCCGTGTTTCGCGTGACTGCTCTCAGGTAGTTCTACGGACGCTCGAGGGAGGTCCGGATGTCGGGCGGGCTCGGGGCCGGACACTGGGTATTTCGCGAACCACTCACGTCAAACGCTGATATGTGTGGCACAGGCAATCCTGCCTGTGACGCGGAGGAGTGAGTTCAAGACCCGATCATTGACGTTTGCACATGTCGTAGCAGATCACCGATAGGAAGCGACATTTCGGTTACGCGGAACGAAATCGTTTCTTCGAAGTCAGCGCGTCGCGCCACAGGCAGGATTGCCTGTGCCACACAACCTCTGCGGTCCGTTCAAATTACCCCCCTGGCTACCGCCTCCATCAATACCCCCCGCTCGCCCCACCGCCGCCGAACGAGCCACCAGCGCCTCGGGCGGAACCACTGTCGACCGGAGACGAGAGAGCGCCTGCTGACACGATCGACTCGATCATGGCGGGCGGTTCTTCCGAGTCTCTCGCTGTGGTGATACCCGTACCTCTTGACCGGAGCCGACGATCGAGGAAGGTGGAGATGGCCACCGCCGCGCAGCCTGCCAGAATGAGCTTCCACTCCGCAGCGAGACGAGTATGGTCGCCAAGATGAACGGACGCGATGGCGATCATGAGCAGTGCGCTCCACAACATCGCGGCGCTTCTCCAGCGCAACGCAGACCACCAAAGCACCGCCGCGATCAACACGCAGATCGCAGTGTGCTGAATGGCATTCAACGACGCGCCCTGGAAGGCGATGTGCGCCAGCAGCGGAAGCACGACGATAAGGATCGAGAACGTTTTCTCGAGAAATGGCGGCAGCGAGCGAGCGATCAGAAGAGATCCCGCACTGGCCGCAAAGGCCACCGCAGTCCATCCGGCGGCCGCCGACATGGTCAGGGCCTCACTCAGGTAATAGACCAGTAACAGCGGCACAGCAGCGAGAAAGAGCGGCTGCAACAATCGCAGGCCTGCGATCAGAAACGCTGCCGCCACCAGTAACCAGGCTTCGATTCTCGGTTCGCCCGGCAGGCTGATCACGAAGGCCAGCAGCCCCCCGAGATACAGGGCCTCGTCGATCCCGCCTCGGAAAAAGCGATATTTCAGGATCAGCACTTCGGCAACGATCAGTGCGACCGCGCAGGTAATGACTCCCTTGAATTCGCTGCCTGCTTCAGCAAGCAGCCTAAGAAACAGGAAGAGCAGAACCATCGTGACGGCGAAGAGGACCAGCCGTACGAAAGCACCGGGAGACTTCCAGTCGATCACCAGTGACACTTGTGCGTTTGCCCCTTCGGCTTCCCTCAGCAGCCCGCGACGACGTGCACTGCGAAGAAGTGACTGCGTGGCCAGAAGTCTTTCCTCACCGAGCGAGGGAAGGAATCTCATCTGGTGCTCCACTTCCGCCGGATTCTGTAGAGCAGAATGAGCAGAGGAAGGTTACACGCAATCAGAAAGAGGATCCGTTCGACGTCGCCGTCGATTCGCCTCGAGATCGAGATTTCGACAGCGGTTGCCGCGTACAACACAGCGAAGACGACGAAGTTCCCGATGCCCTTGCGAAGCCCCCACCAGATCGCGAGCGCGGCGGAGCAGAGAACGACCGCGAGACCGATCAGCTCAACGTGAGAATCGAGTGTGAGCAGCAGCCCGCCAAGCAATAGAAAATGAAAGACAAACGTCTCTAACGTGCGGCGGAAGTGTGGCCACGCGGCGAGCGAAACTTCATGCGCGATGCGCCAGACCAGGACAGCCGCGCCTCCCCGCAGCAGATCGAATCCCGACTCAGTAGCCTCACCCCAGAATGCCCCGTCAGGGTCGACCGACAGATAACCGAGCAGGGACAGTACGGCCAGACTCAGGAGACGACGAGAGTCCAGCAGGTAGGCTGCCGAGGCATGGAGTGCGAAGAGGATCAGCAGGTGCCAGCGCCACCGATCGTCGAGCATGTGATAACGACTCTCGGCAAAACTGATCGCCACCGAGAGCAGAAGCCCGCCCAGCAGCGGAAGGTAATCGAGAATGACGTTCTTTGATGTGGCCCGCCTGAGGTGCCATGCGGCTCCGTAACACGCGGGTGTGGCGAGCGCGAGCAATACCAGAATGGTCAGATCACCGAGGCGTTCCACATACTTGTAGGCGAGGATCGACAGCCCGGCCACGAGCAGCGATACACCGGCCCAGGTCACCACGCGCACCATGGGGAGCACCCGGAAAATCTCGCGACGCTGTTCCGCGGGCAGCTGTCGAGCTGCGGCCGGCGGGATCAAGCCATCTGCCGCTAGTATTTCGATTTCAGGGGAAAGATCGAGCACTGGCGACGATTGTATTCGCAGTCTAGCCCGAACGACGCGAGAGCATGATGAACGCAGAACCCGGAACGCAGAGCGATGAAGTGAGAAAACGTGACGGTGATCGAACAGGCAGACTGCGCTGCTCACCGCACGTCATTCCGATGAGCGCGGGACGCCGCCGACAGCTTGCGAGCTGTCAATGCGAAGAGGAATCTCCGGTCGGCGCCGCGACGGTTTGCATTACCCGCAGCGCGTCTGCGCGGACCGGAGATTCCTCTTCGCATTGTCAGCTACGTGCAGCGTACGACTACGCGGCTAATCGGAATGACGGTTCTGTGATCGTTATCCTTCGCCTCAGACGACGATGCTTCGTGAGCGCAGAGGACGGGGCTGCGCTCTCTACCGGTACTCCCAGATCTGCAGCGATGGTGCTTTGAAAGGCGAAGTCGGGTCGCGATCAATCCATACGCGACGAAAACGTCCAAGCGTCGGCGTTGGGTGGGACCAGGCTCGCGCCCAGAAAGACTCCCGTGCATACCTCGAGAGCGAGCCCCCTTCCTCGAATGCCTCGCGCGGAAGCCGGGCCAGCTCGACTGCACGCAACAGATAGGCATCCGGCGCATTCAGGACCACATACCGTGTTTTGCTCTCGCGGAAGAAAGTTTCGGCATCGGTCACTGACCTGACCAGCGGCGTGTAGGCTTCACGAAAAGTGAGGCTGGTTCCCCATGTGCCGAAGTTGTCGAGCAACACACGGTGCCCGCTGACCGCATGAATGAGATGTCCCGAATCCCAACGCGAAAGAACTCCGCCGGGTGGCGTCGACCGCAGGAATTGTGCGGCGCGCAGATATGGCTCCATCTCCACAGGGAGCGGCGACGCAGTGATTCGATTCAGCGTAAAGGGCATGATCAGCAAGGCCGGAACGATGGTGGTGAGTGCGAGCATCGTCGCCAGCCGCTGGTTCTTCTGCGCGGCACTACCGACTGCAAACCCTCCGCAGATGGCCAGCAGCGGAAAGAAGAGCAATCCAAACCGAGTCGAGGAGAGCATGAGTGCGAAATAAATCCAGGTCCACAATGAAATGGAGAGATCCGGAGCCGAACGTCTTCTCCATGCGTCCGACGTGAAGTAAAGGAGCAGCAGCAGTGGAGCCAGCATCGCTGCGGCGATCCACCAGGTCGGGGCGATTCGCATCCACGGCTGAAATTCTTCGATTCCCTGCAGCCAGGGATCACCGGCGAAAAACCGCGCTCCTCCAGCGATAGTTTGCGCTGCGGCAGGAAACGCAAGAATCAGCGTGCAGCCTGCAGTCAGAGCCATCGCCGCGTGGCGCAGGGCCAGAATGGCCTGACTACCTGCAGCAGCCGAGCTGGCAGCCTCCGCGTCTCTTCGCAGAACCCCGCTCACCAGGAGCGCCAGAGCAGCTGCGGCGGTCATGGCCAGATGGGTGTAACCGAGCAACCATGGTTCTTCGGGGTAGGCCGGCCCCATCAGCCACCGAAAAATCAGCACTGCAAGCGAGACCAGAGCGAATGCGAAAGCAGCGGCCATGGTTCGGTGAAAAACCGATGCAGCGGGCGGACCTGGCTCACGCAAGCGAGCATCAATCTCGTTCGGCACGAGCGATTCGAGAAAAAGAATGACGAAGGCGATGCCACCCGTGATCAAAAGCGCTGGCTGCACGAAAAGCGCGACCGTCAGCAATGCCGCGAACAGCAATGCATGCCTCCACACAGCGCCGCGTTGCCGGCTGAGCATGTTTCTCACCGAGAGCGCGATGAGCAGCACCAGAATGCTCTCGAGAAAATGATGATCGATGCTCGCGAGCTGCGAGTGGGGCAGCAGCTGCGGCGTGGCAGCCAGAATAATCGCAGTGACGAAGGCAGCAGTAAGTCCGCTCTTTCGCGCCATGAACAGCGTGACCATCATGACGAACAGGGCGAAGGCAATCGGCGGAATCCAGGCCGCCGTCAGCAGGATGGCGTCGGTCGAAGAGGCGCCCAGCGCTCTGCAGATGCCCGCCACGGACCAGTCGTACAGAGGAGGCCATGGAACGAAGCCTCCATCGATCCCGCGCAAAGGGTCGAACATCATCACTTTTGGAAAATTCTTGACGCCATCGACGATCCGGATGGCGTGATACATCTCGTCGAAAGGAGCGAGTGCAACGGAGCCTTCGTGCAGCACCGAGGCTGCGTTTCGGAGGCGAATGGCAAAGGCGAAAAATCCGCTGAGAAGGGAGACCAGAACCGCAGCGCTCCAGGAAGCCGTGGGATGCAGACCTTCAGCAACCGGAGTCGATGTAGCCTCGCTGATCAAATCAGATACGCCACTGCGAAGCCTATCTGCGCGCACATGAGCATCAGATACATATGTCGCCACGAAGGATGATTCTCTGTTGCGGTGAGTTCCTCCGGGCGCCGAAGGAGAAGCCAGGACGTGTAGACGCCCCACAGGGCCAGCACGATTCCAAGGATCGTCAGCACGCCTCGGTCGCCGGTGAGAATTGGATGATTCGTTGCGGAGAATGGGTCGTTCAGTACGGCGCCGAGTGGAATCAGCAGCCAGGGGAAAACGAAGAAAGGCGCGATCATCCAGGCTGCGCGTTTCACCCCGTAGCGAATGGGAAGGGTTTCACAACCACCGGCCCGATCTCCCTCGATGTCGGAGAAGTCCTTGGTGGTCGCGGCACCAATCAGAAACAGCATGAAGACAGTTCCGATGAACCACGGCTCGGCTGAGAAAACATGCGCGACCATGGCCCATCCCGCGACTTTGAGCAGTAGGCCACGAGGAATGGCGATGGTGAGATTTGCCAGAACTCCATTTCGCTTCGTTCGTCCGAAAGCAGGAACGGAGTAGATCAACGTGAACAGCAGACCCGTCAGAAAAATGAAGAAACACTCGTGAAAGGAGAGGGGTGCGGACAGCTTTTCGTTCACGCTGCTGTAGGGGAACACCACCACCAGCCAGGTAGGGATGATGGCCAGCAGGTACCAGATCCAGGTGACATTCCACGCCTCCCGGATGGAAATCTCACCGGTAACGAGTGGCCGGGATGGCTTATTGATTCGATCGATTTCCAGATCGGTGATCTGGTTCAGCGCATTCGAGGCCGCGTTGAGAAACGACGCGCAGAGAGAACCCAGCAACACCGTCAGCACGACTGCGATGGTCACTTCCCGCTGCGGGTCGGGGTTATGGATCGAACCCCACGCGCAGATCGCTCCCGAGATGATGCCGAGCAGCGGAGGCAGGAGCGTGAAAGGGCGGGCCAGTGCCAGGTATCTACGCATGACGAGGCTGATGAACGCAGAACGCAGAACGCAGAAGGATGAAGTAAGAAAAGAGGCGGAGAGGCCGACGAAAACTGATGAACTCAGAACTCAGAACGCAGAACGATGAAGTAAGAAAATAAGCGGATGAATGATCCACCCACTTCCGCGACGTCATTCCGATGAGCGGGCGATACTGATACGAGCCTGCGGGATGAAAGTGCGAAGAGGAATCTCCGGTCCGCGCCGCGGGGCCGATGAGCGCGGAACGCGAAACGCAGATTTTTGCCTTTCTTCTTACTTCATCGTTCTGCGTTCTGCGTTCTGCGTTCATCAGCTATGCGTTCATCAGTTCGGTGCTAATCAGCTCTCATCACGTGGCGCCGTAAGGATTCTGCGCAAAGCCCGTAATCACGTACGACCCCGACTTCGGATCCCGTTTGATCTTGATCAGGCCGTGAGTCTGGGCATCTTCGAGAAGATTCGAGAACGTCGAGTAGCCGTAGTACTCCTCATTGAATGTCGGCTTCTTGCGTTGCATGGTCTGCTTGACCATCGAGCCCCAGAGCACTTCCTTGTTCTCGCGCATGAGGGCCTTGATGCTGTCGATCAAGAGGCGAAAGCATTCGGCCTGCTTCTTGTCCTTGGCCTCGACCGGTGGAGCCTGCTGTACTCCCCTTACGAGATCCTCGTAGAAGATGAACTCGTCGCAGTTGTCGATGAGCAGACTGCTCGAAGAATTCTTCACCCCTACGCCGATCACGTACTTGTCATTCTCTTTGAGCTTCGAAGCGAGGGGCGAGAAATCTGAGTCGCCCGAGGCGATGACGAAAAGATCGATGTGCTGCTTGGACCAGGACATGTCCATGGCGTCGACGGCCATACGGATGTCAGCAGAGTTCTTTCCGGAGTAGGAACGACCCGGAATCTCGATCAACTCGATGGCCGCCTCGTGCAGCTCCCGTTTGTACTCGGGAAACTTGTCGAAGTCGCAGTAAGCGCGCTTGACTACGACCTTGCCTTTCTCCAGCAAGCGTTCAATCAGAAGCGAGATTTCAAATTTCTTGTGTTTCGCTTCCTTCACACCGATCGCTATATTTTCGAAATCGATGAAGAGAGCGATCTTGCGATCGTTGGCACTGACACGCTGGAGCGGTGGGGCGCCGTAGTCGTCCTGAGAGTCGGGCATTGGTGGGGGGAAGTTTAACACTGGGGCGGCGAGCGGGGACTGATGAACGCAGAACTCAGAACGCAGAATGAAGAAGTAAGAAGAGAGGGCAGCCTGCTGCTAGTTGCTGAATGCGCTCTACACCGCGATGTCATTCCGATGAGCAGGCGATAGCTTTACATGCATGCGAGAGGGGAGTGCGAAGAGGAATGACGTCGCGGAGGATCTCGGAGACCCTCTGTGTTTTTTTCTTACTTCTTCGTTCTGCGTTCTGAGTTCTGCGTTCATCAGTCCTTACGGTAATGCGTTCCCTTCGACACCGGATTCTTCAGCGCGGCCTCGGCCACGATCGACGCGGTCTGCTGGCCGT
>JBKJUK010000256.1:0-46640 GCA_046590705.1 Thermoanaerobaculia bacterium
GAGGGAGAGTCGGCAGTCAGCGCAACGACCTCGAAGCCGGGAATCCTCACCGCAGCCGCGAGTAGAACCCCCGAGTCCACGCCGCCGGAAAAGGCCACGATGAGCGACTCGTATTTCGCGAGTTCCGTCTGCAGTCGTACCAGCAGAAGTTTGGGATCGAGCGTGGCAGGTTGAGTTTGCGTAGATTCGTTGAGCACAGTTTCTCTTTATCAGAAAGGAAGGCCGCAGCGAAACGATTCCTGCGGGCAGGCCAGTGGAGCACAGGCAATCCTGCCTGTGGCACGGACAATTGAATTCAGGCCCTCTCGATGTTTCCCCGTCCTTTGCGAATCGTCGATAGGAGTGACATTCGGGCCAGCCGAACGAAGTCGTCCGTCGAACTCAGCGCTTCGCGCCACAGGCAGGATTGCCTGTGCTCCACACAACCGCGACCAAGCCCCACAGTTCCGGCATTCAGGATTCACCACACGCGTGCTATCGTCGCCTCATTCTTTTCAGGGAGCCGGATCGTTGATCATCACGTGCGAACATTGTCGGGCCAGATATCAGTACGACGAGGCGCGGTTCGAGGGAAAACCTTCGAAGAAAATTCGCTGCGCGAAATGCCAGCAGGTTTTCGAAGCCGTGAACGCCATACAGGATGTCCCCACGCCGGCTCCGGCCTTCCATGCAGATGAAACCTCCACGCGAAAGCCAATGCGCACGCGACCTCAGGACCTTTCCCTCCCTGAGATCGAAGACGAAGAACCCGCCGCAGTCGAGGGCCCATCGGAACTGCCGCAACTTCCGGTCGGGAAACGTTTCGCGCTGGCCATCATCTCCGGTCCGGACGCAGGAACGGTGCATCGCATCGAGAAGGCGCAGGTCGTCATCGGTCGCTCCAGCGCTGACGTGGCCTTGAACGACGGCGAGGTCTCGCGTTCACATGCTGGAATCGAGATCCGCGACAATTTCTACTACCTGGACGATCTCGGCTCGACCAACGGCACACTCTTCAACGGTCAGAAAGTCACCGAGCACGTCGAACTGCAGAATCAGTCCGAGTTTCAGGTCGGTGGAAGCATCCTCATGTTCATCGTGACCGACACGGATTGATCTAACCCGCAGACGACGTACAGGGCCCACTTCCGGTAGAGTAGTCTCGTGGTGCGAACGTGATGACCTCCGACCTGGCGAACCTCTACCGTCACAGGCAGTTGATCGCGACCCTGACCGCGCGCGATCTGAAGGCGAGGTACCGCGGTTCAGTCCTCGGGTTTTTCTGGTCACTGGCCAACCCGCTGATGTTGCTCGGGGTCTACACGCTGGTCTTCACGCGGTTCTTCGAGCGGCAGGAAATCGTTGCCTACCCGCTGTTCCTCTTCGCCGGCATCCTTCCCTGGACCTTCTTTTCGGCGGCTGTTCTGGAATCGACCACTTCCATCTCCAGTAACGCCGGGCTGATCAAAAAGGTCATGTTTCCCGCCGAGGCCTTGCCTCTGGTGGTGGTGTTCTCGCACCTGACCCACTTCGCTCTGGCGCTGCCGATTCTGCTGGCGGCCATGCTCATCTCCACTCTGATGGGGAAGACCAGCTTCACGATGTATGTACTACTCGCGCCGCTGATCATCGCTCTCCAGACACTCTTCATTTCCGGGATCGCCATGATGATCTCCTCAGCCTCGGTGCTCTTCCGTGACCTGAGAGATCTGGTGGCCAATCTTCTTCAGCTGGCTTTCTTCATGACTCCGGTCATCTACCTGCTGAACGGGATCGATTCACGCTGGCTGCGCGTGGCGCTGCGCATGAATCCGATGACACCGTTCATCGCCTCATACCAGCAGATCTTCTACTACGGTCGTCCGCCGCTACTCGTCGATACCCTGCTGATGACGCTGTACGCAGGTGGTTCGCTGGCGCTGGGGTTCCTCGTTTTTGATCGTCTGCGGGACACTCTCGCGGAGGCGCTGTAAATGGCTGCGATCACGCTGAGGGATGTCAGCAAGAGCTATCGTCTTTTTGGAAGGCGTTCGCAGTTTCAGACTCTCAAGAGTGCGCTGTTGAAACGTGATGTGAAGATGGCTCCTGAATCTTCCGTACGCGCGCTCGAAAATGTCTCCTTCGAAATTGCGCGGGGCGAAGCCTTCGGCGTCATCGGAAGAAATGGCTCCGGCAAATCAACGCTGCTCAAGCTCATCTCGGGCATCCTGAAACCGACCAGCGGAAGCATTGCGGTGGACGGGCGCATCTCCGCGCTGATCGAACTCGGAGCTGGATTCCATCCTGAGATCAGCGGCCGTGAAAACATCTACATCAACGGCATCATGCTCGGTCTCACCCGACGGGAAATCGACAAGAAGTTCGCCCAGATCGTCGAATTCGCCGGGATCGGTAACTATCTCGACGAACCGGTGAAGACTTACTCGTCCGGCATGTACGTGCGTCTCGGTTTTGCCGTAGCCGTCCATGTCGATCCTGACATTCTCATCGTCGACGAAGTCCTGGCGGTCGGTGACGAGGAGTTCTCACAGAAGTGCATCGCCAAGATTCAGGAACTGAAATACCGCGGCGTGACCATGCTGTTCGTCACGCATCAACTCGATCAGGTCCGAACTCTCTGCGACCGCGCGCTCTGGCTGGAGCATGGCAAAGTAGCGGGACTGGGCGATCCGCTTCGCATCGTCGACGACTACCTTCAAAACATCTCCGGCAAACCGCTGGAGTTGCCGGAAGTCGTCGAGGACTCCGATCAGATTGCGCCGGCAATCGAGCCGGAAGAAGAGAGCAACGATCTTCTGGAGGAGGAGCGCTGGGGCTCCGGCGAAGTTCTTCTTGCGCGGGTTTCACTGCTGGACCCGAACGGGCGCGAACTCATCGCACTCGGGGGCAGCAGCGCGGTGGTCATCGAGATGGATGTCACCGTAAAAGAGAAAGTCGAGGATGTCGTCTTCGGGGTGGGTATCTATCACGTCGATGGCACCTGCGTTTACGGCACGAATACGGACCTCGAAGGCTGGGCGGCCCGCGAGGTGAGCGGTGACGGACGAGTGCGATTCATCATCCCATCACTCGAACTCGTCGCTGGAAATTATCGTGTCGACGCTGCCGTACATACCAGGAATGGCCGGGCCTTCGACTACCGGCGCGGAGCAATTCGATTCGTAGTGGGAAGCCGCTTCCACGATGTCGGGATTTATCGACCCGCACACGAATGGGAGTTCGAGAATTTCAAATTCGAAAAGCTCGAAGACATCCATCGCCACGTCCCGGCCGGAATCGCCGAGACCATGCGCGAGATGGAGACACCCACGGCGGCAGATATCCCCTTCAGCAAGCGGAAGAGCCGTCGCGAAAAGAAGTGAGCGACGCCCGCTCGCGCGCATCCGATTTACTTCTTCGGCGGCGTTTTCTCTTCCGGCGGCAGCATGTAGATCACTTCGCCTTTCCGGGACATGCTGAGATCTTCTCGAGCAATGCGTTCCACGGCGAAGGTCGACCGCTTCAGGCTTTCGATCTCGGCGGCCAGCCGCTGATTCTCCGTCTTCAGCCGTGAAATGTCCTGCTCGAGCTGCTGCACACGCTTCCTCGCACCAGCCAGTTCATTGATCCCCTCCTCGGAGAAAAAGAACGAGATGAGAAAGATGATCGTCAGCACCCCGGAAAGCAGGAAGACGACGCGCATCGCAGTCCTGCTTACGCGACGTGGATCACGGGGAGTGACGGACATGGGGCCAAGGTAGTTTCGGGAGTGAATCAGAGAGTGTCAAGTCGAGCGGGCGGATGTTACGTAGTACGCACGTCGCTGTCGAACGCGTTGGCAACCAATTGTTCGAATGAAGCGCATGCGCGGAGGCGCATCCAAAGTGTAGAAGTCCCGGCGAGTGTGCGTGTACTATTACCCCACATGCCTCTTCCCTACTGACCTCTCCATTCGCGATTGGTTCCGACCAATCGGCGGCATAATCCAACGCTGCATCGAACCAGCACCACGAAGGAGTTTCATGCAGACTAAAACGCAGCTGTCGTTCGCCGCCTTATTTGTTCTACTCGTGGCAGCCCTGACCAGTCCTCTTTTCGCGAATTTCGCAGGGACCGATCTGATCCTTCCCGCTGCAGGTCGCGTACTCGGCGCGAACGGCTCCGAGTTTCTCACGACCGGCTGGGTGACGAATCCGAATGCAACAGCCGTCGACGTTCAGTTCCAGTTCCTGGAAGCGGGTCGCGCGAATCTGACTCCCATCACCATCACCGACACACTCGCCGCCGGACAGACGAAATCGTACGAGAACCTCGCCGAGACGCTCTTTCGCAGGTCGGGCGTTCTCGGTGCCGTTCGCGTGCGCGCATCAAAACCGGTCCTGGTGTCGGCTCGCATCTACAGCCAGACGCCGGGAGCGACGCTCGCGAATACCAACGGCGTTTACTTCGCCGGAGTTCCCGTGAGTTTTGCTATCGGCAAAGGCGAACTGGGTTCCTTGCAGGGCGTGAATCAGAACAGCAATTTCCGTTACAACTTTTTCGTGGTCGAAGTGAGTGGATCACAGACCAACGTTCTCGTTCGGCTCCGCGACGGAGCGGGCGGCGAACTCGCGAACAAAACCTACGCGCTTCGGCCGTATGAACAGCTGCTCGTGAACATGAGCGATCTCGCTCCGGGTGTAACTGTCGACGGCGGTCAGATCGAAGCGACCGTAACCAGTGACGCAGGCCGTGTGATCTTCGCAGGTTCGCTCGTTACAAACGGGACACAGGACTCGACCGGCTTCGAGATGAGTTTCCGCAGCGATCTTCTTGCAGAAAACTCGCAGCGCGTGGTTTCGCTCAATGGCTTGAGCGGCGCACTGTCGCTTTCGGGAGGCCAGGGCGTCGCGATCACGCAATCGGGCAACACCATCAACATCGATGCTTCTGGAGCAGTCGGACCCGCCGGACCAACTGGACCGGGAGGCCCGCGGGGCTTGACCGGGCCTCCCGGTGCCACTGGCGCGAATGGCGCCACGGGTGCGCAGGGGCCGATCGGACCAGCTGGTGTGGCTGGGCCCGTCGGACCGGCTGGTGCGAATGGCGCCACAGGTGCGCAGGGACCGATCGGACCAGCTGGTGTGGCCGGTCCGGTCGGACTAACTGGAGCGAATGGTGCGACAGGTCCTCAGGGACCGCAGGGACCCCAGGGACCCCAGGGACTTCAAGGAGTTCAGGGAACTACAGGAGCGGCGGGACCAACAGGAGCGCCCGGCGCATCCGGACCTGCGGGTAGCACGGGACCCGCGGGACCTGCCGGTCCTCAGGGACCTCCAGGCCCTCCCGGCTTAAACGGAACCAACGGTGCAGTCGGTCCTCAGGGACCTGCGGGTCCGAGCGGTCCAGCAGGTCCAACCGGACTCCTTGCGTTCGCCGATTTCTTCGCTCTGATGCCGGGCGACAACGTTGCGACCGTCGCTCCTGGAGGGTTGGTCCAGTTTCCACAGGATGGCCCCGCCGACGGAAGCGCTTCGATCGTCCGACTGACGGCCAGCACCTTCAATCTCGCCAATATCGGGACCTACCACGTCTCTTTTCAGGTAAGCGTCAGCGAACAAGGGCAATTGGTACTCTCGCTGAATGGAATTGAATTGCCATTTACCGTAGTCGGACGTGCAACGGGAACGACTCAGATGGTGGGGGTCGCCCTGATCAGCACGACCACAATTAACTCCGTCCTCTCCCTCAACAACCCAAACGGCGCGATCAGTGCCCTCACAATCGCACCTATGGCCGGAGGCAACTCACCGGTCTCCGCGCATCTGACGATCTTGAGAGTGAAATAGGCCCTGCGTTCGAGGCGACGGTTATCGCATCCGCGACCCGTCGCCTCGCCACCCGACCCAACGTGCGCCCGAGGCGCGTCAGAGGTTGGTTGGTGACGACTGCCAAGCATGCGGACTTCTGATAAGCCAGATATACCCACACATCAACGTCACCCGATCGCGATCACTGGACGCGCTGCGGAGAGTTGCAGACGCGTTGCTACGCGTCCCTACGCCGCTACCTTCCGTCGGCGGGGGCCCGCATTAGAGACGCTCAAGTCGCAGCTTCAGGTGTTCGTTTATCCGCTATCCTTCAGGGCCTCTCGCACGGCCGACAAGACATCGTCACCTGAGGGCCAGGGCCTGCCCATTAGTTTGGCGATCAAACCGCCCTTACGTGATACGACTATTCGGCCGTTCACCTCGACATCGAACTGGCCAAAGCGACCCTTCTCGAGTTCGACAGTAGTGTCGAGCTTCTCCCGAATCAATGCAGCGAAACTCGCTGCGTTAGCGGCAATTGCTGCTCACGTGTCGCAATAGACGATTCGAACGCTCATACCATCAAGCATACCAGCGCCTCCGGGACGAGGCGCGGGCAGATCGAGCGAGGAGCGTCGCGCCCGCCCCTCGCGCCGCCCGATGAAATATAATCCCGGCGTGAACAGGGATTCCGCATCGCAGCCGCTTACCGAACGCTACGCCTCGAAAGAGATGTCGTACCTTTTTTCGCCGAACTACAAGTTCCGCACATGGCGACGACTCTGGCTGGCACTAGCAGAGTCGCAACAGGAACTCGGCCTCCCCATCACCGACACCCAACTGACGGAGATGCGGGCGGCTCTGCACGACATCAACTTCGAAGAAGCCGAGAAGAGAGAGCGCGAGGTTCGACACGACGTGATGTCTCACATCCACGCCTTCGGACTGCAGGCGCCCTCAGCGAAGCCGATCATTCACCTCGGAGCCACCTCAGCCTTCGTCACCGATAACACTGACATCCTGCAGATGTCGGAGGCGCTGCAACTATTCAGAACGCGCCTCATCAATCTGATGGCCAGGCTTCGCCACTTCGCACACACGTGGCGTGACACCCCTACCCTGGCCTTCACTCATTTCCAACCCGCGCAGCTCACTACAGTCGGCAAGCGCGCCACGCTCTGGCTGCATGACCTGCTGCTCGACTACGAGGAGCTGGTATTCCGCCAGCAGTCCCTCTCTCTCCTCGGCGTAAAGGGAGCCACCGGCACACAGGCATCGTTCCTCAAACTCTTCGAGGGCGACGGCGAGATGGTCTTGAAGCTCGAGAAACTCGTGGCTGAGAAAGTGGGACTCTCGAAGATCTATCCCGTCTCCGGCCAGACCTACTCACGAAAGGTCGACAGCAGTGTTCTCAACACCCTCGGCGCCTTCGCACAGTCGGCATCGAAGTTCGGATATGACATGCGTCTGCTGCAACACCTGCGCGAGATTGAAGAGCCTTTCGAGGACGAACAGGTCGGCTCCTCAGCCATGGCCTACAAGCGAAATCCTATGCGCGCCGAACGGATCGACGCACTGACGCGGCACATGATCATCAACACCATGAACCCAGCCTTCACCGCCGCCACACAATGGTTCGAACGAACGCTCGACGATTCGGCGAACCGCCGCATTGCCATCCCCGAAGCCTTCCTCGCTGCTGACGCGGTGGTGCTGCTGTACGACAACATCGTCGGCGGGATCGTGGTGCATCCCGAAGTCATTTCCGCCAACGTGCGTCGGGAGCTTCCCTTCATGGCCACCGAGAATCTGATGATGGAAGGAACGTCCCGAGGGGGTGACAGACAGACGCTGCATGAGAGGGTTCGGGTCCACTCGATGGCCGCCAT
The DNA here is from genome assembly GCA_046590705.1 of Thermoanaerobaculia bacterium. Taxonomy (GTDB): domain Bacteria; phylum Acidobacteriota; class Thermoanaerobaculia; order Gp7-AA8; family Gp7-AA8; genus JBKJUK01. The sequence continues at coordinate 7,637 of JBKJUK010000256.1, forward strand.
CGACCGATTGAAATCTGGCAGTTCCGAGAACGATCTTTTCGAGCGGATCGCCGGTGACAGCCACTTCGCGCTCGACCGGAAAACGATCGATGAGCTGGCCTCGCCGGAACGTTTCGTCGGTCTTTCTCCGCAACAGGTCGACCGCTTTCTGGCAGAGAACATCGATCCGCTGCTGGAGAAGGATCGCGCGCTGCTGTCGGACGTAACCGGGGAGATCAGAGTTTGAGATCGCGGCGCCAGACCGTGGCCGTGATCGCGTCCATGCTGCTGCTGCATGCCTGCGCGAGCACGAGTTCGCGTGCGACAGAGGTGACTCCCGAGACCGTCCAGGGGATCGCCAGCTGGTACGGCCAGGAGTTCGCGGGACGAGCGACCGCCAGCGGTGAGATCTTCGATCCGCTGGCAATGACTGCGGCTCACCCCAGCCTCCCCTTCGGAACCATCGTCGAGGTCACCAGCCGTGCCACAGGAAAGTCGGTCGAAGTCCGGATCAACGATCGCGGGCCGTACGTAGGTAAACGGATCATCGACCTGTCGTATGCAGCGGCTGAAGAGATCGATTTGCACACGCGCGGAATCACGGCAGTCGAGGTTCGTGTCATCTCCATTGGCGACGGAAAGCGTTTCCGCAGACCTGCTGTGGTGATGGCTAAAAACTCTCCAGTGCAGGCTCCGGTGATCGATGCGGTCCTTCCACCTGATATCGCCTTCCCTCTCCCTCCGGGAAGCGAGCCTGTGCAGGCGACCGGAAGCCACCCACGCAACACGGACGACTTCCGCGTGGAGGTCTCCGAGGAACGTTCAGGCGTGGTCGTGCGCAAGCAGGTGAGCGCGGATGGAACAAGTCTGGAAATCGTCGGCGATCCTGCTGGAACATTGCAGACTGACGGAAGCGGAAACTTCAAGACGGCGCCGGCACCTTCTAGCGCGCCTGTCGCGAGAACGGTGATGTCCCGGAAGTTCGTGGTACAGGCCGGCGCCTTTGCCGACCGGGAGAATGCTGAGACTCTGCGACTGAAACTGAAGGCACTCGATCCGAGCGCACACATTCAGACCGCGGAGCAGATGCATCGCGTGCGAATCGGTCCTTTCGCCACGAGAGAAGAAGCTGTCGCGGCACAAGCATTACTGGAGAACGCCGGACTGTCAGGGCTGGTGATGCCCCTCGATTCAGCGGAGTGAATTAGGAGTGCTGGAGACGCCGCGGCAATCCGGGCGCCCGGGCGACTCAGTTCACGCCAGATATGTGTGGCACAGGCAATCCTGCCTGTGGCGCGAAGAAGTCAGTTCCGTGCCCCAATCATTGATGTTCGGCACGTGTCGTGGCACCGTCGCCGGTAGAAGCGACATGACGGCTACGCAGACCGAATCGTATTTCGAATTCGGTGCATGGCGTCACAGGCAGGATTGCCTGTGCCACACAATCCGTCCGAACTCTAGGGTTTTTGATTACACGACGATCGGCCTGACACTCCGTAACAGTAACCAACGGCCTCGGGAATTGCTCCTCCGGCCGTCGCTCACATTGTGATCAGACCAGCTCGGATTCTGCGAAGAAAAACGCGATCTCGGAGTTGGCGTTCTCTGACGAATCGGATCCGTGAATGGCGTTCCGCTCGATCGATTCGCCGAATTCCTTCCTCAGCGTTCCGGCCTCGGCCTTGGCTGGATCGGTGGCGCCCATGAGCGTGCGAAGCTGCGGTACGGCCTCGTCGCGCTCGAGTGCGGCGACGTAGACCGGACCCGAGGTCATGTAGCGAACCAGGTCGCCGAAGAAAGGGCGCTCGCTGTGAATGCCGTAGAAGCTTTCTGCCTGCTTCTGTCCGAGAGCGACTTTCTTGATCCCGAGGATGCGAAAGCCCTCGGCCTCGAGACGGCTGATGATTTTTCCGAAATTGCCTTTCTCGACGGAGTCAGGCTTGATGATGGTGAAGGTACGTGCCATGTTGAGTTCCTTGCTGGAGAGGTCGCCTTCCGCATTTCGCGCTGCAAGATTTCATTGCTCGCGCAAATTGGGACGGGGCGGCGTCCGGTAGCCGGGCGCGCTGCGGAGTATAACCTGCCACCAATCCGTTAGTGCGCTGGTGGAATACCGGCCGCGCTCTGCGGAGGAAGTTCGGCATCCGGTGTCGGGTCGAACTCCACGGGCAGATAGAGCGTAAATTCCGAACCCTTGCCACTCTCGGACTTCACCTCGATCAATCCGCGATGAAGCTCGACGAAGTTCCTTGTCAATGAGAGCCCCAGACCTGTGCCGCTCCTGCTGACGCGCCGCCCCTCTTCGGCCTGATAGAACTCATCGAAGATGCGTTCGAGTTCTTCCGCACTCATGCCGATCCCTTCGTCACAAACCCTGATGCAGACAGAATCGAGTCGCAGGGGCGAGTCTGCTGCGCCGACCGGAGACACGCGGATTCCAACTGCGCCTCCATCTGGCGAGAACTTGAAGGCATTCGAGACGAGATTGAAGAGAATCTGCTTGAGCCGCCCTTCATCGAGCCGCACCAGCGGGGTATCCGGATGAACGTCGCTCTCCAGCTTGATCCTGGCATCGGCTGCCATACCATGCATCACTCGCTCGACCGATTGCACTGTGTCGCGAAGGTCGAACTTCTCGGGACGGAGCTCCATTTTCCCGGCCTCGATCTTCGAGAGATCGAGGATGTCATTGATCAGGGCCAGCAGATGATTTCCAGCCGTCTGGATATTCTCGAGGAACTTGTAGAACCTCGGCGTGAGAATGTTCTGCGTGTTCTCGAGCAGTAACCCAGAGAATCCAATGATCGAATTCAGCGGCGTCCTCAGCTCGTGCGACATGTTGGCCAGGAACTGATTCTTGGAACGGTCCGCAGCCATGAGTCGCAGATTCGTCTCCCGCAGCTCGATCGTCCTCTCGCCGACGCGGGTTTCCAGTGCGAACGTGAGCGACTCGAGATCCTTGAAGAGGATGCCATTTTCGATTGCCACAGCGGCCTGGTTGGCGATGGAGGTCAGCAGAAGCACGTCGTCAGGCGAAAAAGCATTTTTCCGAAAGCTCTGCACGGAGATCACGCCGATCACTCTGTCGCGCGAAACCATCGGCACGCCGAGCCACGACTCGCTGATGATCCCGTCGCTCACCGAGGAGAGTCCCAGCCTTCGTTCTTCCTTGATGCTTCCCAGTAGCAGAGGCTGATTGTTCGTCACGACCCAGGAGTTCAATCCCTCGCCGACCTCGATGCTTTCCTTCGGCTTCGGCTCCCCCTCTGCGATGTCGAGTTCGAACGAGAGGATTCGTCTGTACTCGTCGTAAAGAGCGATGCTGAAGAGCGAGACATCAACGACCTTCCGGCACTCCTGATAGATGGTCATCAGCAGTTCGTCACGGGTGAGGTCGAGCGAGATGAGACGACCGACGTTGGTCAGCGAAGCCAGACGCTGCAGCTGAAGCCTGCTCCGGCTTCGGGTCATCGCTAGATTTCGCGCGACTGCGTTCCCGATGATTCCCGTGAAGATGAGCGCAATCAGGGCACCAGGACCGAGCGTGCTGTATGAGAAGGAGAGCACGATCGCAAACGGGAGTGTCAGCAGGTAAATCGACGAATCGACCGCAGCCAGCTTCAGCATCTTCCTGAGCGAGTAGCCATACGATCTGAGTACACGCAGCATGATCAGATTGTTGAGAAGAATGATGAGCGCGCCGCAGAGAGTCATGCGCAGGGCAGCGGCGGCGGAAACTCCTGACAGCGGGGTCTGTCCACCGATCAGGGAATAGCACCACGACGCCAGAACAACCGGCAATCCGTACGTGCCGAAAAGACCAAAGGTCTTGGCATACTCGAGCGGACGATCCTGAACGTCGATTTTCACCGGACCTATCTGCTTCATGGCCAGCCAGCGCGTGAACGTCGTGACGGCCACGGCTGTCCATGCCGAGATCACCGTACCAAGCAACGGGTACATGACAATGAATGCCGTGATACCAAGCGATACATACACGAGGTTTGTCAGCTCGAACTTCAGCAGCTGCAGAGCGATCGCGCAAACGACGACGATGCCGAGCAGCAGATACATCGAGGATCCCAGTGCGGCTGCTACTTCTCGGGTCTGTTCGGCGAAAAACCATGTCGCCGCGAGCAGCGCCAGCAGACCGATCAAACCCTGAGTGACGAAAACAGAGAAAATTCTGTCCCGCGAAACCTCATGCGTGGCCGTGGAGTTACTGTTGTTCATGGGAGAAGCAATCGTAGCATCAGATGCTGGCCGGGGGTCGGGGGGCTGATGAACGCAGAACGCAGAACGCAGAAGGCCGAAGTAAGAAAAGTGTCAACGGCTGTGGGGTCTCTTCTCATTTCGACTTTGTGCGTTCTTCGTCCATCAGCGTGCCGGGGCGGACATGTGTGGCACAGGCAATCCTGCCTGTGGCGCGGAGAAGTGAGTTCCAGACCCACTTGTTTGATGTGCCGTACGTGTCGCGGCCGGTTACTCGAAAGGAGCCACACGTCGGTTTAGCGAACGAATCGTTCTTCGAAGTCAGTGCGTCGCGCCACAGGCAGGATTGCCTGTGCCACACAACCGCGCATCGAGCACCTGCGCTTCGCTCCAGCCCCCCGACCCCGGCCCCCGGCCCGTCTCCGTCAGACCGCCGGCTTGTTCTGCCGCAGCACGGCGATGGAGGCATCACCGAGAATCTGCGCAACGCCATCCGGCGCGATTGCCAGCGCCGACCGCGCTGGCAACCCGACCGCAGCATCAACTTCCTCAGACTCGAGGAGCGCCGCTGTACGACTTTGCATGGCAGGGTCGTAGCCTCCGTCGATCACCGTGCGGGGCAGCCAGTCCAGACCGCGCAGGGGCGCTCCGCCAGTCGTCATCGAACGCGTCAGAGTTCCAAACACTGAAGCGGCACCGCCAATGGCAAAAATCACGGCACCGTTCGACACCGCTTCTTCGAGCGCGATCACGACCGGCGAATCCGTGATGGTGTTCAGCAGCAGATCACTCGTTCCACCGCCGATGTACACCATTCCTGCCGAGCGGACCATCTCGAGATTCTTCTCACGCCGAACATCCCGCCCTCGGTAGACAGGTACGTTCACGAACGTTGTGTCGGGCGCGATCGCCGCAAAATACTCACCGATTTTCTTCGCGTAATCGAGAGAACCGGAAGCAGTCGGCAGGAAGGCGATGGAACGACGGGAAGGCTGCATGTGGGCGAGCGCAAACTCGTCGAATTCCTTGGTCTCACCAAACGAGAACTCGCCGCCGCCTGAAAGAATCAGCCAGCCATTCTGGATTCGCCGTGGAAGGATGAGCGGTTTCATTTCGCGCTACGCATTGACGATTGCGACCCGTGTCGGAACCTGTTGTCAGCGCTTCCAGACCTCTTCGATCTTCGAGGCGATGTCGGCTGGTGATTCGATGACATTGATTCCTGCAGCGGTGAGTGAGGCCATCTTCTCTGCGGCAGTACCCTGACCACCACTGATGATCGCTCCTGCATGACCCATACGCCGTCCAGGAGGTGCGGTCTGTCCGGCGATGAAGGCCACCACCGGCTTGGTGACGAACTGCTTCACGAACGCACCAGCTTCTTCCTCTGCAGTTCCGCCGATCTCGCCGATCATCACAATGGCCTCGGTCTGCGGATCGTTCTCGAAGGCTGCCAGACAGTCGATGAAGTTCGTTCCGGGAAGTGGATCGCCGCCGATCCCGACTGCTGTCGACTGACCGATACCACGCTTGCTGAGTTGTCCCACAGCTTCGTAGGTCAGCGTTCCCGAGCGAGAGACGATCCCGATCGGACCTTCCTTGTGAATGTGTCCCGGCATGATGCCGATCTTGGTCTGACCAGGGGTGATGATTCCCGGACAGTTCGGTCCGATGAGACGCGACGCGCCAGCGCGCTGCATCATGTCGGCGCCTGCGGCCGTCCATGTCGCTGAAGGATCTTCCGATTCAGCAGTGGCTGCAAAAACCCTCTCGCCGAACGCGGCCACACGTGACTGATTGACCTTGCGGAGCAGATCGTGCGCACGGATCATGTCATTCACCGGAATGCCTTCGGTGATGCAGATGATCAACTCGATCCCTGCGCTTGCAGCTTCCATGATGGCGTCGGCGGCGAATGGTGGAGGAACAAAGATCAGAGCGCAATTCGCGCCCTCTTTCTCACGCGCCTCGACAACGGTGTTGAACACCGCAAACCCTTCGTGCGTGGTGCCGCCCTTGCCGGGAGTCACACCGCCAACGACATTTGCTCCGTACTCGCGGCAACCGATTGCGTGGAAACTTCCCTCACGACCGGTGATTCCCTGCACGATGATTCGCGTATTTTTATCAGCCCAGATTGCCATTCGTTCCTCTGCCTGTCATTTCAGTCTTCTGTCGTGACCCGCAGGTTTCTGCGCGGGCATTCTCTTTACATCGATCGGTACTCAGCGGATATCAGCGCCCCATGGCCGCAGCGACAACCTTCTGCGCTGCGTCAGCCATGCCGTCGGCGGAAATGAGATTCAGTCCCGAGTCCTTCAGGATCTGCTTGCCGAGTTCCACGTTCGTCCCTTCCAGTCGCACCACAACCGGAACGGGAAGACCAATCTCTTTCGATGCTTCCACAACGCCTTCGGCGATCCGGTCGCAGCGCATGATCCCGCCGAAAATATTGATTAGAATCGCTTTCACATTTTTGTCGGAAAGAATGATCCGGAAGGCATTCTTGACCTGCTCCGCCGTGGCCCCGCCCCCGACATCCAGGAAGTTGGCAGGCTGACCGCCGGCATGTTTGATGATGTCCATCGTGCCCATGGCCAGACCGGCACCATTCACCATGCAGCCGACATTACCGTCGAGCTTGATGTAGTTCAGACCAAACTTCGAGGCTTCGACTTCGAGCGGATCTTCTTCAGCGAGATCGCGCATCTCCAGTTCCGGCTTGTGACGGAACATGGCGTTGTCGTCGAAGGTCATCTTGCAGTCGAGCGCCAGCACCTTTTCTTCTTTGGTAATGAGCAGCGGATTGATTTCAGCGAGCGAACAATCCATGTCGACGTAACACTTCATCAGTTTTCCGATGAACTCGACGCAACTCTTGAAGGCCTCACCGGTCAGGCCGAGCGCATAGGCGACCTGGCGGGCCTGAAATGGCTGCACTCCGAGCACGGCATCGATCGGTTCGCGGTAGATCGCGTCAGGATTCTCAGCTGCGACCTCTTCGATCTCCATCCCACCCTGTTTCGAAGCCATGATCACCGGCTTGCCGAGCTTCCGGTCGAGGGTGATACCGAGGTAGAACTCTTTGTCGATGTTCAGCGCCTCTTCGATCAGCACCTTCTGCACCAGACGGCCTTCCGGTCCGGTCTGGTGCGTGACGAGGGTCATACCGATGATCTCGCCCGCAAGCTTCACAGCTTCTTCAGGATCCTTGGCCAGCTTCACGCCGCCGCCCTTACCTCGGCCGCCTGCATGAATCTGCGCTTTCACCACGACCCGGCCACCAAGTTCCTCGGCGATCTTCCGCGCGTCTTCAGCCTTGTCGACCACACTTCCGCGAGGAACGGCTACGCCGTACCGTCGCAGAATTTCCTTAGCCTGATACTCATGTACTTTCATTCTTGCCTCTGTGATCTCGAAGAGGTACGGGGTGATGTTGCGACGCCCGGCATCATTCCCCAGACCGTGACTGCAGTGGGGATGCCCGAGGCGAGGCGCGGGAGGTTTTATCACGCCTCCGGCAGATTGCAAACAGGCTCAGCCCGCATTTCTCACACTCCTTCTGCTGCGGCGGCGGATAGCACCCTGTCTGCTTCGTTACACGACGGTTTCGCTCCTCAACATAGAGTCCACTATGCCCTCGTCGCGAAATCGCCGTGCGCCTCGCATCCAGGCCACTCTCCCCCGCCTCGCAACGAACGAGTGTGAGAAACGCGGGCTGCGGTTCAACAGAACGCAAAGTACACTCTCCCCGAATGCCGACTCACTCCCTGCGGCGCGGACAGAGAATCGAGCTCGAGGCTCGTGAGCTTGTGGCCGGTGGTGATGCTCTCTGCCGCCACGGTTCGCTCCCGGTCTTCGTGGCCGGCCTTTTTCCTGGCGACATCGCCATCGTGGAAATCACCGAGGCCAGGAAGAACTTTGCGCGCGGCGAATGGCGGAAGCGGATCTTCGACAGCCCGCTCCGACGCGCCGCACCATGTCCAATTGCCGACAGCTGCGGAGGATGCGACTGGACTGCCCTCCGCCTCGACGTGCAGCTGGAGGCCAAAAAGAAAATTCTCGACGAGTCGCTGCGACGGGTCGGGAAATTCGACACAGCATCGCTTCCCGAGATCAAGCTTCATCCTTCTCCACTGAATTACCGGCTTCGCAGCCGCCTCCATTACGACAAGAGGAAGCGGGCCATCGGTTTCTATGCGGCCGGTACCCACCATGTCGTTCCGCTCACGACTGCCTGTGAAGTCGTTGGCCCGGGCGTCATCGATCACCTCGATGAACTCACTCGCGAGGCCGGGCGAGCAAATGCCTCGGTGGAAACCTTCGAGAACGGACGTCACTTCTGGTCCGGAATTGCGGAACGCACTGAATCAGGGGTCGCCCTCGATGTCGGCTCGGATCGGTATCAGCTGTCGACCGCCGCGTTCTTCCAGGTGAACCGGCATTTGCTTCGACAGTTGCTCGAGCGGATCGAAACGCATGGCGGAAGTTGCTGGCCCAGACGCCTGGCTTTCGATCTTTACGGCGGCGTCGGTTTCTTCGCTCTGCCCCTGGCCAGAACGTTCGACTCCGTGGTCACGGTCGAATCCTCGGCGGTCTCGCATCGTTACGCGAAGCTGAATACCGCTCACCTCCGAAACGTCGAAGCCGACAGCCGATCGGTGGAAGCCTTCCTGAGTTCCACCAGGCAGCATCCCGACTTCATCATGATCGATCCGCCCCGCGCCGGAATGTCGCCCAAGGTGATGGAGATCGTGGCTGACTCCCCTGCGGAGAAGATTTGTTATCTCTCGTGCGATCCGGTAACCTTTGCACGGGACGCGTCACGGCTTGCGCGCTCAGGCTGGATTCCCACCTCCCTCGATCTACTCGATCTGTTTCCAAACACTCACCACATCGAGACTCTCTCGCTCTTCGAGCGTGCAGAAAAAAGAAAATAAACTACCCGCATTCATCCCGGCACTTCTGCTGGCAGCAACCATCGCTGCAGCAGACTTCCTCGTCGTTTCCCGGCTCGAGCTCTGGCTGCTGGGGCTCTCGGGTCTGGCATCGCTGGCACTGAGGTCCAGGTGGGCTCGATCAGCGGGAATCTCGCTGCTGGTCGTCACCCTGGCGATGCTGCTTCTCCAGAAGCGACAGGCGCAACAGACAGCGGAGCTATCCTGCCTCGGGCGAATGGAGCAAACTCGCTTTGTCGACGCCGCGGCAACCGTAGAACGAGTCATCTCGCATAAGAGCGAATCCCGACTGGTCGAACTGCGTGGCGTCACGTTTTCGCAGAATTCCCTGACTTGCCGTAGCAGTCTGCCTGTTCTGCTCATCCTTCCATCGGACGCGCCGGCGACAGTGCCCAACGCGACCTTCAGGAGTGCAGGCCTCCTTTCCTTCGGCGACTCCGGTCTTCGACTTCATGTGAAGTCGGCGCAGTTGATCGAATCGATCACGAATCACCGTCGCCGCGGCCTGGCCGGAGTGAACGATGCCATTGCGGCCAGATTCAATTCGGAAGCCGAGGCAGTGCCAGAGCGGCGCGAGCTTCTGGCATTACTGCAGGCGGTCGTGCTGGGCCGCAGCACGCAGCTGGATGAAGCGATCAAGGAAAAGTATCGCGCGGCAGGCACGTATCACCTGCTGGTTTTTTCCGGGATGCAGATCACTCTGCTCGCAGGAATGCTGGCGTTCCTTCTGAGACGGTTTGGAAGGCCGCGGCTGAGCGACATCACCCTGCTGACCCTGGCTTGCGCCGCGCCGCTATTCGCCGGCGCGGAGCCATCGGTCACACGCTGCGCGATGATGATTGGCCTGTACGCAGTCGCACGCCTGCTGGGCAGACCTACCTCGATCGAAAACCTCTACTTCGTCTCGATCATTTTCCGTCTGCTGGTGGTGCCGAACGATCTCTACGACGGAGGTTTCGCCATGACCTATGCCGCTACCTTCGGTCTCATCTTCTGCGGTAAGCCACTGATTGCGGCGCGCCAGGTGAGGAATCCAATTCTGGCCGCGCTTCTCTACGGTGTCTGCGCTGAACTCGCAATCCTGCCATTCCTGCTTACCTGGTTTCAGCAGTTCACCGCGGGAGGCGCGCTGCTGACGCTCCTCATCGCTCCGCTCTTTTCACTGCTTCTCTGCCTCGGCATCCTCTATTGCCTGCTTCTTTTTCTTCTCCCCGACCTTTCTGCCCCACTCCTCGATCTGCTGGCATTCATCAGCAACCTGGCAGATCTGTTGAACGCGGCGGGCGCGGAACTTCTCTGGCGTGGACCAGCAGCCCGACCGTCAATCCCAATCATGTATGCGGTCCTGGGCTTGCTCTGCATCATGCTGCTCTTCCGCTGGTCGCCTTCGCTCAGAATTCTTCTACTTTTCGTCATTCCACTGCAGGTGGCAATTTTTCATGCGACGCACTCGAGTGTCGACGTGCCACGGGCGGTGCTGCTTGACGTCGGGCAGGGCGACGCGGTCCTGGTTCGAAGCGAATCGCGCAACATCCTCGTTGACGGAGGTGGATGGGGAGAGAGTTCGCACTTCGGACGACGGATTCTCATTCCCCAACTGCTGGCCCGTGGAGTGAGACGACTCGACGCGGTCGTGTTGACCCATCCGCATCCTGACCACTGTGGAGGGCTCCCCGATGTACTACGTGACCTGGAGGTGGGCGAGCTCTGGATGAATGCACGGCACCTCCCGCAACCATGCGCATTGGAACTGGCCCATCTCGCTGCCCGTAACGGCACACTGCTACGCCTTGTCAGGTATTCAGGGCGTCAGCTGATTGGCGGTCTGCCGGCCACAACGCTGGTTCCGCGGCTGCGGTTGAAGCGCTCCTGGCTCAACAACAGTTCGCTGGTCTGCCGGCTGGAGTTCCCTGGCGCGCGGATTCTGCTCACCGGCGATATCGAAAAGGAGGCGGAACTGCTGTACGCGGACGAACATCCAGCCGCGTTGCGTGCCGAGTACCTGAAGATTCCTCACCATGGCAGCAAAACCTCGAGTTCGCTTGAATTCGTGCGTGCCGTCGATCCGCGCGTAGGGCTGATCTCCGCCGGAAAAGACAATCCGTTCGGACACCCGCATCAGGAAGTTCTGCAGCGACTGCGCGCCGCGAAGACGTCGATACGACGAACGGATCTGCAAGGCGCCATCGAGATCGACCTGCTGCCGGGAGCACGACGAAATTGACACGTTTGAATCGCGGCGCTTAACATCGTGGAAATGTCGACAACGCTTCTTCGCTTCGGCCTGTGGATCGTGCTGCTGGTTCTCGGAGCGTACGTTCTGCGCGAAACATTCGCCGAGGCTCCCGAGACCGAGTATCTGGCCATGCCCTTCCTGCAGAAAGTGGGCGGCTTCGGCCTTCTTTTGATCGCGGTCGGTGCCGGCCTTGGTTTCGCAGAGAAACTCATACGTAAGGCGCGGAAGAGTCGATGCTCAGTGTGCAGGAAGCCGGTCTTCAAGGGTGAGCTCTACTGTCGCCCGCATCTTCGGCAGGTGATCGAGGAGGAAGACGATCGCTTCCACAACACACAACTTCGAGGGCGCTGAATTCCGGCAGAGCGTACCCCTCATCGTCATCGGAGGAGCCACAGGCACGGGCAAGAGCAGTCTGGCCATGGAGCTCGCAGCGAGGCTCAACGGCGAGATTGTGAACTGCGATTCGATTCAGATTTACCGCGGATTCGACGTCGGCAGCGCCAAGCCATCCGCTGCAGACCGGCAAAGTGTTCCTCACCACCTGTTCGATTTCGTCGACGCAGACGAGCCGTTCACCGCCGCCGACTTCTCCGCGCACGCCTCCCGAGTATGCCGGGAGATTCTCGCGCGCGGACGGAGCCCCATCGTCGTCGGGGGGACCGGCTTCTACCTCCGCGCTCTGCTGGCCGGACTTCCTGCGCTACCTTCGAGCGACCCCGCCATGAGGTCACGCCTGCAGAAGCTGAGATCCAATGAACGGGGACGGGCAAGACTTTTCCGCCTCCTGCAACGCGTCGATCCGCCAACCGCGCTGCGACTCGCTCCGGGCGACAGTCATCGCATCGAACGCGCACTCGAGGTTTACTTCAGCACCGGCAAACCAATCTCCAGTTGGGAGCGACCCACTGCCTCGACCCCTCCCAGATGGAGTGCGATCAAGTTCGCTCTCGATCTGGAAAGAGAAACGCTGGTGGCCCGTCTCGACGCGCGCGTCGCTTCGATATACGCGAACGGACTTCTGGAAGAGACGGCCGAATTGCTGACGCACTATCAATGCGACGCCGCGCCCTTTCAATCCATCGGATATCGCGAGGCTGTTCGTCACCTCTCGGGTTCGCTTTCGCTGGGCGAGGCCATCAATCAAACCAGACAGCGAACCCGCGCCTATGCCAAACGGCAGAGAACCTGGTTCCGCGGGGAAGTCGACACCCACTGGCTCGACGCTGCAAGCTCGATCTCGGTACTTGGCGAGCAAGCTCTTCAGCTGATCACCGCGAGATGACAGGCCGGGGGCCGGAGTCGGGGGGCCGGAGCAAGGCAAGCCGATTCATCAGTCGTGCCGGTCCCCTCGTATCGGTCACTGGCTCCCGGTACGTCATTCCGATGAGCAGGCGAACCTTTTGCGAGCTTGCTCGCTTTGAATGCGAAGAGGAATCTCCGTTCCGCGCCGCGAAAGCCGAAGTGCAGCACCACCTCTGTGGGGTCGAGGCTTCTCTGCGCGGGCCAAGGCGGCGTGCAGTGAATGAGCATGCGACAACCCACCATTTACGACGCACCAGACTCGTCTTCCGATACAATCCGGTCGTTTCTCCAACTCACTGGATCGTCCTCATGCATGCAACCACTCTCCGCGCTTTCCCGTCAGCAATCTTAGCGATCGTCATGCTCGCGGCCTGTGCTTCAACCGCTCCTCAGGTCGAGCAAACCACCACCGCACCTCGTAACCCGTTTCTCATCGATCCGAGAACGGGCGTGAATGAAACAGTCTCACCGGAGGATGCACGACGGTTCGATGCCGCATGGGCTGCCTTCAGACGTGGCGCACCGGTCGAGGCCGAACGACTCTTCGCCGACATCGAATTGAGGAGTCCGGGCCGGGCAGATGTAGCGCTGGCGCTGGCCGCCATTTCCCTCGACTCAGGAGATCCGGCCGCTGCCGAAGAACTGATTGCGCGGGCAGAAGCGTCAGGGCGAACGCTCGCCAGCACTCTCTACCGAGCCGAAATCGCACGCTCGCGCGGCGATTGGAAAACCGCCTTCGCGCGCTACACCGAAGTTTCACGCAACGCTGCCGCACCGCCAGGCATCAGCGAGCGGCTGGCCGAATCGCGAGACAAACATTTCGCACAGCTCCTGTCCGAGGCCGAGGCGGCATCTGACGCAGATCGCTCAGCAGCAATGCTCCGTGCTGCGCTCGAACTCAAGCCTGAGGCCTCGAACACCCGCATTCAACTCGTGCGTAAGTTGATCGCTTCGAGCGACTGGGATGAGGCGCGCCGGGAACTCGACCCGCTGCTGAGGCGTGGTGAAGCCGACCGTACCGAGGTTCAGGAAGCGCTTGCCGATATCGATGCAGGAAAGGGCCGTTTCCAGGAAGCGATCGTCCGGCTAGAGAAACTCATCCGGCGCGCACCTGACGCTCGACTGCAGCAAAAATTGGATGCGCTCAAGACTGACTTCACCAGCGCCAACATGCCACCCCAGTACCGGAGAGCACGCGAGTCGGCAGCGATCAACCGCGCCGACTTCTCGGTTCTGCTTTACTGGGAAGTCTCCTCCGTTCGTTTCGCGACCAGGCTCAGACAGCCGCCCATCGCCGTAGACATCAGCAACGTGATCGGTCGGGACGAACTGGTGCGAGCGCTCGCCCTCGGTCTATTCAACGTCGATCCAATCACCAGGCGAGTTGATCCGTACAGAGTGATCACAATCAGCAGCTTCACTCGAATCGTCGCACGAGTGCTGCAGATGCGTGGGGCACCCTGCGCCGGCACGAGCGAGCCCGCTGACTTCGCATCCGCGCAGCGGGTGCTGAGCAGCTGTGGAGTATCCGTTCCCGATGCACAGGGCGCGACCGAAGCACCCGTCAGTGGCACCGCGGCCGCCAACACGCTGAGGAAGGTCGATGAGATTTTGTCGAAGTGAGGCAGGTGAAGCGGCTGGGGTCTGGGGGCCGGGGGCCGGAGCAGCTGATGGCAGTAGTCAGTAAGCAGTAGTCAGTAAGCAGTAGTCAGTAACTAGTAGTCCTGTTGCGATCCGCGCTTGTGTGGCACAGGCAATCCTGCCTGTGTGCATTTGGCATCGCCGGTGCTGCCGAGTTCCTAATAGGTTTCTACCCCGGCCCCCTGACCCCGGCCTCCGGCCCGCTCCTCATCCAAACAGCGACAGACGCGGGATCGCGAACTGCTTCCTGATGAGTCTTCGCAGATTTGCATCTGAGGTCCGCGCTCGCACTTTCTCATCGGCGATGCCTGCGAGGGCGCGGCTCGCTTCCTGTTCGAGGACAGCCTTCTCATCGGGAGTAAGCGAAGCACGTAACAACTCGAAGAGTGCGGACTCGAGCATGATCAGTTTCTCCTCGAGATCCGGGACTGAGGTCACTTTCCGGTTCAAACCGTTCACCTTGATAGCAGTCGCGCTGAGCGCCTCGGCAGCGGATGACGTCTTTGAATTCAAGGCGGCCTGCTCGAGATCATTCGCAAGCAGGGCCAGTCCTGCTCCCGGATCTAGTTCGGGGATCGAGCCCGTCGATCCGGCCTGCAGCGACTTCCGTTCTTCCCAGAGATCTTTGACGGCGTGACGGCAGTAGGAAAGACTGGAGATCGTTTTGCGCCTTCCGCTCTCGCTGTTTTTCTGAAAACAGCCGTCGATCGCTTCAATCAGGATGGGCAGGGGGATCCCGCCTTCTTTCCAGCTCTTCAGGAGAGCCCAGTCTTTGGCCGAGATAACGAACGCAGTGCCTCGCTTCTCCGCAAAGTGCGACTCGATTTCCAGGAAATAGTCGTCTTCGGGGAGAAAATGGTGCGGTGGCTCTTCAGTTCTGCTCGGCAAGAATCTTCTTCACCGTCTCGGTCAGGTCGGCAATCTCGAAGGGCTTGTTCAGGACGGCACGCACGCCGAGGTCGGTGAGACCTTCTGTTCGCTGCGCGCCCACCGCGGTCAGAACGATGACCGGAATCTGACCGATGAGGTTACGTTCCTTGAGCGTCTCGAGCACCTGCCAGCCATTCATGCGGGGCATCATGAGATCCAGCATCATCAGCCGTGGCACAGAGAGTTCAATCGCTTCGATTGCCTCGATCCCATCTCGGGCTTCACGCTCTTTCATCCCGAGCCTTCGGAAAATTTGTCCGAGCAGACTTCGGATCGGGGGGTCGTCATCGACGATGAGCACGTCGGATGCAGCAACAATCGTTTGGGAGTCGGTCAAATCAGTGTTCCTCGCAGCAGGTGACGGTGCATTCTTCTACGTCCCGCGACTTCTGTCCAGATTCGTGCACGACTCGAATCGTAGTAAGGTTCCAGTGTGACGTCCATTTCCCGTTGTGCTGGTCCGCGGAAGTTTCGGTCTTGAGCGACTCTGCAGCAGGAATCCGGCCAACCAGGGTACCGGGCGCTGAGGTCACCATCGTGACAGCGAGTTCTCCGTCCACAAAAGTCTCGATTGGAACGGAGGGAGCGTCGATCGGTCGCGCCGCAGAGTGCACGATACCGTTGAAGGATCGTTACCTCTCGCGCAAGCACGCAGAGATTTGCGCGAACGACGGATTTTGGAGTGTTCGCGACTGCGGAAGCGCCAACGGGACCTATCTGAACGGCAACCGACTCGACCGCGAGATGCCGATGCACTCCGGCGATCGCATCAGGCTCGGCGACACCGAGTTGATTTTCAAGTCGGACCAGTCGACCGACCGGCTGGAGGTAGGTGACGCGAAGATCACAGCGACCATTTCCATCCCGGTCGAAGAGATTCTGAATCGCCACAACCTCTCGACGGAGAACGTCGAGAGATTACAGATCCTGAATGCGCTGGCGGTGGGACTGATCGATGACCACCCGCTGGACTCGTTGTTCGGTGTCGTGCTCGATCAGATCATGGAGCATCTTCGGCCCTCCCGTGCAGCGATCGCTCTGGTGGCAGAGGGGTCGAGAACGTTCTCGAATGCCGAGGTGCGTCGCGCCGATGTGAATGACAGTAAGGAACTCTCGATCAGCAGAACTCTTCTCGACGAGGTCGTGCTGCAGAAGCGTGCGCTGGCCTACATGGATGTATCGATGGATGAGAAGCTGAGTCACGCGAATTCCATCATCCTCCAGGGGATTCACTCTGTTCTCTGCGCGCCCATTCTCATCAACGACACCGTGGAAGGAGTTCTGTACGTCGATTTCCTTTTCAATCAAACGAAGCTCGATGAAGAGGACCTCAAACTGGTAGCGCAAATAGCCCGTTTTGCCGCGGTGAAACTGGAGAACACCAGGCTGCGCGAGAACGCGCTGCAGAAAGCGCTCACAGACGAAGAGCTGAAGATGGCCTACACCATTCAGCGGCGATTGCTGCCGGAGACTCCGCCACCGGTTGCCGGATTCTCGCTGTTCGGAATCAATCGACCTTTCCGAACCGTGAGCGGTGACTACTACGACTTCGCGAGAAGACCCGATGGCTCGCTCTACTTCGTGATCGCCGATGTGAGCGGCAAGGGCGTGACCGCGGCGCTGCTCATGGCAGGCCTGCAGGCTTCGTTTCGTATCTTCACGAAAGCAGATCCGAGCCCTTCCGAACTGGTGACACAACTCAACGGATTCCTGAAGGAGAACCTGCCACAGTCGAAGTTCGTCACGCTGCTGGCCGGACGACTGAATCCCGCAACTGGAGAGATTGTGTACACCAATGCGGGACACACACCTCCTGTCTGGGTGCGTCGAGATGAGAACATCGATCTCACCGAAACCGACCTGCTGCTGGGGGTTTTTGCCAATGCCACGTTTCGCGATCAAATGATCCAACTCGATCAAGGTGATGCGCTGGTTCTTTTCACAGACGGAATCACCGAGGCTGAAGACGCCGGCGGCGAAGAATTCAGCCAGAACATTCTCGCTTCAGCATTGCGCGACGCCGCGGGACACAATGCCGCTGAAATCGGCAATCGGATCGAGCAGGCTGTGATCAGTCACCGCGGGGCCGAACTGCAGTCTGACGACATCACCCTGCTGGTCATCGCCCGCGATTAGCTGGAAGGCGTTCAGCCGTAGGGGCGAACTGCGTTCGCCCGCTCCCTCACGGCCGTTCCATGGAACTCAACGTAGAGAGCGCGCCCCACGAACGTACCTGCTGCTAGAGACGCTCCAACCATGCGTTTTCTTGCGCAGCGCAGCCATCGCCTGCGGCAGGCAGAACCGCTCGACGCTGCTACAATCTGCCCATGCTTTCAGGCAAGAAATCCGAAGGTCGCACGTCGGTCGCTCCGAAGGGTGTCGATAGAACGGCAATTCGCCGTCTTCTGAAGCTCACTCCTGCCGAGCGGGCACGCGTCGCCGTCGAAGAAGCGCGAAACCTGCAGATTCTCGACGAACGTCTTCCTCCGCGATGACCTTCGCAGTCTTCGACCCCCTCCGAGCGCTGGGCCTGCTTCTCAGGGGCGGCGTCGAATTCGTCGTAATCGGTGGATTTGCAGCGCGAATCTGGGGTTCCCCAACGATCACCAACGATCTCGACATCTGCTACTCAACGACTCGGTCCAATACAGAAGCACTTGCGCGGGTACTTCTTTCGCTGAATGCGCGACCACGCGACTTCGACACTTTTTTGCCATTCATTCTAGATGGACGCACCATCGCTCTCGGCGGAAGCTTCACCTTCGAGACCGATGCAGGCAACATCGACTGCCTTGCTACGCCTGCTGGGACCAACGGTTTTAAAGATCTCGAGCGCGAAGCAACGATGATTGATCTGGGAGAACAGCTGCAGGTTCGCTTCGCGTCGGTGGACGACGTCATTCGCATGAAGCGTGCTGCCGGTCGAAAGAAGGATCTCATCGAACTGGAAGTCCTTGAAGCACTCAAAGCGGAGCGCGAACGATAAGGGCAGGACCTGAACAGGCTTGTGATTTGCCAGCAGCTGTTTCAGTCGCTGCTGCCATCACGCGCGATGAGAAGTGCCAGTGGGAATGTTCGCAACAGAGATGCTAAAGGCACCTGTCCCGATTCGCGGACGCTGACCGTCTCGCCCGTGAAGGCGTTGGTCCATTCTCGCGGTGCCGCGGTCGGAAGGGTAATGAAAGTGTCTTTCCAGATTTCGGCGCCAATCGGGAATCGCCCCGGGCGAGAGAGCCTGGTCACGAGCCGCGGGACCACTGCCAGCACGGCCTGGTGGTCGGTGCGACGAATGAGACTCACCACGCTCTCACCGCACGATCCACTCGACAAAAGCGGCTCGTACGATCCGTATCTGAAGACCGAAGGCATGGCGTTCCGAATTGCCAGCGTTCTACTGGTGACGAACAACTTGATCTCGCCGTTCTGCCAGTTCCGGAGAAGCGCATTCACCTGAGGTTTGCCGGTCTCGCTCCGGTGACGGTCGAGGATCTCCGTGCGCAGCGCGTAGTCGACTGGACGACGGTTGTCCGGATCCACCAGACTGAAATCCCACAACTCACTACCCTGATAAAAATCGGGAACTCCCGGTGCAACGCACTTGAGCAGTAGCGCCGAGATGGAATTCGTCGCTCCATGAAATGACGTAAAGCTCGCGAAGCGGTGAAAATCCTCGAGAAACTCTGTGTTCTCCGCAGACAAAATTCCTTCGATGAATCTCTTCACCGCAGACTCGTACCCTGCATTCTGCTGCAGCCAGCTCGTATGTACCTTGGCCTCCCGAAGCGCTTTTTCCGCGAACTGCAGCATCCGTCCAACCAGCCCTTCCCGTTGACCAGCATCGAATGGCCAGACTCCGACCAGCGACTGATAGATCAGCAACTCTTCGTTTGCATCGGGAATCTGCTGCCCCCCGATCGAGGTGCGGAACGGCGCGTTCAGCCTCATCCACTTGCGAACGTGTTTCGCCCATCGCTGAGGAATCTCAGAAAGAACATGAATCCGAGCGCGCGAATCTTCACTTCGTTTCGTGTCGTGAGTGGATGACGCATTCAACGTGGATGGCCAGCTCTCGAGTACGTGCAGATTGTGACGATGAAAGGTTTCGACTGCGTCGACTACCGAACTTCCCGGCTCACCACCGACTTCATTCATCGAGATGAGACGGTTGTAGTTGTAGAACGATGTGTCCTCGACCCCTTTGGCCATGACCGGTCCGGTGAACTGCTGCCAGCGCATCACAAAACGAAGCCAGGAATCCGCCTGATCAGACGCGTAATGAGGCGGCTCGACCAACAGCACTTTCCTGATGAATTCGAACAGGCGATCATCGATTGGAGTCACGCTGCAGGCCAGCAGGCTTGATCCTTCCTCCTGCCGCATCGCTTCATTGCGCTGCCGCGCATGGGCGATGGCATTTTCGATCCGATCACGATCGCGCGCAGCAATGCTTACATCACGTTCATAGGTGCGATACACGGCCAGGCAGGCTGTGACTTCAGCGAGGGCTGCATGCAACTCCGAGGGTGAAAAGTCACGCGCGTTTCTTTCCTTACTGGCCAGCTGCCAGAGTGCGTTGCCGAGCCCGCGCATCTCACCGTAGAAGAGAGTCTCGATGACCAACCTTTTCTTCTGGTACACCATCGATTCGAAATCGCGATCAGTGCCGGTCGTTTCGGCATAAAATTTCGACAGGAGATCGAGTCCGACCGGATCAATGAACAGCTGATCACACCTGGCGATGAACTCGTACCCTGTCGTTCCGCTGCAGGCGAAATCAGAAGGTAACGTCTCGTCTGCCGCCAGGATCTTTTCGACGAGTACATAAAACCCGAGACGCTTTGCATCAGGGGTCCATCCTCGTCCCAGCCTGGCCTGCAGTTTTCGGAGGTGACTGGCGGGGTCGAACAAACCGTCAATGTGATCCACGCGAAGTCCGGTGATTTTCCCCTGCTCCACGAGTTGGATGACTCTGGACATGCGCGCTTCAAAAACTTCCGGTTCTTCGACTCGCACTCCAACCAGGTCGGCCACATCGAAGAACCGCCGATAGTTGATGCTTTCACCGGCGATGCGCCAGTAGGCCAGCCGGTACCACTGCAGCTCGAGTACGTCGTCGAGCGCGTCAAAACTCGGCCTGTCGCCGCCTCTTCCGTTCAGTTGCTCCAGAGCTTTCTGTACTGCTGCGTCGAACGTCGCGTCGCTTCGGCTGAGACGCCAGAGCGTTTCCTTGAGGAACCTGCTGTTCACCGTCGGCTCGGCTGCGTGGTCTGCTGCCAGAGCAGGCAACCTCTCCACCAGATCGGTGAGCTCGAGCGCTGCCGTGGTCATGCCTGCGTCCTGTTCCAGGACTTGCAGAATCATGCGAAGAATCGGTGGCCAGGAACGTGTGGAAACGGGGAACTGCCTGTCGTAGTAGTTGATCGTGAAGCCGCCCTCGTCGAACCGCAGGATCAGCTTTCCACCTTCGAGCTCTTCTCCATACGGTCTGCCGAGAATGGGGAGTAGAACCTTCCGTTCCGGACCGCTGTCGAGTGGACTCCAGTCGATGTCGAAGTAATTGACGAAACGGGAGCCCGGTCCGTTCTCCAGGACACTCGTCCACCAGGCATTATCAGGGCTCGCGGCCATGTGATTAGGAACCACGTCGAGGAGAAACCCCAGCTCGTAACGGCGTGCAGTCGCGCTCAGCTTCTCGAACTCAGACTCCCCGCCGAGATCTTCACTGATGGCCGTAGAGTCCACCACGTCATAGCCGTGTGAACTTCCGCCGCGGGCCCTGAAGATTGGCGAGGCGTACAGGTCAGTGACCCCGAGGTCGGCCAGGTAGCGGGCAATGGACTCTGCCTGCGCGAACGTGAAGTCTCGATTGAATTGCAGACGATACGTTGCCGCAGGAATCCGGAGCTGGCTCATGACTCTTCGGGTACTTCCAGAAGAAGAAGGAAAGACGCTGCAGGAAGCTCGAGCTCGTACTCGCCCCGTGAGCGCAGCGTCAGCTCGGAAGCCTCGACCGATCCTCCGAATTCTACTGAGGATGAGTTCAGCTCTACCCGCCAGTTGCCAGCCGGCAGCGGAAGAAACCGACGCGCAGGTTTCTCGGAAAAATTGTAGATCGCAGCCACTCGACTCTCGTCGGTTCCTCGCACCATCAGCAATAGACCGCTGCTCTCGAAAGGCCAGGCTGCGGTGGATGAAAGTGAGGGGTCGGCCAGCGCCGGAAGTTCGAAACGTAACTGCAATAGTCGTTTGTACAAAGTTCTCAGGGCCGACGGCCGCGGCGCGTCCCACTTCCACCCGATCCTCGATTGCTCGTACGTGCTCTCTGCGTGCGGATCGGGCACTTCGCCTTTCCATTCGAATCCCGCAAACTCTTCGCGCCTGCCGCGACGGACGGCCTCGACCAGATCATCGTCGGAGTGATGCATGAAATAGAGGAAGGGCGCGGTCTCGCCGTATTCCTCCCCCATCCAGAGCATGGGCGTCATCGGAGCCAGCAGCATCACTCCGGCTGCTAACTTCAGCTTGTCGAAGGAGACTAGCGTCGAAAGGCGCTCTCCGCGCATCCGGTTCCCAACCTGATCATGATTCTGGATCGAGATCACGAACTGCTCGCCGCGTCTGGTCGCTGGCGGTGCACCGAATCGGCGCTTTCGGAACTCCGAGTACCTTCCAGCGTAGAGATAACCGTCCCGCAGCACAGTGGCCAGGTCAGAGACTTTTCCGAAGTCGGCGTAGTAGCTTTCCTGTTCGCCGGTGAGAAGCGTATGCACGGCGTGGTGAAAGTCATCCGCCCAGTGCGCGTCGTAGCCCAAACCGCCATGCTCCAGCGAGCGCAGAACGATCGGATCGTTCAGGTCACTCTCCGCGAACAGATGCACCATGCGCCCCAGTTGTCGCGCCATCCGATGAACCTCGTCTGCGAGTTCCGCAAGAAATGGTCGAGCGGAATGGTCGACGATTGCATGCACGGCGTCGACGCGCAGTCCATCGATGCGAAACTCAGAGATCCACATCAGTGCCGATTCGATGAAGAAACTGCGCACCTCGTCGCTGTACTCACCATCGAAGTTGAGCGCCGCTCCCCACGGGGTTCTGTACCGCGCCGTGAAGTACGGCCCGAAGTCGTTGAGGTAATTGCCCTCAGGACCGAGGTGGTTGTAGACCACGTCGAGAATGACGGCCAGACCTCGCTGATGCGCTGCATCAACCAGTCTGCACAACCCTTCACGTCCGCCGTATGAATCCTGCACAGCGAAGGGATAGACGCCGTCATAACCCCAGTTGCGGGTACCTGGAAACTGGGCGACGGGCATGAGTTCGACGGCGGTGACGCCGAGGTCGGCCAGTGCGTCGAGACGTTCGATGACGGCGTCGAATGTACCTTCAGAGGTGAACGTGCCCACGTGTAGTTCGTAGATGACGTAGCCTTCCAGCGGCATGCCCCTCCACTCGTTGGCCACCCATGCAAAGGGCGTCTCATCGGGAACCGAGGTCGGCCCATGAACACCCTCGAGTTGAATACGCGAAGCCGGATCGGGTCGGTCTGGCCCACCTGACATTTTGTAGAAGTATTCTGCACCGGGGCCTACTGCATCAGTTTCAAGGTTGAAGTAGCCGTTCCGACCGCGTTCCATCGGAAGCAACCTTTCAACCGGTGACGTCAGATGGAGCATCACCGAGTCGTGCTGCGGTGCCCATACCCGGAAGTGTGTGCGATCGTCTTCCAGCTGTTTCGCGCCGAGGCGAAGGCGGTTCTCCCGTAGCTTTCTGGTCACGGCTTTTCTCGTCGCAGGAAGACCGCCCCCAGCGGAGGAATCGTGAGATTCAGCGCGAAGCGACGCCCATGCTGAGAGATCGGTGCCGCCTCCACCCTTCCCATGTTCCCCTGACCGCTTCCGCCGTAGATCTCTGCATCGCTGTTGAGAATTTCCGTCCAGAAGCCACCCGCATCTGCCCCAATGAGATAGTTCGTGCGCGGGACAGGCGTGAAGTTGAAAGCGGCCACGATGTCCTGGTCGCCTTCGAAACCATGACGAATCAGACTGATGACACTCTGCTCTGAATCGTCGCAGTCGATCCATTCGAAGCCGTGCGGATCAGAGTCGCGGCGATGCATGGCCGGATTGTCGCGGTACATCGCATTCAAATCGGAAACCCAGCGACGCAGAGCCCCGTGAATCGGAAACTCCAGCAGATCCCAGTCCAGAGCACGGTCATGACTCCACTCCCGCCACTGGCCGATCTCGGCGCCCATGAACAACATCTTCTTTCCGGGCTGTGCATACATGTAGGCGTACAGCAGCCGCAGATTGGCGAACTTCTGCCAGTCGTCGCCCGGCATCTTATTCAGCAGCGAACCCTTGCCATGAACCACCTCATCGTGGGAGAGCGGCAGCACGAAGTTCTCGGTGAAGGCGTAGAGCATTCTGAAGGTCAGCTTTCCATGATGGAACCGGCGATGCACCGGCTCGGTGGACATGTATTTGAGCGTGTCATGCATCCAGCCCATGTCCCACTTCATGCCGAATCCGAGACCTCCAAGGTGCGTCGGACGCGACACCATGGGCCAGGCCGTCGACTCTTCAGCGATGATCTGTGTATCAGGTGCAATCTGATGGAGGTCCTCGTTCACACGACGCAGGAACGAGATAGCCTCGAGGTTTTCTCTGCCGCCCCACTCATTGGGGATCCACTCGCCTTCCTTCCGCGAGTAATCGAGATAAAGCATCGAAGCTACGGCGTCCACACGCAACCCGTCCGCGTGGTACTTGTCGACCCAGTAGATGGCGTTGCTGAGCAGGAAACTACGAACCTCGTTGCGTCCATAGTTGAAGACCAGGCTTCCCCAATCGGGCTGGAAACCCTGACGCGGGTCTGCATGTTCGAAGAGATGCGTCCCGTCGAAGTACCCGAGGCCATGTTCGTCGCTCGGAAAGTGCGAAGGTACCCAGTCGAGCAGTACGCCGATCTCCTGCTGATGCAGGTAGTCGATCAGATACATGAGGTCCTGCGGGGTGCCGAACCTGCTGGTTGGCGCGAAGTATCCGGTGATCTGATAACCCCACGACGCGTAGTATGGATGTTCCATCACCGGCATGAATTGAACATGCGTAAAGTTCATCTCACGCAGGTAAGCAGCGAGTGGTTCGGCGAGATCCCGGTAGCTCAGGGAATGACCGTCGCGATGCATCCACGAGCCTATGTGCATTTCGTAGATCGACATCGGCGACTGGAGAGAGTTGCGTTCGCCCCGGCCCTTCATCCACTCGGAGTCTTTCCACTCATACTCGAGATCCCACACAACCGATGCGGTCCTCGCCGGCACCTCATGCATGAAGGCGAACGGGTCCGCTTTATCGACGCGGTAACCGTTATGCAGCGAGAGGATGTTGTACTTGTAGACCGTGCCTCGCTGCAGACCGGGAACGAAACCTTCCCAGAGACCTGAGCCGGCCACCGCCCTGAGTCGATTGACTCCCGGAGTCCAGCCATTGAATTCGCCGGTCACCGAGACTTCGGCCGCATTCGGCGCCCAGATCCCGAAGTGAACTCCCTGCACCCCGTCGACCTTGACGACCTGTGATCCCAGTCTCTCGTACAGGCGCTGATGCGAGCCTTCGTTGAAGAGATAAATGTCCTGCTCCGTGATGAAGCAGGGATTGTCTTCAGAGCGCTCGACGAAGAGCGCCGTTTCTTCGCGGCCAGGTATACCGACGACATGTGCGCTCTGCTCGGTCGAATGCAGTTGGATCTCATCGGCGTGTGCTCTCAGCGCCCGCTCGCTCTCCAGCACCTCGACGACCGTGTGGGCCACGGCTGCCATGTCGTTAGCTGCTGCCTGCAGCAGCTTCTTGACGTTCTTCGCAACCTTGGCGATGGCAGGTCTCGAAGGCTTCGAGGTTGCAGCCTTGCTCTTGCGAGGTGTCGCGCCAGCTCCAGCGCTCATCGTTCGCTTCTTCGGTGATTCAGCGATCACTGGTTTCGTCGGAGTCGCGGTTTTCTTCGTGACAGGTTTCGGATCTTTCTTGTCAGCCATCAGGCCCCCACTTCAAACATTCGCGGCGAGCAACTGGAGGATTCCTCGAATGGGGATCGCGACCCATGCCGGACGATTATCGAGCTCGTAAGCGAGCTCGTAGAGCGCCTTCTCGAGGAGATAGATATCAAGCAGGGTGCGCAACTGCTCCTGATCGTCAGGCAGGAAGCTTCCCTTGCGCGCTGTCCCGAGGTATGAACGAAGAAACATCGCGCTGGACCAGGTCTGCCAGACTCGCGCGGCATCGTCGAGTGCTTCGACGTCCCGCGACCGCACCGACGCTCCCGGGGCCTGACCGAAGAGCACAGCATACGGCGCGTAGTGGAAGGAGCGGATCATCCCCGCGACATCCTTCAGCGCAGAGCGTTTGATCTTCCTTTCGCTGATCGGCCGGGTGGGCTCGCCTTCAAAATCGACAATGACGAAATCTTTCCCTGTGTTCAGCACCTGCCCGAGGTGATAGTCGCCGTGCGTACGAATCCGCTGGGCCTCGATCGGGATCGCAGTGCTTCTCTGGAAGCGCGCATGAATTTCCGCCGTTCTTGCCAGAACTTCCTCAGCTTCGGGGCGCACACCTGCGTCGATGTCTTTCAACTTCTTCTTTAGAAGTTGGAGCGATGAAGTGGTCTGGGCCCGCATGGTCTGGTACAGCGATTTCTGCCAGAAGGGGTTGAAAGGTACAGGTGCGAAATCGGCGATGTCGGGTCTGGAGGCGAGTGCCAGATGCATCTCGGCGGTGCGCTGACCGATCAGTTCCGCAGATGAGACGAAGGTCTCGAGAGTTGCTGCGGCGATGGCGTTGATTGGTTGGGCGGCGAGGGCGACCAGGCTGACCTTCGGCAGCACCTCACGCAACTGCACCGGAGTGTAAGGCTCAACGGCGATCCGATCAAAGTACCGCCCGACCGCATCGAGCGAGAAGCTCCAGGCGTCGCCGCCGTTCGGCACAAACTCCTGCAAAATAGCTAGTGTGATGGATTCGCCGTTATCGCGCTTGTACTCCAGCGCGCCGGCCAATGCTGGCGTATTTCGAAATTCTGTTTCCTCCATGAGGAAGCGGCTGATCTCGAGATCGGTGTTGGTCCCTTCCTCGAGTCTTCGGAAAACCTTCATAAAGAATTGGTCACCAAAGAGGATCGACGTATTGGTCTGCTCCGTCTTCAGGCGCCTCGGTTGGAGTTCCCCGAGGCTTCGTCGTTCCTTCAGAAAGCGGGTACGAAGCGGCGTGGCCTCGCCCGCTTCTCCTCGGAGGCCGCGGCGACCGTTGACCAGTGCCAGCAGCGCCCGCGCAAATTCCGGGTCCTGCTGACCTTCGTAAATGTATCCGCTTTGCTGTTTGCCTTCGATTCTGGCGATGGTCCCGTCCGGCGGGCCCGTGACAGCTTCTGTATCGAGTCGGATGGCCAGCGGCAGCGAGTAGATTTCACTGCTGCCGTCGCGATAATCGACCCTGACCGCAGAGAGCCAGCCGGAGCGGCCGGGTAACTCAATCGCGTCTTCGATCGACACTTTCGAGATCGACCTGCTCTTACTTCCGAACCAGCGCTGAAGCGGCAGGTAGCTGATCAGCACATCCTCCAGCTGCGACCTGGCTGGCTCGCGCAACAGGTTCTCGGCGCTGACGTCGCGCAACGTCGGAACCTCGAAAGCAACAGCCTCTGTGGCCACAGGGAGAGCCGGCTTGTCTTTGAGTACGAGCCAGTAGAAACCATGCGCGGCGATGGTGATGAAGAAGGGTTGCTGGGTGATTTCGGGAAACTCGGCGTGCCCGAACATCTCGACCGGAATCGCGCCGGCGAACTTTGACAAATCGATCGAAACTCCCTGAATGAATCGAGAGAGATTCGCGACCACCAAAATGGTCTCGTCTTCATATTGCCTGATGAACGTCAGCACCTTGCGGTTGTCAGGCTGCAGAAACTCGATGGTTCCTCTGCCGAACGTTTTAGTACGCTTTCTCTGATCGATCAGTCGTTTCGTGAACCATAAAAGCGATTCGGTGTTGTGCTGCTGCGCCTCGACGTTGACCGCCTCGTAGTGGTACTCCGGGTCGATGATCACCGGCAGGTACATCCGCTGCGGATTCGCGCGCGAGAACCCTGCGTTTCGATCCGAACTCCACTGCATCGGAGTTCGCACTCCATGCCGGTCTCCGAGATAGATATTGTCGCCCATTCCGATCTCGTCGCCGTAGTAGATGATCGGTGTTCCAGGGAACGAGAAAAGAAGCGCGTTCATCAACTCGATACGCCGCCTGTGATTGCGCAACAGTGGTGCGAGCCGCCGCCGGATCCCCAGGTTGATGCGGGCCTGACTGTCCTGGGCGTAGGTGCGATACATGTAGTCGCGATCTTCGTCAGTCACCATCTCCAGCGTCAGCTCGTCGTGATTTCTAAGGAAAAGAGCCCACTGACTGTTCTCCGGTATTTCAGGAGTCTGGTCGAGAATGTCGATGATCGGAAAACGATCCTCCATGGCCAGCGCCATGAATAGTCGCGGCATGAGCGGGAAGTGAAACGCGACATGGCACTCGTCGCCGTCTCCGAAATAGGGTCGAACATCTTCAGGCCACTGATTCGCTTCTGCCAGCAGCATGCGATTCGTGAAGTTCCCGTCGATGTGTTTCCGCAGCTTCTTCAGGAACTCATGCGTTTCAGGAAGATTCTCGCAGCTGGTCCCCTCACGTTCGTAAAGATAGGGCACGGCATCCAGACGAAGCCCGTCCACCCCTAACTCCATCCAGAAATCGAGCGCCTGGAAGAGAGCCTTGTGGACTGCCGGATTATCGAAATTGAGATCGGGCTGATGATGAAAAAACCGATGCCAGTAATAGGACTTTGCCACGGGGTCCCAGGTCCAGTTGGAAGGTTCGAAATCCTTGAAGATGATTCGTACTTCCTTGTACTTTTCTGGATTGTCGCTCCAGACATAGAAGTCGCGCAGACTGCTGCCAGGCTTCGCTTCGCGAGCTTTCTGAAACCAGGGATGCTGATCCGAGGTGTGATTCACCACGAGCTCTGTAATGACCTTGAGACCGCGACGTTTCGCTTCGCGCAGAAAGACCTTGAAGTCGTTCAGCGTTCCGTAGTTCTCGTTGATGGCTGTGTAGGAGGCGATGTCGTACCCGTCGTCCTTGAGCGGCGATGGATAGAAGGGAAGAAGCCAGAGCGCGGTAACGCCGAGGTCCTGTAGATAGTCGAGCTTTTGTGTGAGTCCGGCGAAGTCTCCGATCCCGTCACCGCTACTGTCGAAGAAGGCCTTGATGTGCAGCTGATAGATGACTCCATCTTTGTACCAGAGCGGATCCTCTTCGGCCGCCTGTTCAGAGACTTTCACGGCCATCGGACTTCCCTGTCTTTTCATAAGTAGTACTCGAAATCATGTTCGGTGCGCACTCGCCGGCGAATCTGAAAGATCATGGCCGGAGAACCATGCGGGTTGATTGTGATCTGCTGCCTGCCTCCGTGCCACGTATAACGGGCGCCGGTCAAAAGGTCGTGCGCCTGAAAGGTCGCATCGTTCTCGATGCCGAGGTCAGCGAGCGAGAGGTCCAGCAAACCGGACTGGGACGAGTAGGGATCGAGATTGACCACGCAAAGGATCACGCTGGAGAAATCTGCAGTGGCTTTGCTGTAGCAGATCAACTGCTCGTTACTGATCGAGTGAAAGCGCAGCGATTGATTGCTGTGAAGGGCCGGACACTCGCGACGAATCCTGTTCACCCTGCCGATGAAATCACGCAGACTGTCGGGACGTTCGAGATCCCAGTTCCTGATCTCGTATTTCTCCGAGTGCAGGTACTCTTCCGATCCCGGGCTGGCGGGTTGATGCTCGCCCAGTTCGAAGGCAGGGCCATAGATGCCGTAGTTCGACGACATCGTGCCCGAGAGGACCAGGCGTGACATGAACGCAGCGCGTCCACCATGCTGCAATTGTTCGGTCAAAATGTCGGGAGTATTCGGCCATACGTTAGGTCGAAAAAAATCCTTCACGTCGGTCGTAGTCAACTCCGTGAAGTATTCAGTCAGTTCAACTTTGGAAGTACGCCAGGCGAAGTAGGTGTAGCTCTGATTAAAGCCGGCCTTGGCAAGGTTGTACATGATGCGCGGACGCGTGAAGGCCTCGGCCAGGAAGATGCTGTCGGGATATACCGAACGCACCTCGGCGATTACCCACTCCCAGAAAGGAAGCGGCTTGGTGTGCGGATTGTCGACGCGGAAAATGCGGACGCCCTGCTCAGCCCAGTAGAGAAAGATGTCGCGTAAATACTCCCAAAGCGATCGCCAGGAGGACGAGTCAAAGTTGAAGGGATAGATGTCCTGATATTTTTTGGGAGGATTCTCCGCATACTGCACCGTACCGTCAGGGCGTGTGAGAAACCACTCCGGATGCTCACGCACAGCAGGATGATCGGGCGAAGCCTGGAAGGCAATGTCCATGGCCAGCTCGAGTCCGAGCTCGCCAGCACGAGCGATCAGACTCCTGAAGTCTTCGAGCGTCCCGAGTTCAGGATGGATCGAAGTGTGCCCACCGAGCGAGCTTCCGATGGCCCAGGGACTTCCCGGTTCACCGACTGCCGCAGTCACGGCGTTGTTCCTTCCCTTGCGATGAGAAATGCCGATGGGATGGATCGGCGGGAGATAAAGTACATCGAATCCCATCTCGGCGATGTAAGGAAGTCGCACTTCGACATCGCGAAACGTTCCGTGACGACCTGCCTCGGCAGATGCGGAGCGGGGGAACATCTCGTACCAGGCCGAGAAGCCGGCCCGCGTCCGCTCGACTTGAATGACCAGCTTCTTTTCGTAGCGTGTGGCCAACGAGCGATCCGCGTTGCGACTCATGCGGAGTGTCAGGTCTTCATCGAGCGAGAGCGCCAGCTTCTCTTCCGAGTCTCCGGCCGCCCTGAGGGTAGAGATGACTTCCTCGAGGCGCTTCCGGTCCTTCGGCTGGCAACCCGAAAGAACATGCTCGACATGGTTGGAGCCGATGATGAACTGTACTTCGAGGTCTTCCCCTGCTGCGGCGCGCTTCTTCATGTCGCGCTGCCAGGAACCGAAATGATCGATCCAGGCCAGCAGCGTGTAGCAGTAGCTGCCGGGATGCGGAAGCGGAAACTCGGCCATCCAGCGGTCGTTCCCGAGCGGTTGCATAGGTGTTTCCTGCCACTCGGACTGGTCTGCAGAACGATGGAGAATCACTGCCGTGATCAGATCGTGACCGTCAGCGAAAATGTCGGCCTCGACGCGCCGCTGCTCACCCTCGACGGCTTTCGCCGGAAACCTTCCGCCATCCACCTCGGGGCGAACGCCTTCGATGACAACGCGTCTCCGCCCATCGTCCAATCGCATCGTGTGCCGTACCGCTCCTTCAAATCGAACGACCGGGCCACCTCAGGCCGGGTGGTTTTCAGGGTCTTCAGACCGCTTTGGATTGCGAGTCTCATGCCTTGCGGGCCGGGGTCGGGGGCCGGAGCGAAGAACACTGCATCCTCACTACTCCTGGTTCACGCCCCTGCCCGCATCGCCTGAACGTCATTCCGATGAGCCGCGTGATGGTGGGAGATCTCGCAGCATTGAATGCGAAGAGGAATCTCAGGTCCGCGCGGACGCGGTGGATCGCCACGACCCTCGCGGCGCGGAACGGAGATTCCTCTTCGCGTCACCCCGCGCAAGCTTGCCCGAAGCACTCCGTGCTCATCGGAATGACGGCGTGGTGTGGAACACAGGAGTACTGAAGCTGCCTTGTTGCTGGCTCCGGCCCCCTGACTCCGGCCCCCGGCCCGCATCATCCCCCGACCCGCATCTCTTGATAGGATGCACCCTGATCATGAATCAGATCACCATCAACGTTCGCTACCCGCCCGGAAAAGGGACCATCGCACTCCGCACCGAGCATGACTGGGATCGGACGCTCGAGCCGGATTCATACGACGAGGAAAGTTTTCAAGCCGCTTTCCTCATCGACACCGAGCGCCCTCACTTCTACTTCAAGCCCGTGCTGCTCGCAGACGGCGAGGAAATGGCGTGGGCTCGAGGCGGCAACTATCTGGCCATCATGAATGTGCAGCCGAGCCGCAACGTCTATCCACACTTTTATGATGAACGGGGCTCGACGATCTGCGAAAAGTTCGAGCCGCCGTCATTCAGTTCCGACTCGCATGCGGTGCGCATCTTTCTTCCTCCCGGATACGAAGAGAACACACTCAAGCGGTACCCGGTGCTCTACATGCAGGACGCGCACAATCTGTTCTTTCCGCATGAAGCCTTCACAGGAGAGCACTGGCGAATCAGCGAGACACTGGACATCCTCACCTCGATGAACATCATCCGGAAATCGATCGTGGTCGGAATCTATCCGAATGACCGCCTGGTGGAGTTCACGAATCCGGGCTACGAAGAGTACGGGCGCTATGTCGTCGATGACCTCAAGCCGTTGGTCGATGCCAGATACCGCACTTTGAAAGATCGCGAGAACACCGCGGTCATGGGTTCCTCACTCGGAGGGGTGGTGTCGTTCTTCCTGGCCTGGCAATACCCCGACGTCTTCGGTAAAGCCGCGTGCATGTCGAGCACATTCGGTTTTCGTGACGACCTGATGGAACGGGTCCGCCGCGAGGATAAACCGGACCTGCAGCTCTATCTCGACAGCGGCTGGCCGGAGGATAATTACGAGGCCACCAGAACGATGAGGGACCTGTTGCTCAAGCAGGGCTTCGAGTCGGGCCGCGACCTGTTGTACTTTGCATTCCCTAACGCTCTGCACAACGAGCGTTACTGGGCCATGAGAAGTCACATTCCATTTCAATATTTCTTCGGTAAAGTCCCCCATGGCGAATAGCGCTGCAAACACCTCACGGCTGCATCCGCAAGTCGATTTTCTGGAAGCGCTCGCCGACCTCGGTGGCCATAAGCTTTTCTTCCGACGTGGCGGCACAGGTGGTCCGGCCATCCTCTTTGAAACAGGCTGCGGAACCTCTGCGGATGACTGGAAGGAAGTGCAAACTGCACTCTCGCTATCGAGTACCACCCTGGCCTACGACCGGGCAGGATGTGGGCGCAGCGATCGCGGGGCCGGTCCTCGTACGCCCGGCACGATCGTGGCTGAGCTTCGACTGCTTTTGCGCGCGCTGCAGATGGCACCTCCATACATACTGGTGGGACATTCTCTGGGAGGCCTCAGCATGCGGCTCTTCGCCCATCTGTACGGCCCTGAAGTTGCCGGGATGATCCTTGTCGATTCGGCGCACGAAGAGATGCGCAGCCGGCTGCCGGCTGACTACTGGTCACACGAGCAGAGTAGCGTCGCGCGCATGTCCGGCATCGGACGCGAAGAAGCGCTCTCACTCGAGCGCGGCTTCGACGAGTTGCGGAACGCTGGAAGTTCTCTCGGCGAACTTCCGCTGACGGTCATCACGGCCGGGCGAAAGTTTTTCGACGCTCCAAGGGGAATCCGCAGGACGCCGATCCGCGCAGCGTGGTCAGAACTCCAGCGCGACCTCGTGGCACGATCGTCAGCGGGCCGTCAGGTTCTGGTTCGCGACTCCGGCCATTCCGTCCATCGCGAGCGGCCTGACCTCGTCATCGAGGAACTGCAACGGATGCTGGAACTGGTGCGGAGATAAAAGTGAGGCGCAGCACGCAGAACGGAACAGAGCGAAACTTCGGCAATGGAGTGATCAGTGGAGCACAGGCAATCCTGCCTGTGGCGCGCGACAAAACTCATCGCGACGCTTTGAGGACGAACGCGGAGTTCGCGCAGGCATGACGAGATCAATCTGCATCCACGGTCATTTCTATCAGCCCCCACGCGAAAATCCGTGGCTCGACACCGTGGAGATGCAGGATTCCGCCGCTCCGTTTCATGACTGGAACGAGCGCATCACCGAAGAATGCTATGCGCCGAACGGCGCCTCTCGCATTCTCGACAGCGAAGAAAGAATCGTAAGGATCGTCAATAACTACTCGCGGATCAGTTTCAATTTCGGGCCGACACTGCTGACCTGGCTGGAACGACACGCGCGGGAAACGTACGACGCCATTCTTGCCGCGGACCGCGAGAGCAGCAGCGTCTTTTCCGGTCATGGTTCGGCCATCGCCCAGTCGTACAACCATCTGATCATGCCGCTGGCGAATCAGCGCGACCAGAGAACTCAGGTGGTCTGGGGAATGCGTGACTTCGAGGCGCGTTTCGGTCGAAAAGCGGAAGGAATGTGGCTGCCGGAAACGGCTGTCGACATCGCCTCGCTGGAAGCTCTCGCCGATGCCGGAGTGAAGTACACGATTCTCGAGCCGCATCAGGCCTTGCGCGTCCGTCCGTCTGCCTCGACAGAATGGCTGGATGTATCGGGTCGTCCCGTCGATTCAAAGCAGCCCTACAAGACGCTTCTCCCGTCGGGACGCTCGCTCGCAATCTTCTTCTACGACGGCCCGATCTCTCGAGCGGTTGCCTTCGAGCGTCTACTCACCCGCGGTGAATTTCTGGCAAATCGATTACTTGGCGCTTTTTCTGACACAACGGACGCTCATCAGCTGGTGAACATCGCCACGGATGGAGAGACGTACGGACATCACCATCGCTTCGGCGATATGGCTCTGGCATACGCGCTCGACACCATCCAGCGCGTCGAACCCGCGCAACTCACCAACTACGGCGAATATCTCGAAGAGCACCCACCGAGCTGGGAGGTAGACGTTGCCGAGAACACTTCATGGAGTTGCGTGCATGGCGTGGAGCGGTGGCGAAGTGACTGTGGTTGTCATACCGGCGGCGCAGAGGGCTGGAACCAGAGTTGGCGCCACCCTCTTCGGAATGCACTGGACATGTTGCGGGACGCGGTACTGCCGATCTTCGAAGAGCGTGCGGCCGTTTTGCTCGACGATCCATGGCGCGCGCGCGACAACTACATCGAGGTCATCCTCGACCGCTCCGACGAAGCGCTGGACCGTTATTTCACGCGCGAGCAGAAGCGAGCGCTGACCGAGGTCGAGCGCGTCGAGGCGCTTCAGCTTCTGGAAATGCAGCGGCATGCCATGCTGATGTACACGAGCTGCGGATGGTTCTTCAACGATGTCTCCGGAATTGAGACCGAACAGGTGCTGCATTTTGCCGGTCGGGTTGCGCAGCTCGCAGCGCTCTTCACGAGCGAGCCGATCGAACAGCGTTTCATCGAACTGCTCCGGCTTGCGCGTAGCAACGTGGCCAGCCAGGGTGATGCGGCCACGATGTACGAAGCCCGGGTCAAGACCACCATGCTCGACCTGGCGCGCGTGGCCGCTCACTGGGCGGTTCTCAGTCAGTTCGAGCAACAGGAACGTGAGAGCAGCGTGTACTGCTACGACGTCCGTCGCGAGGATGTCACCACGCTCGAGAGCGGGCGCTCGCGTCTTACCGTTGGTAGAATCCGAGTCACCTCGCGTATCACACGCGCATTCGAAACATTCGACTTTGGACTTCTCTACCTGGGCGACGTCCATCTGACCGGTGGCGCGCGCATCAGTCGTGGTGACGAAGCGTTCGATGAACTTCGGAAGCAGATGTCCGACTCGCCATTCGGCACCGACTTCACATCTGTAGTTCGACTGCTGGATCAGCAGTTCGAAAGTCTCACCTTCTCGATCCGTTCTCTTTTCAGGGACGAGCAGCGCCGAGTCCTCAGCAAGATCTGCGACGTCACCCTCGGTGAAGCTGAGATCGCGCTCCGTCAGCTGCATGAAAAGTATGTTCCGCTGATGCGTTACCACCACGAACTCGGCATCCCGCTCCCGCGCGTTCTGGGAGTCGCTGCGGAGTTCGACCTGAATCTCAGATTGCAGCGTGCCATTCAAGCCGAGGAGCTTCCGATCGCCGAGATCGAAGGACTCTGGCGGCAGGCGCGATCAGAAGATGTCACACCAGACGCGACGTCTCTCTTCGTTCTCGAGCGACGCATCGATCGAATGGTCGACACGGTCTCGCATGCTCCGACAAATCTCGAGGCTATGCAGAAGCTGCTGTCCGCTGTTCTTTTGGTCCGACGACTCACGCTCAATGTAGACCTGTGGCGAGCGCAAAATCTATTCAACCGACTTCGCAGCGCAACGTTCGAAGCGCAGAACCAGGTGGACGACGCCGATTCGAAGAACTGGATCGCCGCCTATCAGGAACTGGCAAGCGCGCTGCGATTCAGAATGTGAGGGGTGATGCAGGCCGGGGGCCGGGGTCGTGGGGCCGGGGCTGCTGAACGCGGAAACTCAGAAGCTAGAAGGAAGAAAAGGTCAATGGCTGTAGGGATTTCTTTCTCACTTCGTCGTTCTGCGTTCGGCGTTCTGCGTTCATCAGTCTTCGAAGTCAGAGGGTCCCGTCACAGGCAGGATTGCCCGTGCCACACATCCCCATTGCTGGCGACCAGTCTGCCTGGTTATCACGTGTTCGAAGTCAGAGCGTCCCGACACAGGCAGGATTGCCTGTGCTCCACACGTCTCTGTACGAGATCGAGAGCGGGACGAAGTCCAGCGCGAACGCAACACGCGCACCCGCGAACGTAGCGTGATCAAACGGGGTCAGATGCGAGGCGGAGCGAGGTCGGACGGTGAGGCGTGGCCCAAGCCACGTTGAAACCGGCCGGCCGAAGCGACAACGAAGCAGATGGCCTCGTTTCATCACGCGGCCTAATGAAGGAACATCGGGAGGCCCAGGACTTCCTGCACCCTCGGTCGATAATTCTCACGATCGTAAAAATGATCGACATCCACTCGTTTGATTCCTTCTCCGCCCAGTTGAATGGGCACCGAGGTGTAACGCCCACCGAGGATCGCTACCATTCGACCCGTCTCTCCTCGTAGTGCGAGGCTCGCAGCGAGGGTTCCGAAATTGTTCGACACCAGCTGATCGAGAGAGTCAGGTGGACCAGACCGCATCAGATAACCGAGTTTCTGATAAATCACCCTGTCTTCGGTGCGTCGCTCGATGTAGTCGGCGAGATAGGCGCCGACGCCGCCGAGTTTCCTGTTCCCGAAAGAGTCAGGCTCGCCACTCACGAAAGGCTGACCGCCGATCGGAGCGGCACCCTCTGACACAGCAACCACTGCGTAGTTGCTCGGATTTTGACTCTTGTCCCGTTTCAAAAGCTCGAGAACTTTCTCCGGATCGAATGGAACTTCTGCGAGAAGCGCACGATCCGTACTTGCCAGATACGAGCTGAGAAGACAGGTTTCGCCTGAGTTTCTGCCGAACAGTTCGACTACCAGAAAGCGCTCGTGCGAGCCGGCAGCGGTCCTGAGGTCATTGATGAAGCTCACCGAACGGGTGATGGCCGTAGAGAATCCGATGCAGTAGTCAGTTCCGAACACGTCGTTATCCATGGTCTTGGGGATGGCCACGACAGGAAACCCTTCGAGGTCCAGCCTTCGTGCAAACGACAGCGTGCCGTCTCCACCGATGGCGATGAGCGCGTCCAGTTCGAGAAACTGCAGGCTCTTCACTGCAACGGAGGTGAGGTCATATCTTCCGCGATCGGAAAGCTGGCCTGTTTCATTCCGTAGATGCTCCGGCACCTGGGCGGGCTTGAGTAGCGCGGGGTTGGTGCGCGAACTGTGAAGGATTGTTCCGCCGGTTCGATCGATCGTGCGGGTATTGCTGCGGTCGAGAGGGGTGACCCACCGGCTGTTGTCGAATCCCTTTTCCGGAATCACGTTGAGCAGAGCGGCCCAGCCGCGTCGAAGGCCCACGACCTCACATTCCGCGTCCGACATCCGCCAGACCAGAGATTTGATGGCCGCATTCAGGCCTGGTACGTCGCCGCCACCTGTGAGGATCCCTACTCTCTTCAAAACCATTCTCTCCTAACCAGCCGCTCGCCGCCGCACTGCTCATCGATGGTCCTCCGCATGTTCAGACTTCGCGGCCAGAATTTCAACTGTCGCAGCGGTATGAAAAATGAAAGATACGAAAACATCTGATCATGAAACGAAACTACACTGCATTGTCACCAATCCATGTGAGGACCCGGAATACTGCATGAGGGAAGGTAGTGAAAAGAGCAAGCTGGCTCTCAGTCGTGGTGCAGGTATTCTGCTCCATCCGACATCGCTTCCGGGACCTTTCGGCGTCGGCGATCTCGGTGACAGCGCAATCCGCTTCCTCGACTGGTGCGTCGAGGCCGGCCAGACCTATTGGCAGTTGCTGCCTCTCGGACCTCCCGGATTCGGCAACTCACCCTATGGAGCGCTCTCGGCGTTCGCCGGAAATCCCCTACTGATCTCTCCCGAGTTACTGGTTAGTCAGAATTTAATTGATCCCGGTCACCTCGAGCATCACCCTCACTTTGATCGCAGCAGAGTTGAATTCGTCAGCGCGGGCGCGTGGAAGCGAGAGCTGATTCGTGAGGCCTGGCTGCGATCGAGGTCCCAGGGCTTCGAAGAGCTGCAACAGCGCTTCAACTCCTTCCAGAGCGACCCGTTTCAGAAGGTCTGGCTCGACGAGTGGACTCTCTTCATTGCGCTCAAGGAAGAGCATCATGGGAGTTCATGGCAGCAATGGGAACGGGGATGCTCGCAGAGAGATTCGGCCTCGATCGCCGAGGCCACGAGCAGACTTGCCAACGAAATCGAGTTCCACAAGTTTGCGCAGTTCCTCTTCTTCGAACAATGGCAGCGAGTGCGAAAAGCCGCAAGGGAACGTGACATCAGCGTGATCGGGGATGTACCGATCTACGTGGCCTACGACAGCGCCGACGTCTGGGCGCATCGTGAACTGTTTCAACTCGACGCGGAGGGTAACTCCAGAAACGTCGCCGGCGTTCCTCCTGACTACTTCAGCTCGAGCGGTCAGCTCTGGGGAAACCCGGTCTACGACTGGAACAAGGCTGAAGCGACCTCGTACGCATGGTGGACGGATCGAATCCAGTCCAACCTCCGCATGACCGACATCGTGCGGCTCGATCACTTTCGCGGATTCGCGCAGTACTGGCAGGTTCCTTCCGATCACGCCACAGCCATCAGCGGCAACTGGGCACCCGGACCTGGCGGGAAACTTTTCACTGCGCTCCGCGACGCGCTCGGTGTTCTTCCACTCGTAGCGGAAGACCTCGGGCTCATCACAGAGGACGTGAATGAACTCCGGCGATCGCAGGGATTTCCGGGGATGAAAGTGCTGCAGTTCGGATTCAGCGAAGTCGACAGTCCACACCTTCCTCACAACTTCACCGTTGATACCATCGTCTACACGGGAACACACGACAACGACACCACGGTCGGATGGTTCCGAACTCTGAATGACAGCGAAAGGAATCGGCTGGATCGCTACCTTCACTCCACGCAGCACGTACACAGGCAACTCACGGAATATGCGTACAAGTCCGTGGCTGTGCTGGCCGTCACCCCGTTGCAGGACGTGAGAGGCCTCGGCAGTGAGGCGAGAATGAATACTCCCGGTTTTCCAGCAGAGAACTGGAGCTGGAGGGCCACGTCCGCCGACTTTGATCCCGAAGACGCTCGCTGGCTTCGGGAGCTTGGCGAGTTGACTGGCCGGTTCCGTCCGGCCTCGTAGGCTCGCGCACTTACATGTGTGGCACAGGCAATCCTGCCTGTGGCGCGTAGAAGTAAATTTCAAACCCGCTGCCTGATGTTTCGCACATGGCGTCGGAAGGTCACCGACAGGAGCGACATGTCGGCTACGCGTTAGCGAAATCGTCCTTCGAAGTCAGTGCGTCGCGCCACAGGCAGGATTGCC
>JBKJUK010000182.1:0-16900 GCA_046590705.1 Thermoanaerobaculia bacterium
CGACTTCTCCTTCCATGTCGTGCAGCACCATGTTCATCCGGGCGATGGCGTAGCTCGATCCGTTCAGCTCCTGCCCATAGAGCTTCAGCGGCTTCTTCACTTCTCGTCCGGCTTCAGCCTCGCGCTCCAGCAGCTCGAGCTCGCATTTCACCAGGAGGCCGGCCGATCCGCAGGTGGGGTCGTAGACTTCTTCCCCCTGCTTGGGCGCGACGAGCTTCGCCATCAGCTGTCCGACTTCTGTCGGCGTGAAGAATTCCCCGGCACTCTGCCCCTGGCCCTCGGCGAATTTTCGCAGGAGGTATTCGTAGGCCCGTCCGAGGAAGTCGGGCTCTTTCACGTCTCGCAGCCCGAGGCGGTAGCGCGGTTGCGTGAACAATTCGATGACGGCGCTGAGCGCCTCATCGCTGATCTCCCGCTCGCCGTTGCGCGTCTCGTTGAAGTCGACCACGTCGATGACTCCCTGCAGCGTCGCATTCTCGCGGGCGATGGCGCGCGTCGCCGAGGTGAGATGCTCGCCGAGCGTCTTCGGCTTCGCGAGAGCCTCAGGCCAATCGAAGGATCTCCGTCCACTGATCACCGGCCATGTTGCGAACTCGGGGATGTAGAAACGGACGACGGAGTGATCGAGCTCCACGACTTCACGCGCACCTTCGATCCCGCCGTGGACTTCAGCGATCACGCTGATCTCATCTTCGAAGACGTCAGACAACCGTTTGATGAACAGGAGAGGAAGGATGTAATCCTTGAACTTCGGCGCGTCCTTCTCCCCTCGTATCGAGCAAGCCGCTTTCCAGAGCATCGTCTCCATGGACTTGACGTCGAGGGTTACCGATGTTTCCTCTTCAGCTTTTGGCCGGCGGGCACGCCGGGTCTTTGCTGGGACGGAGAACCCTCCGCGAGCAAGGCGGTCGGCGAGGTCGTGAAACTCTGTCCCCTGCTTTCTGGTGAAATCGGCAAGACTCTGAAGAGTCGCATTGTCGGGAACATTCTTTCCCGTTTCCCACCGATTGATTGTGGCGAAAGAGACGTTCAGTTCGTCGGCAAGCTGTTTTTGCGTGAGCGACTTGCCTGAGCGCAGCTCATGGACCAGGGTGTTGAATAAAGGAGTGTCCGACGTGCCTTGACGGTATAACATGTGTCATAACTTATATCGGTAGAACCACGTTGTCAATGAGTATAGTGTTTTACTGGATTGGATTCTGCTACAATAATGCCAGCGCAATGATACTTCGTTACCAAAAGGTGTCCCGTGCGGATCTCTGATTTTACCCCTGCGTCGCCGGGTTTGCTCGTCGACATCGGTGGAGGGTTCGTCGCCTTCGTTCCTGCGGCGCTGCCCCCGCCGATGGAGTGGAACTCCACATTGGTACAAGCGATCTCTTCGGCCGATCGTGCCCTCGGTCAACTGGCCGGGGTCGGGCGAACTCTGGCGAACCCACACCTTCTGATTCGGCCTTTCCTCCAGAAGGAAGCGGTCCTTTCGAGCCGCATCGAAGGGACGCGCGCGTCGCTGACCGACCTTCTCCTGTTCAACATGGAACCAATCGCCCAACCCGAGGTAGCCGATACGAGAGAGGTTCGCAACTACGTCCTCGCACTGGAGCAGGGTCTTCTCAGGATGGACAGTCTGCCGATCGGAACACGCCTTTTCTGCGAGCTTCATCGAACACTCCTCGACAGCGTGCGAGGAGAAGGAGGCGCGGGTGAACTTCGACGAATCCAGGTGCACATCGGTCCGACAAAACGGATGACCGACGCGACCTTCATCCCTGCACCGGCCAATGAACTTCCGGCGCTCCTCTCAGACATGGAGAGGTTCATCCACGGAGAGACCGACATTCCAGCGCTGCTCCGATTGGCAATGATCCATTACCAGTTCGAAGCGATTCACCCCTTCCATGATGGCAACGGCCGAATCGGACGGCTTCTCATCTCGCTGCTTCTCTCTTCCGAGGGATTGCTGACGGAACCGTTGCTCTACCTCAGTGCTTACTTCGAGCGCAATCGAGATGAGTACTACAGGAACCTTCGCGAAGTCAGCACGCGCGGTGACTGGCAACAGTGGTTCCTATATTTTCTCGAGGGAGTGCGACAGCAGTCGTTCGATGCGATCGAGACCGCGAACCGGCTAACTACGCTCCGAAGCGTTTTTCACGAAAGGCTGCATACACCGCGAGCGACTGGCTTGCTGCACAAAATGGTCGATCATCTTTTCATTTCTCCCGCCACAACCATCAGCGACGCGGCACGCCTCTTAGGCGTGACGTTCCGGTCCGCGCAGCAGAACGTCGACAAGTTGATCGAAGCGAAGATTCTGCGCGAAGTGACAGGGCAGAAGCGAAATCGAATCTTCATTGCCCCGGAGATCGTGACGGCGATCGAAGGAGACGAGGGATGAGAGAACTAAGAATCCTTCGTGTTACGCATTCGAATAGGTTGTCGTCGTGATGTCACAGAAAGCCTGGGCCAGGCCATGAAAACAGCGCGATGCCTACGTTCATGAACCCTTGAACCGAGCGAGGTTGGTGGGCTGATTGGTTGCGGCGCAAATTTTGATCTTGTGGCGCCTTCGTTCGCCCTCTCCCGGTTGCTGGCGCAACCACCCTCTCCCTCGGGAGAGGGTTTACGCGAGGCGTGACGTTGCCCTGACACGCCGCTGCAGCAAATCAGCCTTACAGTTTCGCGATCCCTGTGTACGTCTCGGGCCGCCGGTCGCGGTAGAACTGCCAGGTGTTGCGTACTTCGCGAATGGTGTCGAGATTCAATTCGGCGGTGACCAGTTCGGTCTTGTCGCGTGATCCCTCCGCGAGGAACTTGCCACGCGGATCGCAGAAGTAACTCTGACCGTAGAACTCGCCGATGTTCCATGGTTCTTCGCGGCCCACTCGATTGATGGCGCCGATGAAGTAACCGTTGGCCACCGCGTGCGCTGGCTGCTCGAGCTTCCACATGTACTCGGAGAGTCCGGCCACAGTCGCCGAGGGGTTGAACACGATCTCCGCGCCGTTCAGACCCAACTCGCGCGCTCCCTCCGGGAAATGGCGGTCGTAGCAGATGTACACGCCGACCTTCGCGTAGGCGGTTTCGAACACAGGGTAGCCAAGGTTGCCGGGCTTGAAATAGAACTTCTCCCAGAATCCTGGCGCGCAGTGGGGAATGTGATTCTTGCGGTACTTGCCGAGGTACTTGCCGTCTGCGTCGATGACGGCGGCGGTGTTGTAGTACACACCCGTGATTTCTTCTTCGTAGATCGGAACGATGATGACCATCGAGTACTTTTTCGCGTACTCCTGCATCAGCTTTACAGTCGGTCCATCGGGTATTTGCTCGACGGACTCGTACCATTTTGACGTCTGCTCAGCACAGAAGTAAGGGCCGGTGAAGATCTCCTGCATCGACAGGATCTGCACTCCCCGCTTTCCTGCTTCATCAATGAGTGGAAGGTGCTTGTCGAGATTGGCCTGCTTGATCTTCTCGACACTCTCGTCGGTGCTGCACGCATTCGAAGCCTGAATCAGACCACAGTGAACAATTTGAGCCACGATAGATCTCCTGATGAATCATTCACTCTGCTGCAGCGACTCCGGGCGAGAGAAGACTCGCACGCGGTGGCATCGCTTTCATCAGAGCGTAGTGAGTGATTGCCGACATTCCAAAGCCTATGAACCAGGCGTAATCGTACAGCTGACGTAAAGCGGGAACGACCAACCCGATCCACGCGAAGAAACAGCCGACCAGCGTTGCAACTACTGCGCGCCAGTTCCATCCACTGGAATAGGTGTAGACACCTTCGCTGCGATACAGATCTCCAAGAACGAGTTGTGTCTTACGGATGACCCAGTAGTCTACGATCATCACGCCGGCGATCGATCCGAGTCCTCCCGAGTATCCGAGCAGCCAGCTGAAGATGTAGCCGGTAGGATCGGCCAGTAGGCGCCAGGGCATCATCAAAATGCCGATGATGCCGGTGATCAACCCGCCGAGCCGGAACGAGATCAGGCGGGGAAAGGCATTGGCGAAATCGTTGGCCGGCGAGACGACGTTTGCGGCGATGTTGACCGAGAGCGTGGCTACGACCACAGTGAACATGGAGATGGCGATGACCCAGGGCTGGTCGAATTGCGCCACCAGCTTCATTGGATCCCAGGCGTCAGCGGGATTCATGTTCGGGTAGATCACGATGGCCGCCGAGGTGATGATGACCCCCATGCCCGCAAATACGGTCATGGTGGTCGGCAGCGCGATGACCTGGCCGACGGCCTGCTCACGCTGACTTCGACCGAAGCGTGTGAAGTCAGGCATGTTCAGAGAGAGTGTCGCCCAGAAGCCGATCATGGCCGTGAGCGATGGAAAGAAGATCGGACTGAACTCGCTCCAGGTCTGAAACTTTCCTTTCTCGGCAAGCAGATAGCCGAGGCCGTCCGCGCCCCTGATGGCCCAGACCACGAGGAGAGCGGTCATGATCAGAACGAATGGTGCAGCCCAGTTCTCCACATGACGCAGCAGATCCATTCCGCGGTAGATGATCAGAATATTCAGCGCCCAGAAGAGCATGAACGAGAGCCACTGCGTGGGCGGGTGTCCGCCGATCGGTCCGCCCAGTAATGTTTCCCACGCGGGATGGATGGCGTTGAAAAGAACCTGCAGCGCCTCGCCACCGATCCAGGCCTGAATTCCGAACCAGCCGCAGGCTACGATGGCCCGCATCAACGCTGGAAGATTCGAGCCGATGGTTCCGTAACTCGCTCGCGCCAGGACGGGGAACGGGATCCCGTATTTTGTTCCCGGGTGCGAATTCAACAGAATCGGTATGAGTACGATGAGATTACCGAGCAGGATGGTGATGAGG
Source organism: Thermoanaerobaculia bacterium (assembly GCA_046590705.1). GTDB lineage: Bacteria > Acidobacteriota > Thermoanaerobaculia > Gp7-AA8 > Gp7-AA8 > JBKJUK01. The sequence continues at coordinate 4,850 of JBKJUK010000182.1, forward strand.
GCCTGCCACCAGTTCATGCCTGCGGCGATGAGACCAGACGACATCATGTAGGTGGGGACACAGTGGGCCATGCTGATCCACAGCGCGGCGTAGTTGTAGGTGGTCCAGTTGCGCGCTGCCACCGGGACCGGCGCAAGGTCTTCGTTGTACAGGGGACTCGACCTGGGCGCCTCGGCGTCTCGCAGCTCGACGCGTCCGTCTGCGTGCTCGATCGTCTGGTCTGCTGCGATCATCAAATCTCCGTCCTCTGCTGCAAGTGAACTCATGTCGAGCGAGGTGAGTTGAACAGGCCGCGCTTGATGAACTGTCCGCTTCCGGCCGACCCAACGTATTTACCTTCGTCGATGACGAGCTTTCCGCGGGATAGCACTGTCTTGGTGACACCGCGAACTTTCATTCCTTCGTAGCAGCTGTAGTCGACGTTCATGTGATGCGTCTCAGCGCTGATGGTCATCTCTTCATTCGGATCGAAGATGACGATGTCTGCATCTGAGCCGACCGCGATTGTTCCCTTGCGTGGGAAGAGTCCGAAGATCTTTGCAGCGGCGGTCGAGGTGATCTCCACGAAGCGGTTGAGGTCGATCTTTCCTCCGATCACGCCACCGTTGAAGACGAGACTCATGCGATGCTCGACGCCTGGTCCACCGTTCGGGATCTTCGTGAAATCGTCACGTCCGAGTTGCTTCTGATCCTTGAAGCAGAACGGGCAATGATCGGTCGCGATTACCTGCAGATCGTTGTACTGAATTCCCTTCCACAGCTTCTCCTGATTCTCGATGCCGCGCAGGGGAGGAGTCATGACGTACTTTGCACCCTCGAACCCTGGCTGGTCGTAACGCGAGTCATCAAGGAAGAGGTACTGCGGACAGGTCTCGGCGTAGGCTGGAAGTCCGGCATCCCGCGCTTCGATGACTTTCCTCAGCGCGTCGTAGCAGCTGAGGTGAACGATGTAAACCGGAGCTCCAGCCATCTCTGCCAGCGCAATCGCTCTTCCGGTCCCTTCGCCCTCGGCTTTGGTCGGACGCGTCAGCGCGTGATACTTCGGAGCGGTGTGACCCTTGGCCAGCGCTTCCTTCACCATGGCGTCGATGACCAGCCCGTTCTCCGCGTGCATGCAGATCAGCCCACCGGCTTCGCCAGCCACGCGCATGGCTTTATAGATGGTGGCGTCGTCGACAAGAAACACACCCGGGTAGGCCATGAAAAGTTTGAAGCTGGTGATTCCCTGACCAATCAGCGAACGAAGTTCAGGAAGCCGTTCATCGGGAAGGTCGGTGCAGATCAGATGGAAACTGTAGTCGATGGAGGTCTTGCCTTCAGCTTTCTCGAACCAGATATCGAGCGCCTGATTGAGGGCCTGACCTTTCGACTGCACAGCGAAGTCGATGATGGTGGTGGTGCCGCCATGTGCCGCCGCAATCGTTCCTGTTCTGAAGTCGTCGGAAGATGACGTGCCGCCGAAGGGCAGATCCATGTGCGTGTGTGGATCAATCCCTCCCGGAATGACGTAGCGGCCTTCGGCGTCGATGACCAGATCCGCTTCCATCTCGAGCTTCTGCCCGATGAGAGTGATCCTCTCCCCCTCGATGAGGATGTCAGCGTGGTAGTCATCGACTGCAGTAATCACACGCCCATTCCGAATCAGCGTACGCATCACATCTCTCCCTTTTCGCAGGCGAGGATTGTAAAGCGAAAAGAGAGCGGATGCGCGTCGAGTCACTCATTCGCGCGGGCGACTCGAAAAACTAATTGATTTCGTCCTGGTTTGCGAGTCGCTTCCTGGAGCTTCTGAGGATCACGGATGTCATTCCGAAGGAGCACGTCGAAATCGCTCGGGTAAGAGAATGATTCTGCGACTTAAGAATCTTCGCGAAAGGATCGCGCTCGACATTAGGAACCCAAATCCGGGTCGCCGCCGCTTCACAGGGCCGGAGGCCCGGCATTGAGTAGCCCAGGCCGTCAGGCCTGGGGACGGCAACACGTCGACAATGTCGTTGAGCCCCAGCGGGGCGGCATCGAGGTTTCTTCGCGGCGTCGCTGAGTGGTGTTTGAAAGCGGTATTAGGCGAGACTGCTGCAACGCGTTAGGTAGAGCAGAGTTCAACGTCGCGATGCCGCCCCTTTCGAGGCTGGGTCCGCCGCTCTACAAACTCACCGATTTTATGCGGGTTTGCGGGTCGAAGAATGCCGCCGCAACGGAACAGCAACGTCATTCCGAAAGAGCACGCCGTGCTCGGTAGCTAACGCAGAGAGAGCTGCGACTGAGGAATCTACACGAAGGGGTCGCGCTCGAGATTCAAAGCGCGGTTCCTGTACGTAGATCCCTCGCACCCACCCGTCCCGCCGCTCGGGATGACGGCTCTCCTGATGATGCTAAGCGATACCGTTTCTTTCCCTCGGCCGCCCAGAAGGACGTCCCGCCGCTCGATGACGGCCTCCCTATCACTGCCCGGCAGTCTGCGTACAATTCAAACCGTCGCGAAAGCTCCGTCGAGCGCGGCCACCAGTACGTCGATGTCCTCTTTCGAGGCGATGAGCGGCGGGCCCAGTCGGATGACGTTTCCGTGCAGGCCGCCTTTGCCGATCAGAACGCCGCGACGTCGCGTCTCTTCGAAAACTTTCAGTACGGCTTTTGGCGCCGGCACCTTCGTTTTACGATCTTCGACGCACTCGATCGCCTGCATCAGTCCCATGCCGCGCACATCACCGATGATCGGGTATTTTTCCTTCAGGATCTCGAGCTTCTCGCGAAGGTAGCCCCCGACCACTGCCGCATTGCGCGGCAACTGATTCTCTTCCATGAACCGGATCGTTGCTGACGCAGCCGCACTGGTGACGGGGTTGCCGCCGAAGGTGGAAAAGGTCAGCGTCGGATAGGCGTCGGCGATTTCCGGTTTCGCGATCGTGGCGCCGATCGGCTGTCCGTTGGCCATCCCTTTGGCGAAAGTCATGATGTCCGGCTCGACATCCCAATGCTCGATGCCGCACCACTTGTCGCCTGTCCGTCCCCATCCGGTCTGCACTTCATCGGCAATGAAAAGACCGCCGTAGCGTTTGATGATTTCAGTGACGACTTTGAAATATTCTTTGGGTGGCGTGATGAATCCTCCCACACCGAGAATCGGTTCTGCGATGAAGCCGGCAATCTGACCATCTGTCGTGGTCTGGATCAACTCTTCCACGTCGCGCGCGCATTCGTAATTACAGTTGTCAGGGGTGGCCTTGAACGGGCACCGATAACAGTACGGCGCGTGCGCGTGCTTGATCCCGGCTACCTGCGTACCGCCGTGACGCCACGTCGAGTGTCCGGCGACGCTCATGGCCAGCATCGATCGTCCGCTGTAAGCATGACGCAGCGCGATGATTTCCTGCCGGCCGGTGTAGAGGCGAGCCAGCACGATCGCTGTCTCATCGGCCTCAGTGCCGCTGTTGGTGAAGAAACTTTTCTTCAGCTTCCCGGGAGTGATCTCAGCGAGCTTTTCTGCGAGCTGCACCTGCGGTTTGTTCACATACAGAGTCGATGTATGCGAAACCTTTCCGAGCTGCTCCATGATGGCGCTGTTCACGCTGGAGTTGGCGTGGCCGACCGAGACGGTAAGCACGCCGCCGAATGCGTCGAGGTAACGATTTCCTTCCTCGTCGAATACGTGCATACCCTCACCACGTTCGATGACCAGTGGCTTCTCGTAATACGTCGCCGCGCACGGCCAGATCAACTCTTTGTGTTTCTTCGTGGTTTCCGACATTACTCCCCCTGCTTCATGTTCGCCGGTGCGATGGTACTGCTGCCAGGAGCAGCGTAGCCTTCGGCAATCTCGTGACCGCCATGGTAATCGACCGTATCAGGACGCCTGATCTGCGACTGCGGAACAATGCGGTCGCGACGAATCCCGCGGAAGTCCTCGAGAGACTTCCAGCCCTTGTCCTCATTCTTCTCGATGAACTGAGTCATCTGCGCGATGAGATTCTTCACGATGGCCGGACCGACGGCATGATCGAGCATCGCTGCTGTGCACACCTGCACCGTTCCGCAACCAAGTAGAAAGTAATTCAGTGCATGGGCGAAATTAGAGATGCCACCGATTCCCGAAAATTCTTTTTCAGGGAACGCTTGTGAGAGCGAAGCCATTTTTGCAATCGACATCGGAAGAATGGCCGGGCCACCAAGTCCACCACTCGACACCAGGCCGTCGACGTTGATTTCGAACTCCAGAGTTTCCGGATCGATCAAAGGCAGGCTGGCGAAGGTGTTGGATGAAACAACCGCATCCGCGCCGCCCTGAAACGCGCCGCGGGCTTCAGCGACGATGTCGGTGGTGCCAGGGGTCAGCTTTACCCAGACCGGAATGGTGGCGACTTCCTTCACCACGCGCGTCACGTCAGCGCAGAGCTTTTGGTTCTTCCCGACATTCGCGCCCATGTCCTCGCGATCCATATGTGGACAGGAGAAGTTGAGTTCGAGTCCATCGGCACCGGCGTTCTGACATTCTCTGGCGAGTGTCTGCCAGTGTTGATGCTCGGTGTCGCTGCCTGAACCGGCCATGATCGAGGCAATGAGTACTTTGTCGGGGAACTGTCGTTTGATGTTGGAGATGCGCGGAATCCAGGCCTCGAGGGGCTTGTCGGAGATCAGTTCCCAGTTCCAGGACGAGTGCAGCACCGACGCGGGCATTCTCTTCATCGAAAGCCGCCCGGTGTCGAGTTCAGCACGCAGAAACGTTGTCTTCGGTCCCTTCACGTTCATCACCGGATGCATTCCGATGGTCTTGGTCACCACGCCGCCCCAGCCTGATTCGAAAGCGCGAAGAATGTTGCTCTCAGACTCAGTCGGCGGAGCGGATGCGAGGAGGAACGGATTATCGAAACGAATCCCGGTGAATGTGACGGAAAGATCTGCGCTCATGACTCAGCTCCGATGGGACAACAAACGTTTAAACGAGGGAGAGAAGTGCTGGGTAAAAGAGTGTGCTCACTCGCTCAGGACATCCAGTTCGTTCCTGCCTCACGATTCCATTTCGTCGTGAATTTCTTCGGCTGGGTGAAGAATTCGATGGAAGGCTTTCCGGTGATGTCGCCGGTGCCGAACTTCGACTCATTCCATCCGCCGAACGAGAAAGGTTCGCGTGGAACGGGGACTCCCACGTTGACCCCGACCATTCCTGCGCTGGCGCGCTCCATGAAGTAGCGGGCCACTCCGCCGCTCTCGGTGTACACCGAGGCAGCGTTGCCGTAGCTGGAGCGATTCTGGACTTCGAGTGCTTCATCCACGTCGCCAGCGCGAACGATGGCCAGCACCGGACCGAACACTTCCTCCTGTGCGATGCGCATGTCGGGACGGACGTGATCGAGGATGGTCGGGCCGACGTAGTATCCGCCTGCTCCTCCCTCTACTACCGGGTTTCGACCATCGAGCAGGAGTGTCGCTCCTGCTTCGATAGCCTCAGCAATATAGCGCTCGATTCTTTCTCTGGCCTCTCTCGAAATCACCGGCCCGAGAGTGCGACCTGGAACGACAGTCTTCGCGAAGGCGACCATTTTCTCGATGACCGGATCGCTCTCGCCCACAGCCACCATGACTGAGGCAGCCATACAACGCTGGCCTGCGCATCCTGACATCGACGCCACCACATTGGTGGAGGTCATTTCCTGGTCTGCATCGGGCATGACGATAAGGTGATTCTTCGCGCCACCCAGGCAGAGGGCTCGCTTGAGGTTGCTGGTGGCTCGGCGGTAAACGATCTTCGCAACCGAGGTGGATCCTACGAAGCTCACCGCGTTGATGTCGATGTGATCGCAGATCGCTTCGACGGTCTCGCGACCGCCATGAACGATGTTGAGCACTCCAGGAGGAAGGCCCGCTTCGGCGAGCAGTTCGGCGATGCGCCTTGCGCTGAGCGGAACGAGTTCGGAAGGTTTGAGGATCATGCAATTGCCGAGTGCCAGTGCATTGGGGATGGTCCAGTTGGGAACCATGTTCGGGAAGTTGAAGGGTGTGATGGAGGCGACGATCCCGACCGGATATCGCTCGACACGGCATTCGACTCCACGACTGACCTCGAGCACTTCGCCTGCGATGAGCTGCGGGAGAGAGCAGGCGAACTCGCAGAGTTCCGCGGACTTGAGGACTTCTGCTTTCGCTTCTGCCGCGATCTTTCCGTTCTCTTCAGTGACCAGGCTGGCCAGCTCGTCGGCATGCAACTCGAGGAGGGCCTTGTAGCGATAGAAAACCTGCGCGCGTTCTTTGATCGGCGTGGTGGACCAGCCGGGGAACGCTTTGCGCGCGGCCACAACGGCCATGTCCACGTCCGCGCTACGCGAAAGAGGGACTCGGGAAATCACCTCACCCGAAGCAGGATTGAACACGTCCTGCATCGGCGCGTCGACGTCTACGAATGCGCCGCCAATGTAATTCTGAACGTCGGCATACTTCAAAGTTTGTAGAGTGCTCATTCCGGCGACTCCTTTGATTGCTCAGGGAATCGAAGCACTCTATTGGACGATAGGCGCGGAAGCAACTGTGGGATACAGCGAACTGTCACGACGGGACGAGGTGTATGGAGCACAGGCAATCCTGCCTGTGACGCTACGCACTGACTTCGAAGGACGATTTCGTTCCACGAAACCGAGATGTCTCCTATCGACGCTTCGAGCACACGTGCGGACATCGAGCCCTGGCCTCGAACTCACTTCTGCGCGTCACAGGCAGGATTGCCTGTGCCACACAATCGCTGTGCTCTCCCGACTGGCTCCGAAGTCATCTGGTCCAGCCACAGGCAGGATTGCCTGTGCTCCACACTGCTGCGGGTAGACTTGTTCGATGGACGAAACCATCAAGCTCCTCGAGCAGGCAATTGCAGAACTGCAACTTGCCGAGAAGAACACACGTGCAAAGAGGGCCCTTGCACATATTCGCCGCGCTCTTGCCGTGGTCAATGAGGCTCATCACAACCTGACTACGTGAATGGATTTGCTTGTAACGCCGTGAGCACGATGCCGTGAACCGTAGGGGCGAGCTGCGCTCGCCCGCTCCCTCGGCCGTTCAACGCAATGCACCGGAGAGCGGGCGCGCGCAACGCGCCCCTACACACTCGATGGTGCGACTCGGCCTGATGGCAGGACTGGCTGCGTGGTGAGCGACCGTAGTTTTCCGAGATTCCTGATGTCGGACAGATTGTCTTCCGGCTTCGGAGTTTCAAGAATCTTGGGGATGCCGCGGAAGCGCTCATCGTTGAGGATGAAGCCGAATGCTTCGAGGCCGATCTCGCCTTCGCCGATGTGTGTGTGACGGTCGACACGGGAGCCGAGACCTTTCTTCGAGTCGTTGAGATGGAAGGCTCCGACATTTTCGAGGCCAACCTCGGACAGGAGCTCGTCGATGGTTCTCTGATAACCATCGTATGTGCGAATGTCATAACCGGCGGCGAAGATGTGACAGGTGTCGACGCACACTCCCAGTCGCGAGGCATCGTCGACCAGCCGAAGCATGGTCCCGAGCTCAGCGAATGAGCAGCCGAGGCAGCTTCCCTGTCCGGCGGAGGTCTCCAGTAGAATCGGAACACTGCAGTCCGTTGTCAGGGAGTGAACGCGATCGATCGAACGTGCGATCAGCTCGACTCCGGCACTCGCCCCTGCGCCTACATGTGCACCAGGGTGCAGGACCACGGCCTGCGCACCGAGTTGCTCCGCGCGCAGGAGTTCGTCGACCAGTCCGTGAATCGATCGTTCATGCACTTCAGGATTCGCCGCGCAGAGATTGATCAGGTACGACGAGTGAACCAGCAGCGGTCCGGTTCCCCAGCCAGCCCGGGCCTGAGCGAAGGTATTGCATTCCTCCTCGGTGAGCGGCTTTGCGTTCCATTGGCTGGCATTTTTGGAGAACAACCCTAGCGCGCTGGCGCCGATGGCAGTCCCCCGCTCGAAGATTGTCGGCAGCCCGCCTTTCGAGGAGACGTGGGCCCCGAGGTAGTCGAGCGCCGGGTCGTGGTAACGAAATCTCTCGTGATGCACGGGGAGCGGAACGGGCATGTGGCCGGCCGCTATTTCAGTCGAGCCGGTAATTCACGGTGACTGTGTAGTAGACCTCGATGGGTCTGCCCTGGTAGGTGGCCGGTCGAAATCTCCAGCGCTCGACTGCTTCGCGCGCCGCTTCGCCGAGACCGTAGGGCTGGTCCTTGAGGATCTCCAGATTTGAAAGTGTTCCATCGCGACGAACGATGCCGCGAATGAGCACTAGTCCGTCTACGCGTGCGCGTCTGGCAGCGGACGGATAACGGGGGGAGGTGCGGGTCAGCACCTCCGGCTGTGTTCCGCCTGAAGGGACGGCTGGATAGACCGAATCACCACGTTCCCTCTCTTCAGTTTCCGCTCGCTGCTCGGCCAGCTCCGGTTCGCTCGGCGAAGGCTCCGCTTCGGCCATTGAGGAGGCGGTGGATGTCTCTTCGGGGAGTGGAGATTCACCAGTGGAGGTGGTCGGTTCTGCTGCTGCGGCGACCTCGAGCTGTGCCGCAGCGGCGGAGGAGATGTTGATGGCGTCGATCTCCACGTAGCCGATGTCGCCGCCAGCATCGATGGCGTAGAAGTCGTGGTCACGGGTGTAGACGCGCACCTTGGTGTCCGCCTTGAGTTCGCCGACGACGGGGTAGAAGATCCCCGGCCCTGAGAAAAGTGCTGCGGCTTTTTCGACTTCTCCGTCGAGCGGCGGGAGTTTCCGGATTGCGGCCAGGCGGGTGATCCGCCGCTGATGCTCGGCCTCGCCCTCGAGTGCAGCACGCTCTGCCCAACCTTGAAGGCCGCCGGAATTCTGCACGCGCACCCATGCTCCCTGATCTTCGAGCAGACGCACACTCTGTCCGCGCGAGGCTGTGGTGAGAACTGCAGCCTTGGCACTTGGCTCAGTGCGGATTCGAAGTTTGGTGGGGACCACGTAAAGCTTCTGATCTGCGGAAGGCTCAGCGCCTGGACGCGACTTCACCGCAGTGAGAATCAGTCCGATCAGCGAGAAGAAGATCACTGCGAGGACAATCACGATGAGCAGACCTTTTCTGCTCGAGCGCGGCGGTGGTGGTGTCGGTGTGGCGACCATGGTCAGCGCGGTCTGGAATCTTTCATGAGATGAAACATGATGGCTTTCTGCACATGCAGTCGATTCTCGGCCTGGTCGTAGATCACCGACTGTTTGGAATCGACCACGTCCGCTGACACTTCTTCACCGCGATGCGCCGGCAGACAGTGCATGAAGATGGCGTCTTTCTTTGCCAATCCCATGACCTTTTGATCGACCATCCAGCCGTCGAAGTCGCGAACGCGCTTTTCGGCCTCGTCTTCCTGACCCATCGAAGCCCAGACGTCGGTTTCAATGATGTCGGCATCCTTTGCTGCTTCCTCGATGGAGTTGGTGACCAGGATCCTGGTGCCTGCCAGATCGGCATCGGCCTGCGCTCGAGCCAGAACTGCCGCATCTGGTTCGTAGCCACCGGGTGCGGCCACGGCGATGTCCATGCCGACCTTGGACGCGCCGAACATCAGCGAGTGAGCCATGTTGTTCCCGTCGCCGATGTAGGCGATCTTGCGGCCTTTGAGGTCGCCGAATTTTTCCCAGGCTGTGAAGTAATCAGTGAGTCCCTGACATGGATGCAGCAGGTCCGTGAGCCCGTTGATTACAGGAATCGATGCGTACTGCGCGAGTTCGGTGACGGTTTTGTGGGCAAAAGTACGAGCCATGATTCCGTCCAGGTAGCGGGAGAGGACCTTGGCGGTGTCGTAGATGGTTTCACCGCGGCCCAGCTGAATGTCGCGGGCTGAAAGAAACAGGGCGTGGCCGCCGAGCTGGTACATGCCGACTTCGAACGAAACGCGGGTGCGTGTCGACGATTTCTCGAAGATCATTCCCAGCGTCTTGCCCGCAAGAGATGTGCGGAACTTCTCCGGGTTGGCTTTCATTTCCTTTGCGGTGTCGAACAGTTCAGCGACGTCCGCCGCCGAGTAGTCGTGAATGGATACCAGATCTTTATGTTTCAAGCAGGGGCTCCTGAAGGTGCGTCGATGTCGGCGCGTATTGTAAGGGAAGTGTCGTCGGGAAGGCGGGCCCGGGGCCGGGGCCGGAGTCGAGCGGCGCATTCACGATCGGTGGGGACAGTGGAGCACAGGCAATCCTGCTGTGACTGGACCAGCTGACGTTGAAGTCGGGCCGGGGGCCGGAGGCCGGAGTCGGATGGCGCATTCAAGGGGAAAGAATGTGGAGCACAGGCAATCCTGCCTGTGACTGGACCAGCTGACTTCGAAAGCCCGTCTGATGAACGCAGAACGCAGAACTCAGAACGATGAAGTAAGAAAAAAAGCCGGCGACGATATTCTTCCAGTGCTCGAAAATTCTTCGCGTCAATGCGCCGTCCGCCCCGGCCCCCGGCCCCCGGCCCGCATTCCCAGCACTACACTGTTCCGAACCAGGAGAACACCATGACCGACCGCGAGCCGCTCATTCAAAAATACGAAAACGGGACGCAGCGTTTGCGCGCTGCGCTGGAGAAGGTTCCACCTGAGGCCATGCATTGGAATCCGGCACCCGGGAAATGGTCGGTGCATGAAGTGATCTGCCACTGCGCTGACAGCGAGATGACCGCGGGCACTCGAATCCGCTATCTGCTGGTGGAGAAAGATCCGGTCGTGGTCGGATACGATCAGGACCTATGGTGCGAGCGGCTCGACTACCGCCATCATCCCATTGAGCCGGCGCTGCAACTCGTCGACGCCGTGCGCGCCAACACCACAGCCATGATCAGAAGATTGCCTTCCGATGCGTGGGACAGGGGTGGCAGTCATACGGAACGGGGAACGTATTCGGCGCATGACTGGCTGGAGACCTACGCTGAACATCTGGAGATTCATGCGCGGCAGATCGATCGCATTCTCGTAGCCTGGAACGCAAGACCGGAGCGCGCGGAGTAGCTGTCGTCTGGACGCGGAACCTGATTTCACCAACGGGTAGTAGCGCTGCAGGAATGCTTCGTCGGAATGATTGGATCGGTGTCCTGCCCCGGCCTCCGACCCCGGCCCCCGGCCGCTCGTCGGGGCAACCGACGCGGCTGGTCATACATTCGTCGCGTAGATCCCTGCCTCTTCCCGGACCTGCCCCTGTTCCACCAGATAGATTAGATGCGCGAGCAACTGCGCGTCAGCGGCGCGTTGAAGTTCGCCGGACATCGGCGGATAAATCTTCTCCCGGAGAGCGGGAATCGAGGACGGTCCAGCATCGAGAACGCTCCGAATCTCGCTGAGCCGTTTCTGGCGATGGGCGAGGTAGCCATCGATGAGAGTGCTCGGGTCATCGACCTGGGGCCCGTGTCCCGGATAAATGACCCGCGCATTCAACTTGCGCAGTTTGGCCAGCGAATGGAGGTAATCGGAGAGTCTGCCATCGGGTGGGAAGATTGCGCTGGTCCCGCTTCCGAGGATGGTGTCGCCGGAAAATAACCCGGCGTCACTGGTGAGGAAACAGAAACTCTCCGCCGTGTGACCAGGTGTGGCGATGGCGCAGATGGTGGTCGATGCGGTTTCGTAACAGGCTCCGTCAATCAGCAGGTCATCGATGAACTGCGCATCCATTGCGCCGGCGGGAGCGATGATCCGAATGTTCTGTCTCCTCGCCTTGATCAACGATGCTGCTGGCGCGTGATCAGAGTGACGGTGGGTGACGAAAATAGTGGTGAGTTCCGGCTGCTCCTCGAGGATGCGCTCGACGTGCGTCTCCATGGCCGGACCTGGGTCGATCACCACGTCCGTACCCAGCAGGTACGTTCTGGTCCCATCCAGCGTGAAGGCCGACGGATTCGGAGCGAGCAAAATTCGGACGTTCATGCTGTTTCCTCGCTCCAGGGATGCGCGACTACTGCCATTGCCAGCCCTGCCACTCTTCGCCGCCTGGTCCTTTCTCTTTCTTCCAGATGGGGACGGTCAACTTGATCGAGTCGATGGCCAGCCGGCAGGCCTCGAACGCGTCCGCGCGATGGGGTGAAGAGCATGCGATCACAATCGAGGCTTCGCCAACGTTGACCAC
>JBKJUK010000328.1:0-13533 GCA_046590705.1 Thermoanaerobaculia bacterium
GCACGCCCTGTTCGACGCATTGATCGATGATCAGATTGCTCACTTCGGCGAGCCGATAAACGTTCGCCTCGCGCGAGCGGAAATCGCCGCCTTTGATGGTGTCGTAGAAGAGGCGAAAGGCACTGTCACCGTCGTTGCGGTAATTTTTCGCGGCGTTGATCCCGCCCTGCGCGGCGATGCTGTGCGCGCGGCGCGGCGAGTCGTGATAGACGAAGCACTTCACGTTGTAACCGAGTTCGGCCATCGTCGCCGCTGCGGCCGCGCCGGCCAGACCGGCACCGACCACGATCACATCGAATTTACGTTTGTTGTTCGGGTTGACGAGCTTGTATTCGAATCGCGCTTTGTCCCACTTCTGCGCGAGCGGCCCGTCCGGAATGTTCGACTTCAGTTCCATGCGTGGGGTTGCTCCTTGTGAACTCGAATCATCAGCGAACCAGTCCGGTCAGGACGGCGATGGGGAAAGAGAGATTGCCGAGCGTGACCACGATCGCGAAGGTGTGCGCGAAGTGACGTCTGAGGCTGTTGAACTTCGGATGATTCCAACCCATCGACTGAAACAGACTCCACAGTCCGTGCGAGAGGTGAAACCCGAGAGCGATGTTGGCGAGAATGTAAAAGAGACTTACGAAGATGTTTTGAAATCCGATCACCAGGTTGTGATACGGATGGCCCGGCTGAAAGTCGGGATGAACGTAGCCGAGCGTGATGTGCAACAGGTGGTAAATGATGAAAAGCAGCACGATCACCCCGCCCCAGCGCATGGTGCGTGAAGCGTAACTGGCCTGTACGTAACGCGGGTGGCTGTAGCCGACAGGGCGTGCACGGCGATTCATCAAAGTCAGCTGCGTGGCGCAGGTGATGTGAACCACTGTGGCCAGCAGCAGCCCGATGCGGGCGATCCAGAGAGCCGCTTCATGAGGAAGAGCCGGCTGGCCGAGTTCCCGGAGCCACTCTCCATAGTGATCCAGCGCCTCGGCTCCCATGTACAGCTTCAGATTGCCGAGCATGTGAATCAGTACGAAACCGAAGAGCATGATGCCGGTGATGGCCATCAGATACTTCTTGCCGACGGCAGACCTGTAGAACCTGAGGGCCCACGACATTAAGAATTCACCTCGCGATTTGCATGTCCGGAAAGACAGAACGGTCTTTCGTAGCGGACCACCCGATCAAGGGAGAGAAACGTGATGAATCCGCTGCTGATCATCTTAGCCCAAATTTCTCACACTCCTGCGATGTCATTCCGAACGAGCACGACGTTCAATTCTCGGGTAAGAGGCTGACGATGCGACTGAGGATCTGCGCCAAGGGATCGCGATCGTCATTTCCACCGCGCTCACTGTGCGAAGATCGCTTCTAATGAACGGGTTTCTGATGATCGTTGCGAGGGCTGCCTTTGAGGGCCGGAGGCCCGGCATCGAAATAGCCCAGGCCGTGAGGCCTTGGGGTCTCGAATCGTTACGACGATGATTCCGAGCCCCGAAGGGGCGGCATCGCGACTTCCGTGCAAGCTAGTCTGTGCTGTGATGCTCCGCAGATCATCGCGCAGAGAATGTTCAATTTAGTGAGTCGCTGTTCTCGAAAACGGCTGAAGCGAATTCGTCGAGAACTATTCGCCAACCTGAGTAGTCGGATAACAACGACGGGGAGGTTGAACGGAGGTCGCGATGCCGCCCCTTCGGGACTCTTGAATTCGTCGCGATGCGCGGTCCACGGCCTTACGGCCGTGGCTAAAGAGATGCCGCCCCACCGGGGCTCCGTGTGTTGGTTGCAGGAGCGATACTTACGATTCTCGGCGACTACTCGCTGCGAGGAACAACCCGTTCATGTCTGTAAAAACAGGCGTCGCGCGCCGATTCCCCACTCGCGATGACGCCCCGGTTGCGCGCGACACGACGGCGTATGAGAATGCGGGCTAATTTCGTCGCAGAATCCTTGTAGCATTTGTTTCTGAAACTCGTACCTCTCAGGGAGCCTTCCGAATCCTGGCCACAAATTCGTCCGCGAGATCGTTCGGGATGGGAATGGTGAGGTGATACTGCTGGATCTTCCAGCCGTCGCGGGTCAGCACCAGAACACCTGTACCGCGACAGACGCCGTATTTGCTGCTGTCGAGCATCTCGTCGAACCATGCCGTCCGCCCATTCTCTGCGAACTGAACATTTCGATTACGGGGAGTGAAGGTCCACCCCTTCCCTTTCGCGAAGTGCGGATGTGCATAGGAACGGAAGGCAGCTTTGTTCCACCGCTCGCTGGCGTCGGTGCCAAGAAATACCGCGTCTTCGGTCATCAGGTCGAAGTATCCCTGCTCGTCGGCGCGCGAGGCGGCCGTGTGCCAGAGGTCGAGTGCTTCAGCGACTGCAGGTGAACCGGTGCCACCGGGTGACGGCGCACTGCTCGCGCAGGCAGAAAGGAAGAGACAGCTCAGAAGTAACGCCATAGTCGAACGCATGTTGATCGACCTCCGAAATGAGAATATGCACTATTTCGAAACTCATGTCTCGAAAGAGTTCACCCGATACCAGCGGATTTCGCCGCTCTCGTTTCCCGTCTGCATGGGTGCGGTATCCAAGTGCGGCCGTCATTCCGATGAGCAGGCCATCCAGTGCCATTCCAGGACGCTTGTCGTGCGAAGAGGAATCTCCGTTCCGCGCCGCGCTGAGGTAGGGAAAAGCGCGTCGGCGCGGATCGGAGATTCCTCTTCGCACTCCAGGCTTCGAAACGAGGCCGATCACGCGGCTCATCGGAATGACGTCGCTGAAGCTGACCAGTTGAACTGCAGCGTTGTGACAGGGATGAGGAAATCAGTGAACGCAATGCAGATCGTGAAAACGGAAACCAGCCCTGCATTTCGCTCTCTGCTTGCTTCAAGCGTCAGGCTGGCACTCTCCTCGCACACAATGAACCCGTACTTCAGTAAGGAGAAAAACAATGGCAAGCAAGAAAGCTCAGAATCGTAGCAAGGCCACCAGCGGCGGAACGAAGAATGCTGGCGGCGACAGCAGCAATCGCAGTAATGAAGAGCTCTTTCGCAGCGTCGGAATCAATGCCGCAGCCGGATCGGTCGAGACGTCACTCGAAGAGGCTGGCGAAGCTCTGGACAAGGCTCGCACATATGTTAACGAGCAGCTCGCGAAAGCGAAGTCGTACGCAAAAGAGAACCCAGGTGCGGTAATCAGCGGACTGGCCGGTCTGCTACTCGGAGCAGGTTTTCTCACAGCAGCTCTGACTCGCGGCGACGACAAAAAAAGTTCCTCCGGCACTCGAAGCAAGAAGACTTCTTCGAAAAGTTCGAAGTCAGGCGGTACATCGTCTCGCAAGTCGCCTTCACGAAAAGTTGCCAGCCCGCGTAAGGCGGCTTCGGCTAGCGCTGGTTCGTCCCGCAAGACGGGCAGCACGACTTCTCGTTCGCGTAGCGGATCAGCCAAGCGTAGTCGTTCCGGTGGTAAGGCTTCGGGCTCTTCCAGCAGCAATTCGTAGGCGTTTCAGTGATCGAAATCAGGAGGAGAAGGCCTTCGCAGCAGGAGGCCTTCTCTTCTCTTTCGTTTCGAATGGGTGAAGACGCCGGAGAGCGGGCGCGCGCAACGCGCCCCTACTGGATGCTGCGAGAAGGCTCGTCGGCTAGACTGCGGCAGATGCCGAAACAGTATGACCGCGAGTACTTCGACCGCTGGTACCGCAACAACCGCAACCGTGTCACTTCCCCGGCCGCGCTTCAGCGGAAAGTCCTGATGGTTCTCGGCGTCGCCGAGTACTTGTTCGAGTCTCCCACTCGTGCAGTTCTCGATGTCGGTTGCGGAGAGGCTCCATGGCAGCCAATTCTCGCGCGACTGCGGCCCAGGGCCAGCTACCTCGGGATCGATTCGAGCGAGTACGCAGTGCAGCGGTTCGGAGCGCGTCGGAACATTCGACATGGATCCGTGGGTGACCTCGACACTCTGGTCGAGCGAGCACAATTCGACCTGATCGTCTGCTCCGACGTACTGCACTACGTCGAGGAGGCCGAGTTGCTTCGCGGGCTCGACTCCATGCTCGCGCTGGCTTCCGGACTTCTCTATCTGGAAGTGATGACCATCGAAGACGCTCCACGCGGCGATCTCACTGGATGGAAGCGGCGCAACGGCGACTGGTACCGCCGCAGATTCGAAGCAGCCGGCCTGGTGTCCTGCGGAATGCAGTGCTATCTGCCGAAAGACTTCGCACCCTCAGCCGCCGAACTCGAGACCACCCGTAGATTGAAGTGAAACCTGGTCACTTCGTGTATGTTTCACGTTCGATGTTTCTGCTGAACCAGTTGCGTGGCGCGCTGACGCTCTCGATGCTGCTCATGAATCTCGCTTTCTGGGGAATCCCTGTTCTCAGCCTGTCACTGCTCAAGCTTCTCCTGCCCCGCGGCCCCTGGCGTATTCGCACCATTCTCGGAGTCGCCTGGAGCGCCGAACGATGGAGCATCTTCAACAGCGGAATCCTCGAAGGAATGCTCGACATCGAATTCCGAATCGAAGGAGCGGACGGACTCTCCCGGGACAGGAACTATCTGATCATTTCCAATCACTCCACCTGGACCGACATCCTGGCGCTGCACCGCGCATTCTCAGCGAGGATTCCCTTCATCCGCTTCTTTCTCAAGCAGGAGTTGATCTGGCTTCCCATCGTCGGCCAGGCCGCCTGGGGACTCGAGTTCCCGTTCATGAAACGTTACTCATCGGCGTATCTCGCGAGGCATCCGGAAAAGCGGGGCACCGATCTGAAGACGACCCGGGAGATGTGTCGCAGGTACGCCGATTTTCCGGTCACGATTCTGAACTTCATCGAGGGCACGAGATTCACGAAAAAAAAACGGAAGCTTCAGAACTCCCCTTTTCAACGACTCCTCCGACCAAGGACAGGTGGAATCAGCTACGTTGTGGCCAGCTTCCGGGATCAACTCACCAGCCTTCTCGACGTGACCATCTCCTACCCTCGGGAGAACATCAGCATGTGGGATGTCCTCACCAACAGCGTTCGCTTCGTGAAAATCTCGGTGCGGCAGCTGCCCATCCCTGCCGAATACATGACCGACGCGATCTGCGAAAGAGGCTCGACACGAGACGGTTTCAAAAAGTGGATCCAGCAGATCTGGCGGGAGAAAGACGAGCGCCTGAGATTGGAGTACGAGACGGAATCGGTTGCCGATTGAAGAAAGCTCGGAAACCGGCTCGGGCCATCGTTGTCATCTACCGACGATAACAACGCAAAAAGAAAAAGCCGGGAGCAGTCGCTCCCGGCTTTTGTTGGTTACTGCTTTGATTTGTTAGAAGCTGACTCGCACTCCTACGCGCGCCTGCCAGCGCGAGCGGGTGTCGGCGGTGTTCAGCTGCCGTCCAGGAGTCAGTGCGCCACTGAAGCTCTCCTGATAGATCGCCTTGCCTGTGGCCGTGTCCTGTCCGACGTACCGTACAGGGGTGTAGTTCTGGTTCGACACGAACTTGACTACACCAAACTCTTCATCGATCAAATTCAGTAGGTTCTGCAGGTCGAGGGTAATGTTCGAGGTCACAGAGCGAATCGGCAGGCCGAGCTCGTAATGAAAGTCGAGCTGGCGTGACCAGGGCTCGTTCAACTCGTAACGGTCGAGGATTCGACCTGCACTCGGGTCGACGCCTGCGCTCTGGAGGAAGGTCGCAAGCGTCGAGTACGGGATCACTGCTCCGGAGGAGTTCCGGAGGATGATCGAACCCTCGCCTGACGGGACGTACAGGAGATCGTTGGTCGTGAATCCGTCGCGGTTCGGGTCCCCACCCATCAGGAGTGAGTACGGCCGTCCGGACTGCGCGTTGTAGAACAGACCAGTCGAGTGACGCAGCCCAAGTGCGGCAAAGTTGTATGAGACCGAGCCGGTGAATCGATTCTCGATCTCGAAGGCAGATCGCCCGATCTCCTCTTCGAAGATGTTGCCTTGCGTGTGCCGGAACTGGAAGTTGGAGATCGCTCTGCTGGAGGTCGCGTCGAATGCTGACTCGGTGTCCTGGTATGTATACGACGAGGAAAATGCCCAGCGGTCGGAGACCTGCCGCACCAGCTGCAACGTACCGATCAGTTCCTGCCCCTCATCGGTGTTGGTGAGAAGAACCGCATCGCCCAGATCGCGGCTGACTGACGAGTAGGTCGGCCGGCCGTCGAGTGGGCTGGTGCCAGTCTGCACACGGTTTACGTTGAGGTAAAAGACGTCACTCTGGGTCTGAGAAACGACAGCTTCGGCAGTTCCGCGGATGCCCCAGAAGAGCTCACGATCGTAGCCGAGCGTTCCACGAAGCAGTCGAGGAAATTCGAAATCCGGATCGACGAGATCGACTGAAAGCGTTCCGCCGGCACCGACATTGCGCGGCTGTGCTAGTGGATCAGCCGAAAAGGCGGGAGGCGTACAGCGCGGCGCAATGCAGCTGAGTGCCCTCGACTCGACACCTGTATTGCCGTAGGCGTTGGAAATCCAGACGTACGGCGTGCGGCCGGTGAATACGCCAATTCCGCCGCGCAACTGCTGCCGGCCTGCACCGGTCGGATCCCAGTTGAATCCTATACGTGGCGAGAACACCACGTCTTCGCTGACGATCTCGGCAGTGCTGAAGCCGATGGCGTTCTGCACGACAGGATTGAACGAGGGTGTGTCGCCGAAGGTCGGCTTGTCTCCGCGAACGCCGAGCGTCAGCGTCAGCTTGTCGCTGAGACGCCACTGGTCATTGATGTAGAGGCCATACTGCCCCGCTTCGAAGCTCGTGGGGCGACGGGGGTCGCTGCCGTTCGCGAAGCTGATCCGGTACTCGCTTGGTGTTCCGGCCTCGAATGCATCGAGTGTCGGGAAGTAGTAGTAGCCGTAAAAATCCGAGAGAAAGAGATTCTTGAACTCGAAGAATTCGTTATGGGTGCCGATGGTGACGGTGTGTCCACCGCGCACGAACGTGAAGTCGTCGGTAACCTCGAGGATGTCCTGGTCGAGTGCGTTGGCCCCCGAGAAGCGTTCCGTGCCGATTTGCAGGGCGCCGTTCCGGGGTCCCGTGCCTCCGATTTCAACACTCGGAAAAATCGAGGGGGTTGTACGCTTGTCGCGGATGGTCTGGAGTCCAACACGTGCTTCGTTGAACGATGCCCCGCCGAAGACGCTGTTCAACTGCAGCACAGTGGAATTGGTCTCGTCTGCAATTGTGTAGATCGCGTTCGGGAAGCGGAAGCGCGTGGTCGAGCGATCGCTGATCACGTCACGTATGGCATCCACGTAGTTGTGACGCAGGGTCAGGTTGTTGCTGTTATTCACGTTCCAGTCGAAACGAAGGAAAGCGAGGTCGCTGTCGGTCTGACCCGGGAAGTCACCCAGTGAGCCGGGGTCGTAGCCATATCGATTCATCAGGAAACTGCGAAGGCGCTCGGCATCCTGCGGGCGGTTGAACACGGTACCGGTCGATCCGTCAGCGGAAACGTCAGTCGGCTGCTCCTTCTGGTTCGTCTCTCCGCTGAAGAAGAAGAACAGTTTGTCGCGAAGGATCGGCCCGCCGAGACGTCCGCCGAGCTGGCTCTGATCGAATTTGCTGATCGGGCGGTTGAATGGCCCATCGCCGACGAGCGCCTCATTACGCTGCGAGTAGAAGACCGAGCCGCTGAAGGCGTTCGTTCCGGAGCGAGTGACGGCGTTGATGCCTCCGCCGGTGAAGCCACCCTGACGCACATCGAAGGGTGAAACCATCAGTTGAAGCTGCTCGATGGCGTCGAGTGAGATCGGCTGCGCGTCAGTCTGCCCGCCGGGCGTTCCGGTGTCGGAGAGACCGAACAGATCGTTGTTGACCGCTCCGTCGATCTGAATGTTGTTGTACCGGTTGTTCTTGCCAGCAACATTCATCCTGGTCGACGACGAATCGCTCGAGTCGACGCTGAAGTAGGGGTTGGTGCGTGCGAAGTCCTGAAGGCTGCGGTTCACCGTCGGAAGTGACTCGAGCTGTTGCGTCGTAACGGATGACGTCGAGCCTGCACGGGTCATGTCGATGACAGGAGCAGCCGCTGTGACAGTGATCGACTCACTCACCGCGGTCAACTGCAGACTCAGAGGGGCTTCGGTGGTCGAGCCGAGGCCTACCTGGATTCCGGTGGTCTGCCCAGCTCTGAATCCCTCGAGGTTGGCGGAAACGGTATAAGGTCCTCCAACCCGCACGTTCGCAATGACGTACCGGCCATTTTCGCCGGTGACCGCGATGTAGCGCGTGCCCGTCGGCACGTGCACTGCCTCGACGGTGACTCCGGGGAGGGCGGCCCGGTCCAGACGCGCGGTAACGCTACCGGCGAGATTACCAGTGGTGACCTGCGCCAGACCTGCGGTCGCTGACAGCAGGATCATGACGAGAGCGATTTGAAACGTTTTCCAGAGACTGGAAGTCTGACGCGACCTGAACATTGCTTTCTCCTCCACGAAGGGCGGGCAACTCGATTTTTTGTAAGGACAATTTCTAACAGATTTCCGGCGGATAAGACAGGCCTGATTTTAATTTCACGACCTCTATACGTTGCACGAACTTTTCATTTCTCAACAGAAGTATCGTTCATACCTCATCGATAAGAGGGCCCTGCGCCTTCCATCCAAACCGCTCTCGACGTCTTCGACGAAATCCTGTGAGAAAGCGGATTACATCACTCAGGCACTATAGAAACCGAGCTGTAACAACCTTTTCCGACCTTTCATCGTACTCTCTGCATGCAAGTGAGTACTTGCACTGCCAATGACTCTTCGAGATGACATTCTGAAATCGGCCGCCGACCTTTACGCGCAGCATGGCTTTCGAGCGACCACCACTCGCATGATTGCCGAAGCTGCCGGCGTGAACGAGGTCACTCTGTTCCGTCACTTTGGATCGAAGGCCTCGCTCATCGAAGCGGCCGTACGATCCCGCGCTGAGGCGGTGTTCGCGGATTCGCTTCCCGAGGTGCCTGTGGATCCGGTTCGGGAACTCGAGCGCTGGTGTCGCGAGCAGATGGAGCACCTCAGCGTAGAACGAGCGCTCATCAGTCGGTTCATGAGCGAACTTCGGCAATACCCGGAGATGCTCTCCTGCGTTCGCGCGGCGCCGACTTTCACTGCCACGGGAGGTCTGGCCGAGTACATGGCGAGGTTGAAACATCTTGGAGCGGTCGAGAAGAGTGTTGACTCGAAGGCGGCCATCCAGCTGCTTCGAGGCGCCATTTTCCTGGACGTGCTCTGGAGAGACGTCTGCCCCGAGAACCTCCCCTCATCCATCAAGAAAGCACAGAGTCTCTACGCGACGATGTTCCTTCGCGCCATAGGATTCGACGCAGACCAGTGGAAGCAACGCACAGCCAGTGGGTCAAAACCGCTCGCAAAGAAGATTCCGGCGCGCCCGCGTCCGGTCAGAAAGGCCTGACGGCCGGAGGATTTGATTGAACTCGCTTCGAACGACAGTAGTCTGCACAGCGACTTTCCTGGCGCTCAGCCTGAGCGGCTGCAAGGGAGATAAACCGGAGGCAGCAGCCGCGGCACCTGCGGTGATCACGCTCGGTCCTGCCGACGTCATCACAGCAACGTCCTCTGCCATTCGTACTGGCCCGACGCTATCCGGGACACTGCGAGCCACCAGAGAGGCGACCGTACGCGCGCAGATTCCGGGCACCATATTGCGCACGCTCGTTCGCCAGGGTGATCGCGTTGGCAGTGGTGCGCTTCTGGCGACCATCGACGATGGAGCCCTCCGCGACGTCCGGCAATCTTCGCTGTCGGCGCTGAGTAGCGCCGAGGCTTCACTGGCGATCGCGCAGCGTGAAGAAGCAAGGCAACAGGAGCTCTCCCGTGCCGGGATCGTTTCGCGACGTGAACTCGACATGGCCCGCCAGAATGTGAGCACGGCCCGGTCCATGGTTGCGCAGGCCAGAGGGCAATCGGCTTCCTCCCGTGAGCAGCTGGCCTACACCGAGGTGCGCACCAAGCTGGGCGGAGTGGTCAGCGAGAAAATGATTTCTGTCGGCGACATCGTGCAGCCGGGAAGCGCACTGTTCATGGTGGTAGATCCTGCTGATCTCGAACTCGAAGCAGCGGTGCCGGCGGAAACACTAGGCATGGTGCAGATTGGTTCGCCCGTCGAATTCAGCGTGACCGGATACAGTGGCAGAACCTTCACTGGAACCATCAACCGCATCAATCCGATCGCCGATCCAGCAACGCGGCAGGTGCGGGTCTACGCGGCCCTTCCCAACCGTGAGAACGTCCTGGTGAGCGGTCTTTATGCAGAGGGGCGTGTCGCTTCGCAGAGTTCGCAGGGCATCGTGGTACCGCTCGATGCGATCGACAGGCGAATGGGCGCACCAGCTGTCCTTCGTGTCACGAACGGAAAGGTCGAGCGCGTGGAAGTCGGACTCGGAGTCACTGACGAGTCTGCGGATCGTGCCGAGATCGTGCGCGGTGTGAACTCCGGAGACATTCTTCTCATCGGCGCAGCTCAGCGCCTCACTCCGGGCACTGCGGTCAGAGTCGTCGCTAAAGCCTCCGTCGCTGGAGTGGTTCGATGATCATTTCAGACACTGCGATCAAGAAGCCGGTCATCACCGTTGTGGCTATGCTGATCCTGGTCGTTTTCGGCCTCTACGCGCTGCTCAAGCTCGAGGTCGATGAGTTTCCGGACATTGCGGCACCAGTCGTCTTCGTCGGAATCCCCTATCCGGGAGCGTCACCTGCGCAGGTAGAGCGCGATGTGGTTGATCGTCTCGAAGAAGAATTCAACGCCATTTCGGGAGTCGATCAGATCACCTCGAAGTCAATCGATGGATTCGCACAAGTCATCGTCGAGTTCGAATTCAGCAAAGATTCGGATCGTGCATCACAGGAAGTCCGCGACGCGATCTCGGCCATCCGCGATCGGCTTCCGTCAGAGATGAAGGAACCGATCATTCGCAAGTTTGATCCGAACGACTTTCCGATTGTTTCCCTGGTCCTTGCGTCCTCGGTGAAAACGCCAGCCGAACTGACCCTGATTGCAGATCCAGGTGTGACCCGGGAACTTCGCAGCATCAGTGGCGTGGCCCAGGTCACGGTCGTCGGAAATGTCGACCGTGAGATCTCGATCAATGCACGACCACGTGATCTGGCGGCAGTAGGGGTCACCGTCGCACAGATCGTTCAGGCCGTGCAGACCCAGAATCTCTCCGCACCTGTCGGGCGGATCACTGGTGCACTCGAGGAGCAGTCAATCCGGTTGAAAGGACGCCTTGAAACGCCTGAAGAGTTCAGGCTGATTCCGGTCGTCAATCGCGGTGGGAGAATCATACGGCTGGGTGAAGTCGCGGACGTGACCGACGGGACGGCAGAGCAGCGGAGCGCGGCTTTGTACAACGGAGTTCCGGCGGTCGGCATTGAGATCACCAAAGCCAAGGGATCAAGCACCACTCAGGTATCGGAAGATGTGAAAGCGGCGCTGGTGAAAGTGCAGAAGACGCTTCCGAAGGGCGTCGAAGTGAAGGTAGTTCGTGACGCGGGTGAACGCGTCTACAACTCGGTGCGAAACGTCGAAGAGGCGTTGGTCCAAGGAGCCATTCTCACCATCCTGGTCGTTTTCGTATTTCTGAATTCCTGGAGATCGACGGTCATCACCGGGCTGGCGCTGCCGGTCTCAGTGATCGCCGCATTTGCCGCGGTCTGGGGCTTCGGTTTCACCTTGAATACGATGTCACTGCTTGGCCTTTCACTGGCCATCGGAATTCTCATCGACGACGCCATCGTGGTACGCGAGAACATCGTGCGTCACATCGAGATGGGCGCAGACCATGTCACAGCCTCGCACCGGGGAACCGACGAAATCGGGCTGGCCGTCACTGCCACGACGCTTTCGATTGTGGCGGTCTTCGTTCCGGTTGCCTTCATGGACGGGATCGCCGGTCAGTGGTTCAAACCCTTCGCCCTGACCATCGCCTTCGCCGTACTGGTCTCGTTGTTCGTTTCATTTTCGCTGGATCCCATGCTTTCCGCCTATTGGCCCGATCCGGAAAAGGAATCGCATGTGCGCCGAGGATTCATCACCCGCAAACTCGACACCTTCAATCTCTGGTTCGATGGCATGGCCGAGCACTACCGGAGTGTGATCGGCTGGGCGCTCGATCATCGCTGGTGGATGATCGCCATCGCGGCGGCCTCGTTCGTCGGCGCGATCGCTCTGCAGATGGCCTTCGGTGGTGGTGGATTCGTTCCGGAGAGTGACGACAGTGAACTCAATATCTCCATCGAGACTCCTCCAGGTTCGAGTCTGCAGTACACACGGATCAAAGCTGAGGAGGTCGCTGCGCTGGCCAGACGTCACCCGGAGGTCAGGTACACCTATGCCTCGATCGGAAGTACGGATGGTTCGGGAAGTGTGGATGCGGGGAGTGTCTTCGTGAAGCTCATACCGAAGTCGGAGCGGGAGATCTCTCAGCAGCAGATGACCGCGAGACTTCGCAGAGAGGTGAAGAGTGTCGGAGGAGTAACGGCCTATATCTCGAACGAAGGTCCCGGTGGTGGCGGCAAGCAGCTGGCGATTCAGGTTCGCGGCGCGGAGACTGAAGCAATCAATACCGCGGCCAGCACCATCATGACCCGGCTCATGAAGATCGAAGGAGCCACTGACATTGGTCTGTCGACGAGAGGTCAGAAGCCGGAACTCGAGGTCGAGCTCAATCGCGGCCTGGCAGGTTCAATGAATCTTTCAGCTGCGCAGATCGCGCAGTCGCTGCGTCCGTCATTTGCGGGAGTTGACGCCGGAGACTGGGTCGATCCGTCGGGAAAAACACGTGACGTGACCGTGCGGCTCGCTCCTGAATCGCGCCTTCGCACGTCTAACCTTCAAAATCTACCTCTGGCCATCAACGGAGGGCAGAGAGCCGAGGACATGGTTGCCAGCGGGCCTTCCACGATCCCGCTCGGCCAGATCGCAACGATTCGACCGACTCTCGGACCTGCGCAGATCGACCATCTCAATCGCGACAAGGTGATCACGGTCGGCGCGAATATCGAGAGTCGTTCGCTCAGCGAAGTCTCCGCCGACGTGAACGTCATGCTGGCAAAGCTGCAGCTCCCTCCCGGCGTGGTCGTGACGCAGGGCGGCGAGGTCAAAGATCAGGGCGAGGTGTTTGGAAACATTTTTGCGGCGCTGGGACTGGCGGTCATGCTGATGTACTTCATTCTCGTGGTTCAGTTTGGATCGTTCCTTGATCCCCTCGCTATTCTGTTGTCACTGCCTCTATCTCTCATAGGGGTGGTGCTTGCGCTGATTATCACTGGCGATACGCTCAACATCATGAGTCTCATCGGAGTGATGTTGCTCATGGGCATCGTGGCCAAGAACGCCATTCTGCTGATCGACTTTGCCAAGACCAGTCACGAAGGCGGAATGCCGCTGCGTGAGGCTCTGATCGAAGCGGGACGAGTGAGGCTTCGACCGATTCTCATGACCACCGTCGCCCTCATCGCCGGAATGATTCCCGTGGCCATTGGTGCAGGTGAAGGCGCCGATTTTCGAGCACCGCTCGGTC
>JBKJUK010000372.1:0-13215 GCA_046590705.1 Thermoanaerobaculia bacterium
CTGGATCGTCTTCGCTTCCGCGGCCAGACGGACGGTATCCACTGAGGATGCGAGAATCGCGTTGAGGTCGACCGAGGCGATCTCCAGCGGAATCTTGCCGGTGATGATGCGCGAAACGTCGAGGATATCTTCGATCAGCAACGCCTGCGCGTTCGCGCTGCTCTCGATGGTTTCGATGGCCAGCGTCACCGTTTCTTCGTCGAGGCCGCCCATGCGCAGCATCCGCGACCAGCCCAGAATCGCCGTCATTGGTGTGCGCAATTCGTGCGATAGCGTCGCCAGGAACTCATCCTTTCCGCGGTTGGCTTCCTGCGCCTGGGTGTACAGCACGGAATTCTCGATTGCTGTCGAAGCTCGACTGGCCAGGTCGAGGGCAAGTGCGAGATCGGCCTCGTCGAAGAAGGTTCCCGACTCGGCAGTGACCATGGTGATGGCCCCGAGGATCTTGTCGCGGATACGCATTGGGACGATCATCCAGGAACGTAGCTCAAGCTCGCTGATGAGCTGATAGTGTTCTTCGCTGGTGGCCATTTCTCGAATCATCTCGTCGGTGACCCTGGAAACGAGAATCGGTTCTCCTGACCGGATGACCTGCGCGACAGGATCGTGTTCGGGTTCCATCGGAAATTCCGATCTCAGACGATTTACGAGGCTGACTTTTTTCGGGTCGATGTGAGAAATCTTGAGGCTTTCGAAGAGAGAGTCCGAGTCGACCACCATATCGATTACGCAGAAGTCTGCGCGCTCGGGCACGATGAGATCTGCGAGTGAGCTGAGCGTGGTCGGGTAGTCGAGCGAGGAGGCCAGCAGTGCACTCGCTTCTGCGATGAACCTCGTTGCCAGTCGGGATTTTCTCTGGGCCTGGATGTCTGTGGTGGTGCCGATCCACTCACGTACTTCGCCTCCCGCGCTCAGAACCGGCACCCCGCGCGCGTGGTACCAGCGGTATGACCCGTCCGGAAGCCGCAGCCGGTGCTCAAAGTCGAAATGCTCGCGCGTGGCGACGCTGTGTCTCCATGCGGCTGCCATCGCCTCTCGATCATCCGGGTGCACTGATTGCAGCCATCCCTCGCATCGCATTTCATCCCGACTGATCCCTGTGATCATGCGCCAGGCTGGAGCGTCGTCGATCACCAGGCCTGA
Organism: Thermoanaerobaculia bacterium; assembly: GCA_046590705.1. GTDB lineage: Bacteria > Acidobacteriota > Thermoanaerobaculia > Gp7-AA8 > Gp7-AA8 > JBKJUK01. The sequence goes on from JBKJUK010000372.1 coordinate 1,144, forward strand.
TGCGTCGGTGGTCCAGACCGCCTGCGCCGAGGCGACCACGAGAGAACGGTAACGGCTCTCGCGCAGTTCGACGGCTTCCCGGGCCCGCTGCGCAGCCTGATAGAGACCGGCGTTCTCCATGGCGATTGCGGCCTGCGCCGTGAGCCGGAGCAAAACCTCTGTCGACTCTTCTGTAAAACTTTCATCTCTCTCGCGAATGAAGGAGAGGCAGCCGAGCTTGACTCCGAACCTCGAGAGCACCGGCATGGAGATGTAGGCGTGGAAGCCGAGATTGTTCGTCTTGAACCAGCTTCCGAATGCGTCGTCACGAGACCACGAATCAGCGCCATCCATGTTCGTGGACGGACATGCGTCGAGCGCCTCCGTTCCCGGGCTTTCGGTCCACTCGGAAACTTCGCTGGCACGATCACCGGAGACTGTGAACTGGAGACGAGGATTTTCCGGAGATTCCACATTTCTGTAAAAGAATGCACCCGCATCAGCCTCGAGCAGATCCTTTCCAGCGTCGACCACTGCCCTGGTCACTTTCTCGAGTTCGAGTTCAGCGGAAAGGAGCCTGTTCACTTCGTCGAGAAGGCCCAGCGACTGCGTACGCTGAACGAGGATGGATTCTGTGCGCTTTCGAAGGGTGATGTTCTCGATCAGTCCGGATAGCTTCGAGAAGTTCCCGGCCTGCCCTGGTGGGAAAGTCCGCTCGCACAGCCAGATGACGCCGGTCGTGGTCACCACCCGATACTCATGAGCCGCTCTTCGACCTTCCCTTTGGGAGCGATAGAAATTCTCGGTTGCCTCCGTGTCGAGTGGATGGAGGGTCAGGGGCCGGCCGGAGTCGATGTGCTCGCTGAGAAACTCTTCCAGCAGGGAAAGCTGCGGGTCGCTCGAAGTCAGCGCTCCGGATGAAAGGTCAGCGGTCCAGAAGATCTCACGCAGGTCGTCATCCGAGACCCGGGCCGCGGCCACGACGATCTGTCGCAGCATGAGCAGTCCCGAATCGATGCCGACAGCGAAGGCTGCCTGAATTGCTGTCCTGTGCATGCAAGGTTTTGGGGAGGTTGCAAGCATGAAGCCGGATGATTTCCGAGGCGAATCTGCACGCAGTCCCGGAGACCGGCGCTCAACAGCTCAATCCCGGAATCTGAATCCGATTTCCCAGCTGCGCGGCGATCCCAGCGATTGCAGCTGCGTCCGTGAGACTTCGTAGCGCTCATCGGTGAGATTCTCGACCGACGCTACCAATTCAACAGTCCTCGTGAGCACGCTCCTGAAAGAAACATCGAAGAGGGTCGCTGAGTCGAGCTGAAACTGATTCCTGTCATCGTCGAATTGGGAGGAGCTCCATCTCGAGAAAAGCGAGATTGAGCTGTTCCTGGTAGGGGAGAAGGTGACGGTCGTCGAGAGTTGATTGCGCGGAGTTTGAGGCAGCGTCCGGCCTTCGCTCATACCCTCAGCATCCTCAGTAATCTCTGCGTCGACCAGCAGATATCCAGTAGAAAGGCGGAGTCCTGGCGAGAGATTGCGTTCAAGCTCCAGCTCGATTCCGCGGGATCTCGTAGTCGCCAGATTCTGTCGCCGGCGAGTGATCAGTGCCGGTGTGGTGCTCAACGTGAAGTTTCCGATGGCGTCGTCGGTCGTGGTTTGAAACAGCGTGAGTCGGCCGGTCAGTGGGCCGTGGAGTTGCGCGCCGAGTTCGACTCCCGTCAGTCTCTCCGGCTCGAGCCCATCGTTGGCGAGTGTGAGCACATCGCCTACCCGGAAAGGCCTGTACAGCTCATTCAGAGTCGCGGCACGAAAGGCCTGATAAGCGCTCGCCCGCATCGATAGTCGAGGCGAGTGCCGGTAGGTCATCGCCAGTCGCGGACTGAGCGCCTCGTGCCTCCCCTCTGATGTGGCGGGGCTCGGCCCGTTCATGCTGTCAACTGTAGGCCGGTTCAGGATATGGTCGTACCGCAACCCGGCCACCATGGTGAGACGCGCGGTGAGCGACCAGAGATCTTCAATGGCCAGAGCAGCGACCTGTTGAGTTCCACCGTTGCGAACCATGACCAGCGGACGTGTGGTGGGGATCACCTCGTTGCTCGACCCTTCGACTTCCCGCAACTCGGCAGTCACCAGCAAGCTGTGTTCTGCCGCCACCGCGGACCATGTCGTGATCAGTCCCGCGGCCCTCGATGGAACGGACTGAAGGCGTGAAATTCTTTCGCTCTGACGATCCGCTGCAGGCGTGGTGAAACTCTGTGTGTAGTCCTGAGTCGAAGTCCATGCGCGGAGTTCAAGCAGCGAAGTTCTCGCGAGCCGCTCCAGGCGAAAGTCAAACGAATGCTGTGTCGTTGCATTGGTCTGTAGCAGCGTCCCGTTCTGGCGCTGCTCGTCGTACCAGGCTCCGCGAACGAGTACGTTCGTGGCCGGCGTAGGCTGGAGGGTCCCGGTGAGTCGAATCGAGGTGTGTTGCGATCCTGCCGGCTGGTCGATTGTGCCGCGGGAACTCGCGATGATCGGGGTGTAGCCTATGGTCTCGAACGTCTCGCCAGAAAAGCCGAAGCTGGCCTGCTGTCTGCTCGTCCGAAAGAACGCCGCCGCTCGCCGCGTTTCGAGTGTGCCGGCCGCGACTTCCACGAGCAGACCGTCGTCGATCCGTGTGGTCACATCGATGACGCCGCCCATGGCCGCGTTGCCATGAAGATCCGATCCGCCTCCGCGAATGACAGCGACCTGTTCCAGTTCCAGGCGCGGAATCCGACCCCAGTAGATCCACCCACCGAAGGGGTCGTTGAGCGGAAATCCGTCAACGAGAACCAGCGCCCGTGACGTTCCGCTCGCGCCGACGCCTCGCAGGGAAACGCCTTGCGCAGTCGGATTGGCAGTGCGACTCCCGGTTCTGCGGAACAGAGTGAACCCAGGTACCTGACGAAGGACTTCATCCAGTGCCGGTGCTGCGCTGCGTGCGAGGTCTTCCGACGAGAGCGTGGCCACACTCGCCGAGGATTCAGTGATTCTCCTGGCCACTGTCTGCGCTGAGACTACGATCTCTTCTCTGACCTCTACCGTTTTCACGGATTTGAGATCGATGGTCAGCGAAAAGGAAGGTTGCTCTACGAGTGAAGTAACGGACGATTCAAAACCCTCTGCCGTGACGTGAAGGTCGACTTCGCGCCATGGTTCGAGGGTGATCGAGAAGGAGCCAGTGGTGTCGGTCACCGATTCGCCGGCCGCAATCCTGTCCGGAGTGATGAACCGAATCAGCGCCCGTTGGATCGGGACTCCGCGTGCGGTGACTCTCCCTGATACCACTGCAGACTGCACGTCACACGCTGCGATCAACGAAAGAAACGGAAGGATGGATCGTAGCGTTCGAAACATCACGTCAGCGGGAAAGCTGCAATGCCCGGGCCGCGCATTCAGGTCGCGTCAATCGGGCCGCGGCCGTCGAGTGCACTGTATACAGCATCGACGAGTTGGCGGATGTTGAACGGTTTACTGATGACGCAGTCGACCTCATTGATCGGAATTTTCTCAGTAATCTTTGAAGACGCCGCGGTCATTACGATGATGGGAGGTCGAACTCGTCCCTTCCGCTGGGCAAGATGGCGAATGACGCCGAGGCCATCGAGGCGGGGCATCATGATGTCGAGGATCAGCAACTGGTAGTCCCGTTTCTCCAGCAACTCCACTGCTTCGATACCGTCGCAGGCTACGTTGACCTCTAGATTCTCGCGCCCGAGAAGTGCGAGAAGCAGGGCGCGGATGGGAGGGTCGTCATCGGCGATCAGGATCGGGCCTCTGCGCACCGATGAAGCGGGCGTCATACAGCTTCCGTGACGAGGCGGGGAAAACGGCAGGAGAAAATCGTGCGAGGCCGGGAGAGAAAGAGTTGACTTCGCACGATCACTTCATCAACTCGAGTTCCGGCCTGCCACGCATGAGTGAATCCTTCCGACTCGAATCAGGAGAGCCGTGAAGTGTTCGCTGCAATTCTTCCGCCGTCCGGAAAGGGAATCAACTGAGCGAGTTGGCCGCCTGCAGCGAATCGAAGGGCAAAAGACGAAGTTTTACGTTCAATGCCAGCGGGGCAAAAAATTCAGCACTTTCCGCTGGTACATGGACGCCCGCGAAAATAATGGTCGCGAAGAGGTCGCCGGACGGCCGTCTCGCCGCATGTGGTGCATGGAATTGTCCGAAAGCCGATCGAACCGGAGGCCTTCTCGCCCCTTCTGCGGGGCGTGCGGTCAGCCGTGGCAAGTGCCCCTGAAGTGGAAAACTGAGCGAAGGGCGGTCGTCACCGTCTGCCGCAAAACATAGCGGGGTCGAAACTGCGTAAGCCACGAGAGATGCGTGGTAAGCCCGCCCGGACCATTGCGTTCAGGTTCGCACGGGAGGCTTTGACGATCATGTGACGGCGTTTCCGCTATGCTTGCGGACCACACGGTGAAGGAAAAGGACGGCATGGCGAAAGGCGCGACCGCATCGACGGCTGGCGAGGTGGAGCACTCTCTTCTGATGCGGGGTTACGACCTGCTCGGAACTCAGAGGAACGGCTCCTTCGATCCGGCAGTGCGCCTTGCTGCGCAGCTCGCAGGGGTTCCCGTCTGTCTGCTCGGATTCCCTGATGGCGATCAGGAGATGATCGAGTCCGGGAGCGGTTGGAATGTGACCCGGATTCCGCGCTCGGTATCGTTCTCTGAGTCAGTCTTCTCGTCGAATGGTCATGTCATCGTCGGCGACACCCTGATCGACGCCCGTTACTCGCGTAATCCACTGGTCACGACTTCACCGAGGATTCGGTTCTTCGCCGGATTTCCTATTCGCGCCCGAGGCGGGAGTATTTTGGGAGTGCTCGGAATCTACGATATCCAGGTTCGACAGTTCGGTGACATGCAGGTGCAGCAGATGCTGCTGGTCGCGGCGCAGATCGAGGCTCAACTCGAGGAGAGGAGGCTGCGACTCGAGACCCAGAACCGGCGGCCTGAAGTGGACGCAGGTCCGGTCCCGGAGACGCCTGACAATCCGCTGCAGGAACTCTTCGAGAGCGCAGACGATCTGATCCTCACGCTCGATCCGCAAGGCAGGCTCTTCCACTGCAATCAATCTGCGGTGGATCGGTTCGCCATGGAGCGCGGGGCGCTGCTGCGCAGTTCTCTCCTCGACCTGGTGAGCAGCGAGGATCGGGGAGCGCTCGAAGCCACGCTCGGCAGCCTGCAGGAAGATCGTCTGTCCAAACCAGTGGAATGCTGCTTTCTCAGCAGCATAGGCACGCGGATGATCCTCGAAGGCACACTCGCCCCGAAAATCATCGAAGGGGAGGTCGCACTCGTTCGTGTGATTTTCCGGGATGTCACGGCGCGTCGAAAGCTCGAGGTCGACCTCTCGAAGGCTCGGGACGCCGCGCTCGAAGCGGCGCGGGTGAAGTCACAGTTCCTGACGAACATTGGACACGAGGTTCGTACACCGATGCATGGCATCGTTGGCATGCTCGACCTGCTCCTCTCTTCCCAGCTATCAGATGAGCAGAAGGAACTGGCCCTGGCCGCGAAGAGCAGTTCGGATGCCCTGCTCACACTACTCAACAATATTCTCCATGTTTCCAGGCTCGAAGCTGGCCAGCTCTCCTCGGCCGTAGCCGACTTCGATCTGGTCACCACAGTGAAGCGCGTGGTCGACGTCATTCGTGTGGCTGCAGATGAGAAGAAACTGGAACTGGTCACCACCATCGACGAGACGCTTCCCACCGTTCTGCGTGGCGACCCGGCGCGCTACCGGCAGGTTGTGATGAACCTTCTCGACAACGCCGTGAAGTTCACTCCAGAAGGGCGGATCTCCATCACGCTCAAGCGCGAGAAGGAAACTGACTCGCATGAACTCATCCGTTTCGAGGTCAAAGACAGCGGGATTGGTTTCAGGAATGAAGATTCGGCCGGGCTGTTCGAGAATTTCGCGCAGGCCGACTCCAGTTCCACCCGCGAGCATAGCGGCGTAGGTCTGGGGCTTTCCATCGCTCGCAAGCTTGTCGATCTGATGGGCGGCATCATCGGCTGCAGCGGAGTGCCAGGTGCCGGAGCAACATTCTGGTTCACGGTGCCTTTCGAGAAACGCACCGCATCACGCCTGGCCGTCTCGGCTGCCAAGGCCTCGTTCTCCGGCGCTCGGGTGTTGATTCTCGGAGAGGGTGAAACCAGCACCAGAGTGATTTCGCATTACCTCACCGGCTTCGGGATGAGACCCAGGCCCTCACGCACCGTCGAAGAAGGAATCGAGCGGATGCAGAACGAAGCCGCGATGGGTGATCCGTACGCGATCGTTATTTTTCCCAGGAAGATCGGAGACGTGGACGCGGCAGATTTCGCCGCGCAATACCGCCGAGATAAATCGATCTCCTCGGCGCGGTTGATCATGCTCATTGGTCTGGGCGAGGAAGTGAATCACGAACTCCTGCGCCAGCTCGGAATCATCGCCTGCGTCACTAAACCTGTGGATCAATCTGAACTCTTCGACGCGCTCACGGCGGCGATGGCGCAGAAGCTTCTTACCTCATCGCCGGTCGCCGAGCCGGTTCGAACAGGGACCACCAGGGTCGTGCCGGAGGAGACGCGGCGTCGCGCGCGTATTCTGATCGCGGAGGACAAGCCGCTCAATCAGCGACTCACCCTCTCGCAGCTCAAGGCGCTCGGATATGCCGCAGATACTGTCTCCGACGGATCAGAAGCCGTCGAGGCCGTGAAGAAGAAGCAGTACGACATCATCCTCATGGATTGTCAGATGCCGACCATGGACGGCTACGAAGCTACGGTGAAGATTCGTATGCGGGAGAACGGTGATCGTCGGACACGCATCATCGCCATGACTGCGCACGCCTGGGAAGGCGATCGAGAGAAGTGTATGGCGGCGGGAATGGACGACTATCTCTCCAAACCCACCAGACAGGATGATCTGGCTGCTGCCTTGAGTCGCTGCTTCGACTGAGGCGGCGCTTCTCTCACGGTTCATGGTCAGAGCTTCCCCGAGGGGCACTGGCGAAGTTCTATGTGCGAGGTTTCATCGGCATGGGCGGTGCACAGAACGCCGTCATGAAACTAAGCTTCGCGGCCCTGCTCTGGTCCACAGTCACGCTGTTGGCGGTTCCCTCATCCCTTGCGCAATCGGGCTCGAGTGACCGACGTGAGTTCGAGAAAGAAGAGAACGGCCCCCACGGCAGTTGTTCGACTTCGTGGACGCGCCTGGGCTCGGGAATGGAGTACCGCTCGATTCGCTGTCTGGGCGGCGACGAAATTGATGTTCACGTTGTCCGCATCGATCCCTCGAAGGTTGATCTCAACACGGCCCTGGTGGGAGCGACGAAGGGCAGCAGTATCGAGCAGCGTTACGACGCGTCGTTCGTGCTCAATGCAAATTTCTTCGACAAGGCACGCCGCGCCGAAGGCCTGGTAGTGCGTTCAGGTGATGTAGCGTCGCCTCTCAGGCAGAAGAGCTGGCAGTCGGTATTCCTGATCCGTGAGGACGGCACACCTCGCATCGTCCCGGTGTCGGGCTGGAGCAGTGAAGCGAAACGCGCTAGGCTGGCAGTGCAGGCCGGCCCGCGGACGGTGGTGGGAGGGCACACGAACCGGGTACATCAGAGCTACTCCGCCGCACGTGCCGGGGTCTGCATCCAGAAGGATCGTAAATTGATTTTCTTCGCCACGCCACAGAGCAGAAAGCTCGATATGTACGAGATCGCGCGCATCACCAGACGAGGAGAGGAAGACGGCGGTCTGCGGTGCCACGAAGCGATGCTTTTCGACGGCGGTCATTCGGTGAACTTCAGGATTTCCACGCCGGAAAAGGAGGTCTCGATCGAGGGAGATCCTGTCCCTGTTTTCATTTACGGAAAAGCCCGGTAAGCGCGCAGTTCCTTTGACGAAAAGTTGACGTACGCTCGCTACTCTGCTGACTGCTGCGGAGAATTTGAGCGATGAATACTGACGCCAGGCTGCCCATCCGGAAGGAATCTGAGAAGAGAAGCGTGAGACGTCTGGAGTTGCCGGTTCCGCTGTGCGGAAAAATTGCCAGCTGGAAAGTCGATGTCTCCGAGCTGAGTCTCCGCGGAGCGAGGGTAGTCCACCATACGCCCTTCGAGAGGGGCCGCTGCATGACCCTGGAACTCTCATTGGATGGCCAGCGGATCGAGATTGAATGCGAAGTCGTGCGATGCAGGCTTGCCAGCACCGTTCCGGCTATGCTCTATTCCAGCGGACTGCGATTCCGCGAACCGAGCGCAGACGCATTGCAACCGGTACGCAAGTATCTCGCTGACACAGTCAGACGAGAGGTGGTAGGGCCGCCCGGACCGCAGCACAACGGATTGTGAAGGGCTCGCGCACCCGGCGGATTTAACGAGTGCAGGGCGGGTGTCGTTCGTCCCTGTGACTGCAGATCGGAATCTGAGGACGACTCACATTGAGCGCCGACATGTGTGGCACAGGCAATCCTGCCTGTGACGCGGAGAAGTGAGTCACAGACCCATTGCCTGAAGTTCTGCATGTATCGATGGAGGGCGCCGATAGCGGCCACATGCCGGTCGCGCCACACGAAATCGTCCTTCGAAGTGCGTGCGTCGCGCCACAGGCAGGATTGCCTGTGCCACACAATCCCTTCCCCTCGCCGAACATAGGCGAATACGATCTGAGGTCCCCGGAAAAGAAAAAGCCCCGGATTGCTCCGGGGCTCTTCGTATTCGATGAGTCTCGAATCAGTCCGCGATTTCTGACTGGATTCGCATTCCGTAGAACGAGCGATGGACGAAGAATACCGAGATCGCGAAGAACACGACTGCCAGAATCTGCGTGAGTGCATGCTGACCGTTGCGCGTCATCTCGACGGCGAGCTCCACAGCGAGCAGGCCGAACAGGGTCGTGAATTTGATGACCGGATTCATGGCCACCGATGAAGTGTCTTTGAACGGATCGCCGACCGTATCGCCGACCACCGTTGCTGCGTGAAGCGGAGTTCCCTTCTCTCTCAGGTCGGTTTCAACGATCTTCTTGGCGTTGTCCCAGGCCCCGCCGGCGTTGGCCATGAACAGCGCCTGATAGAGACCGAACAGGGCGATGGAGATCAGGTAACCGATGAAGAAGAACGGCTCGAAGCAGGCAAAGGCCAGCGTCGAGAAGAAGATCACCATGAAGATATTGAACATGCCCTTCTGCGCGTACTGCGTGCAGATGGCCACGACCTTCTTACTGTCCTCAATGGAAGCCCGCGTCGCTGAGGCGTCGAGCTTGATGTTCTTCTTGATGAATTCGACGGCGCGATACGCTCCAGTCGAAACTGCCTGAGTCGATGCACCGGTGAACCAATAAATGATGGCGCCGCCGACGACCAGGCCGAGCAGGAAGTGCGGATGGAGAATCGACAGCTTCTCGGTGTCGACGGTAAGACCGTTGGTGAGCATCACGATGATCGAGAAAATCATGGTGGTGGCTCCAACGACTGCTGTTCCAATCAATACCGGCTTCGCGGTGGCCTTGAAGGTGTTGCCGGCCCCGTCATTCTCTTCGAGGAACTGCTTGCCCTTCTCGAATTCAGGCGTGAAGCCGAAGTCGCGTTTTACTTCCTCGTGAATGCCCGGGATCGATTCGATGGTTGAGAGTTCGAACACCGACTGCGCGTTGTCCGTCACCGGACCGTAGGAGTCGACGGCGATGGTCACAGGACCCATTCCGAGGAAGCCGAATGCAATCAGACCGAAGGCGAAGATGGCCGGGGCAATCATCATCTCGGCCGGGAAAGTCTGGGCCATCCAGGCGCCGATTCCCATGAGCATGGCGATGGTGATTCCCATCCAGTAGGCGCTGAAGTTACCGGCGGTGAGACCCGCCAGAATGTTGAGTGATGCGCCACCCTCGCGTGAAGCGGTGACTACTTCCTTCACGTGAGCGGACTCAGTCGAAGTGAAAGCTTTGACCAACTCGGGAATGACTGCTCCCGCCAGGGTTCCGCAGGTGATGATGGTTGAGAGTTTCCACCACATCGAAGAGTCACCTGCGAGTTCCGGGATGAGCACATAGGAAACGACATAGGTGACGCCCACTGACAGGATGGAGGTCAGCCAGACCAGGGAAGTCAGCGGTGCTTCGAAATTCATTACCTGAGCCGTTGCGTACTTGCCTCTGGCGATCGCTTCGTTGATCCAGTAGGAGATGGCTGAGGTGGCAATCATCAGCACGCGCATGACGAAAATCCAGACCAGAAGCTGGACCTGAACGGTTTCATCGGCGACGGCCAGCAGAATGAAGGTGATGAGTGCGACACCTGTCACACCGTAGGTTTCAAAACCGTCGGCGGTCGGACCGACCGAGTCGCCGGCGTTGTCACCGGTGCAGTCGGCGATGACGCCAGGGTTGCGAGCGTCGTCTTCCTTGATGTCGAAAACAATCTTCATCAGATCGGAGCCGATGTCAGCGATCTTCGTGAAAATACCGCCGGCGATACGCAGCGCTGCTGCGGCCAGTGACTCTCCGATAGCGAAGCCGATGAAACAGGCTCCTGCGTATTCGCGCGGAACGAAGAGCAGGATGCAGAGCATGAGGATGAGCTCGACCGAGATCAGCAGCATGCCGATCGACATTCCCGCTTTCAGCGGAATGGCGTAGGTTGGGAAGGGACGGCCCTGGAGAGAGGCGAACGCCGATCGCGAGTTGGCGAATGTATTCACCCGGATTCCGAACCAGGCCACGAAGTAACTGCCGGCAATACCGACCAGGCTGAAGCCCACAATCAGAAGCACGCGGTCGGCGCTGAAGTGACGGAGCCAGCCGAAGTAGAACACCATGATCGAGCCGATGAAGACTTCCAGCAGCAGGATGAACTTACCCTGCGTAAGGAGGTAGGTTTTGCAGGTCTCGTAAATCAGTTCTGAAATCTCGCGCATGGAACTGTGCACGGGAAGATTCTTGAGCTGCACGTACATGACCAGACCGAACAACATGCCCAGGATGCAGACGAAGATGCCGTAAAGCAGCAGGCGGTCTCCGGGGATTCCGAGAAATAATACTTTGCCTAGATCCGGGAGCACGAGTTCTGCTTCGGACATGTGCTTCGCTTCGTCTCCGCTTTCTGTTGCTGCCGGGACGACACCTGTCTCACCCGCAGGGCTGCTCTGACTCATCGAATCTGCCTGAGGTGCTGTCGCGGCCTGTTGCGCCATGAGCGCCGAGCCGCCCGAGATCATGAGAATGATCACGAGCATCAGGCTCATGCGCAGCACGCGTGAGTACCGCTGCATTTGTAAAAACATAAATTCCTCCATCAACGATTACGCTCTGTCGAGCGTTTGACTCTGAACACTGCAACCGGATCGGTTCCGGCTTCAAGGATTTTGCGATTTCGAGTAAGACCGGGAGAGAGCTAGACCATCCATTTTCGACTGCCGGGACGGGCGAACAGCGAGAGGGCTCCACCTTAAGATTTGGGCGGGCGGATTCTAGCCGATTCAGCTCAATTTGTCTTCCGGGTGCGCGGAGGCCGCCGTGAAGCCTGGGATAAGCAGCAGAGCGCCGGAGGCGCGCTCAGAGGGTAGCCGGTGGTAAGCGCGAAGCGCGCAGCCACCGGATCGGCGGCAGCGCAATCATGTACGCCCCCGCAGGGGCGCCAGAGCAGATTGAAATCCCCTCCTACACGTGAGTCTTCAATGGCATGAAGAGCACCCCGCCAACGTACGTTACAGGAGGAGTATCTCGAGTTCGCTCGAAACCACGTCGTCGAATTCGACGAGCGACATGTGTGGTGATCCCTCTGGCGCCCCTGCCGGGGCGCTTGTGTGTGCTGCGGTCCCAGTCCGGTGGCTGCGCGCTACGCGCTTACCACCGGCTGATATGGAGTGACTTGTCAACCTGCGCTGATCGTGATGTCTTTGTCTTTGTTCTTTCCCTCGATGAGCTTTTGCCTTTCGTTCTCTCCTGGTACAGCCGTGTCGTCGACCGAGGGCAAAGCAGCGACGATAGATCACACTGATATTCGCGGGTTGGTTACCGCATGAGCGGGATCCGTCGGGAGCTGCCTCGATCTACGTTGCGTGAATCACGGGTGATCTCGTGTCAGAAA
>JBKJUK010000390.1:0-10597 GCA_046590705.1 Thermoanaerobaculia bacterium
TTCAGTTCAATCATGGGATGGAGTAAAAGAGCCCGGGGGCCGGGGTTTGGGGGCCGGGGTAGGAAAGAGGAACGAGGAGAATCGTTCTGCTGATCATTTCGCCATCGCGTCGGTCACTTTGATTTTACCCGCCATGATCGCGGACCTGGCAGCTTCGACTTCACTGAGCAGGGCCGGCGAGATCAGAGCACGGTTGTGCTTATCGAGTGAATAGGCCACTCCGTCGTTCTCCAGACCGTAGACATGGATACCACCCTCGAACCTGCCGTTCACTTTCTCTTTCACAATCTGGTACAGCGCGCTGTCGACGCGCTTGACCATACTGGTGAGCACGAATCCCGGCTTTACCCAGTTCTGGTTCGAATCGACTCCGATCACCAGCTTTCGATACTGCTCGGCTGCGTCGAAAGCTCCGAGTCCGGAGTTCCCTGCCGCAGTAAAGATGATGTCCGCACCCTTGCCGATCTGGGCCACGGCCAGTTCCTTTCCCTTCCCGGGATTGTTCCATGCGGCATCGGTAACACCGACGAAATTCGTGATCACCCGGACTTTCGGATTGACCGCACGCGCGCCCTCGGCAAAGCCCACTTCGAACCGCTTGATGAGTGGAATGTCCATTCCACCAATGAAGCCCAGCACATTCGTTTTCGTGGTACGACCAGCGATCATGCCGACCAGATAAGAACCTTCGTGCTCTTTGAAGACCAGCGAGGCGACGTTGGGAAGATCGATCACCCCATCAATAATCGCGAAGTTGAGTTTCGGATAGTCCTTGGCCACCTGCTCGATGATCGCTGACTGCGCGAACCCGACACCGATGATGACGTCGTAGCCGCGCTCTGCGAATGCACGCATGGCAGGTTCGATCGAATTCGGATCTCCCGGCTCCACATCGCGCAAAACGATCGGTAACTCCGCGGCCGCGCGCTTGGCCCCTTCCCACGCTGCAGCGTTGAAGGAGCGATCATCTTTTCCACCGATGTCGAACACCAGGCCGACATGAACTTTCTCTTTCTGATCGGCGCGCTTCTCCGTCGCCACACAGCCGGAGAACGCAAACAACATCAGCAGCGCGAAGACTGAAACGGCTGAACGAAAGCGGAAAGTTGCAGAAGAGACGAGGCCATCTGGCGCAACTTCCACCAAATCCCTGCCGCTGTTAAGGCCTGCGCTGCGTCCCGGTCCGGTCATCCCTGTTTCCGTAGTAGACAAAGCATCCTCGCCGAAGTCAATGCGGAACTGACTTCCCCAGCGTATTCAGGCAACCGATCAGTAGTTCTGTGAATGAACGTTGCACGCGGACCGTGGTCTCGATCACTTCCTCATGATTCAGCTTCTGCGGAAGAATCCCCGAGGCCATGTTCGTGATGCACGAGACGCCGAGCACCGGGATTCCCATGTGCGACAGCGCGATCACCTCGGGGACGGTCGACATACCGACCGCATCCGCACCTAGTGTTCTATAGGCCCGAATTTCAGCTGGCGTTTCGTAGCTCGGGCCGCACAGAGCCATGTAGACACCTTCGCGTAATTCGAGGCCGTGCGAAGCAGCCACGCTTCGTGCGACATCGCGCAGCGAAGCCGGATAGGCCTCGCTCATGTCCGGAAAGCGTGCGCCCAGTTCCTCGACGTTGCGTCCGGTCAGAGGATTGGCGCCCATGAAATTGATGTGGTCGGAAATCAGCATCAGGTCGCCGGCAGAGAATGCAGTGTTCACTCCACCGGCCGCGTTCGTGACGATCACTGCTTCGACGCCGAGCCTTCCCAATACGCGAGCAAGGAAAACGACCTGCTCCATCTCCCAGCCTTCGTATAAATGAACGCGGCCTTGAAGCAGTGCCACGCCGACGCCATCTACGTGCCCGATCACGAGACGACCTGAGTGTCCTGCGACGGTGGAAGCGGCGCTGTGAGGAATCTCCGCGTAAGGGATGGTGACGTCGGCCTGAATCTCGTCGGCCACGTTGCCGAGTCCCGATCCGAGGATCACACCGAGGCGCGGTTGAACGGAGGTCCGAGACCGGATGTAAGCCACAGCCTCGTCGATTCGTTTGAGCATGGCGGCGGATTATAGAGCGTAAAGCTGATGAACGCAGAACTCAGAACGCAGAACGCTGAAGTAAGAAAAGAGTCAAAATGGTCGCTCGAATTGACTCTTGCGCGCCACAGGCAGGATTGCCTGTGCTCCACAAATCACACGAGGATGGCGTAGGGGCGAGCTGCGCTCGCCCGCTCCCCCGGCCGTTCGGCCCGAACGTGGTTACCAGTTACGGCAGCTGCGAATTCAGCGGGTCCCGTCACAGGCAGGATTGCCTGTGCCACACAGTCACTGTGCGTTCCCGAGCGGCTCTGATCGAGAGCTCGGCGTCACAGGCCGGGCCCCGTTTCATCACGCGGCCAAGGTTGACCGGGAGGGCGGGTGCGTTCACCATCACTGTGTGATCCACTTCTACCATGTCACCAAACGCTTCCCGAACAGAGTCGCGGCCTTGAATGACGTCTCCTTTCAGGTGGAAAAGGGTGACTTCGTCTTTTTAACTGGACCAAGTGGCGCTGGCAAGTCAACGCTGCTCAAGCTGATACTCCGGCAGTTAACGCCTTCCGATGGGCAGATCATCGTCAACGGCCGGAATCTCGCTGCGATCAGTGGCCGGCAGATGCCCTATTTCCGTCGCGAGATCGGCATGATTTTTCAGGATTTCAAACTCATTGATCGGATGACGATCTATGAAAATCTCTCGTTCGTCATGACCGCTGTTTCGACGCCCCAGAAAGAGCAGAAACGGAAGGCCTACGCCATGTTGCGCATGATGGATCTCCATCACCGGCTCAACTCGTTTCCGAAGCAGCTCTCCGGCGGAGAGCAGCAGCGTGTGGCCATCGCTCGTGCTTTGATCAACAACCCACTCGTATTGATTGCCGATGAGCCGACCGGCAATCTCGATCCGGAGATGGCCAACGAGATTCTCGACATCTTCATTGACGCGAATCTGCGCGGCTCGACGGTTCTCGTGGCCACCCACGACAGTGACCTCATTCGCCGTGCTGCGAAACGTTCGCTGGTGCTCGACAAGGGTCGACTGATCGAAGAACGTCCTCCCGCCGAAGAGCCGACGATGCGCCGCGCCTCCGACTTTGTGAACTGGACGTGATTCGTCAGATTTCAGGATCGTGGAAATTCAGAGCGGTCGGCGAACCCCTGCGCCAAAGCATCGTTGATCGTCAGGATTCAGCCATCCGATGAGATCTCCCTCACGGAACGAAGAGCGTTACTCACGCGGAGCGATTCTCGGCTACTTCATCTCCGAAGCGCTGCGGCACCTTTGGGTTTCGCGGCGCACGCACGCCATCGCAACGGCCATGATCACGATCTCGCTGTTGATCCTGGGATCGTTTCTCCTCCTTACCGAGAACCTCAGTCGCTCGATCGAGATCTGGCGAAGCGGAGCCAAGTTGAATGTGTATCTGCGAGAAACCCGCGCACCCGGCGCGCAGCAGATTCTCGAGAAACAGTTACGGAGTCTGCCAGGAGTGCAACGCGTCACCTTCGTCTCTCGCGAGGCAGCACTCGAGCGTTTCAAATCGTACTTCGCGAATGTCGGACCCGTCGTCGACGGGCTCGGCGAAAGCCCTTTCCCGGCATCACTCGAGGCGGAGGTTTCGCGACGCTCCATCGATAAAGCGGCCTTCGATGCCTCCATTTCGGCGATGCGTCGCCACCCGGCCGTGGAGGACGTTCAGTTCGATTGGGAATGGGTCGAGCGTGTCGAACGGATCGTCCGGCTCCTCAACACCGCAGGAATCGTCATCGCCTTCGTTCTGGCACTCGTGGCTGCGCTGATGATTGCCAACGCCATTCGCCTGACCATGGTGCTCTATCAGGGAGAGATGCAGATCATGCGTCTGGTGGGTGCGACGGAGGCGACCATCCGCGCACCCTTCTTCATCGAAGGCATCCTGCAGGGCTTGTGCGGAGGACTGCTCGCGCTGACCATTCTCTATCTTTCGTTCCGAGGAGTCCGCGAGTTGGTCGATCCATCGAACGCCGTTCTGCTGCAGAGTTTTACACGCCATTTTTTACCTTGGGAGAAATCATTGGCTCTGGTACTGGCCGGTGGCCTGGCCGGAGCTTTCGGAAGCTGGATCTCGGTGCGAGGGGGAAAAAGTGAAGAGGCTGAGTGGACTGCATGAATGAGGAGAATTCGCGCATGCTCGATCTGAAGAACCTGCTGGGTAAGCCTGACTCGCGGGATCCGAGAGCGTCGTCACTCCTGCAAGTTGGCTCCACGGCCGCCAAAGGAAACATGGTGCTGCTGGGACTCCCCTTCGACAGCTCGATCCCCGGCAGACCAGGAGCCAGGCTTGGACCGAAAGCTTTCAGGGAGAGTCTGGGCAGCATGACCACATTCGGCAGCGACATCGAACTGGCCGGAGCGCAATGTATCGACCTGGGTGATCTCGCGCTTCCGTCCACTTCTGTCGCCGAAGCACACGCGATCGTCGAGGAGGCCAGCCGACAGATTTTCACGGCAGATGCGATGCCGTTCTTCATCGGGGGAGACAACGGACTGACCGGCGCGATCATCCGCGGGCTCGCGGCGGCCCGTCCACAGCTCAAGCTCGGCCTGATCGTGATCGATTCGCACTACGACGTGCGGGAGTACAGCGACGAGAATCATCTCTCCAGCGGGACGCCTTACCGGCGGGCGCTCGAAACCGCGATCTGCGCGGGAGAACGCACTGTCATCGTCGGCACGCGGGATTTTGCGAATTCTTCCTACTACGATGCCTGGATTCGCGAGCAGGGTATTCACACAATACCGGTGGATCGGTTCGACGAAATCAGCGCTCTGAAACTCGCCGACGAAGCTCTTGAAAAAGCGAGTGCCGGCAGCGATGCCATCTTCCTGTCGATCGACATCGACGCCGTGACCTCTGGTGAAGCGCCGGGATCGTCGGCAGCGGCACCTGGCGGACTACGCAGCCGCGAGGCCATCGCGCTGGTGCGCAGGATCGCATCTTCCCCCCTGCTGATCGCAGCAGACCTCTCAGAACTCTCCCCTCCCTGGGACGTGCAGAACATGACTGCGAAGCTGGCCGGGCGTCTCTTTCTGGAAGTGTTTGCCGGATTGCAGAAGCGAAGTTCGATAGCTTGAGAAGCGAGCCGTCATTCCGAAGGAGCGCGGAGCGTGCGCACATTTAGAGTGATGACGCTGCGACTGAGGCATCTACGCGAAGGGGTCGCGCTCGTCGTTGACACACGGCCACGCTTCCAAAAGCCATACAGGACCGGAGGCCCGGAATCGTATAGCCCAGGTCGGCCTAAGTAAGGGTACGGCCGTCATTCCGATGAGCACGCCATCCACAGCCATTCCAAGAGGGTCGTCATGCGAAGAGGAATCTCCGTTCCGCGCCGCGCTAAGGTAGCGATCAAGCGCGTCTGCGCGGACCGGAGATTCCTCTTCGCACTCCAGGCTGCGAACGATGCCGATCACGCGGCTCATCGGAATGACGTAGCAAGAGTTTGACTTGCCCTCATTTCTCCTGATTTCCTTCGCCTACGAACTCTGTATCCTCCCCATGCCCGTATAATCCCCGCCCCATGGCCAAGAACTCAGAAGCTTTATTCAAACGCGCGCAACTGGTCATCCCGGGAGGAGTCAACTCCCCTGTTCGCGCATATCAGGCAGTTGGCGGCACTCCTCCTTTCATTGAGCAGGGTCAGGGCGCACGAGTTTTCGACGCCGACAACCTTCAATACATCGATTGCGTCGGATCCTGGGGTCCGCTGATCCTCGGACACGCCCATCGCTACGTCGTCGAGGCTGTGAAGAAAGCAGCAACGCGCGGTGCCACGTTCGGGGCGCCCACGGCCGGAGAGATCGAACTCGCTGAAGTCATCTGCGACGCGGTCGAGAGCATCGACATGGTTCGGCTGGTGAGTTCCGGAACCGAGGCCACGATGAGTGCCATTCGCCTGGCGCGCGCGGCGACTGGAAGGAAGAGAATCCTAAAGTTCGACGGTGGCTATCACGGCCACGTCGATTCTCTGCTAATCAAGGCCGGCAGCGGTGCGCAGACGCTCGGCACACCCGATTCGGCCGGCATCCCCGAGGAGTTTTCTCAACTCACAGCAAGCGTCGCCTACAACGACGTTGAAGCTGTGCGTCTCGCACTGGATGCGCACAAGAAAGAGTTCGCCGCGATCATCGTTGAGCCTGTTGCAGGAAACATGGGTTGCGTTCCTCCGGCCGATGGATTCCTTCAGGGTCTGCGTAAGCTTTGCGACGACTCCGGCACGCTGTTGATCTTCGATGAGGTCATGACCGGATTTCGCGTTCACTATGGCGGCGCACAGGAACTTTACGGCGTTCGTCCCGACATCACGACACTCGGCAAGATTATCGGTGGCGGATTGCCGATGGGCGCGTACGGAGCGTCGAAAGAGATCATGCATCTGGTCGCACCACTCGGGCCGATGTACCAGGCAGGCACGCTGTCCGGGAACCCGATCGCGGTCGCCGCGGGACGCTCCACTCTCAGCATTCTCAAAGGATCCGGGCTGTACAAGGATCTCGAGGAGCGTTCTGCCGAGTTCGAGGCGGGGGTCGCCAGGGCCTTTACGAAACACAAGGTCAAACTCACCTTCAATCGAGTGGGCTCGATGTGGACACTGTTTTTCTCAGATCAACCAGTGACCGATCTCGACTCGGCGAAGAAATCGAACGTAGAGAAGTTCAACCGATACTTTCACCTGATGCTCGCGGAAGGTGTGTACCTGCCTCCGTCGCAGTACGAGGCAGCTTTCTTCTCGGTTGCCCACGCCAAAAAGGATATTCAGCAGTTGGTGGAACGTGTCGACAAGACCTTCAAAAAGCTGGCCTGGGAGTTCGAGGATTGATCCACGGTTCAGTTCCGAAGCGCGAATCAGGTCTCAGATTGGAAGGACCGTGTACGGAAATGACGACGTCTCGAAGGGCCGTCATTCCGAGCGGTGGCATGGGTGGGTGCGAGGAATCTACGTGCGGTGATCGCGCTGTGATTGAAGAGCGCGACCCTTGCGCGTAGATTCCTCAGTCGCACTCGAACCTTGTTTCATGACGTCTGCGGCGTGCTCCTTCGGAATGACGACGTTGCGACAAGGGTCGCCCATTCCGAGCGCCCGGCGAGCTGCGGACGCGCTGCTGCGCGTCCCTACACGGTTGTGCTGGACAATGAGCTCGGATTTCGATTCGATCAATACGCGTTCTCATGCCGCCATCCATGGCGAATGGTCAGCAGGAGAATCTTGAGGTCGAAGAGCAGCGACCAGTTCTCGATGTAGTAAAGGTCATGCTCGATGCGCTTCCGCATTGACGTATTTCCACGCCAGCCATTCACCTGCGCCCATCCGGTGATTCCTGCCCTGACCTTGTGCCGCAGCATGTAATGAGGAAATTCAGCTCTGAATTGTTCCACGAACTGAGGACGTTCGGGTCGCGGTCCCACCACGCTCATGTCGCCACGAATGACATTCCAGAGTTGCGGCAACTCGTCCAGCGACCAGCCTCGGATCACCCTCCCGATCCGGGTGGTGCGATGATCGCTTTTCGAGGCCCAGATCGGTCCGGTGGAAGCCTCGGCTTCCAGGTGCATGGAGCGAAA
Organism: Thermoanaerobaculia bacterium; assembly: GCA_046590705.1. Taxonomy (GTDB): domain Bacteria; phylum Acidobacteriota; class Thermoanaerobaculia; order Gp7-AA8; family Gp7-AA8; genus JBKJUK01. The sequence continues at coordinate 7,645 of JBKJUK010000390.1, forward strand.
TTTCAGAATCTCGAACGGCACGCCATCGAGGCCCATGCGCGTCTGACGATAGAAGATCTTTCCCCGATCCTCGAGCCACACCAGCAGACCGATGAGCAGCATGACCGGGCTGAAAATCAGGAGCGCGGTCGTGGCAATCAACAGATCGAACAGTCGCTTGACCGACCTGTTCCATCCAGCCAGTGGAGTGTCGGACAGATTCACCGTCGGCAGACCGTCGATATCCTCGACACGCGAGCGCAAAGCCATGAACTGCAGAAGGTCGGGTACGACGTGGATCGACACGTAGTGCCTGGAAAGCTGCTCGAGCAGCCGCATCATCGAAGGGCCTGATGCGTGCGGGAGTGCAACGAAAACATGATCGATCTTCAATCTGTCGATCAGCTCCGGGGCTTCTTCGATCAATCCAAGGTGCGGCAGATTGACGAGAGTGGGATTCTCATCATTCGAGACGAAGCCGGCGATCCTGAAACCGAGTTCTTCGTGCGCGCGCATCCTTTCAACCAGCGCGTGCGCCAGTTCTCCACTTCCTGCGATGAGCACTGAGTCGAGATTGCGACCAGCGCGATAACGTCGCTCCATGGCTCGACGGACGAGGAGGCGACCCAGCATGACGAAGGTCACCTCGCATGCCATGAACAGGGCCAGCGTGGCGCGTGAGTACTCGACCAGCAGACCGTTGGGTCGAATCCAGAGAAGGAGTCCGGAGAGAATGATCGTTCCGACGACCGCTGCCACCGCTACGCTCGCGAGCTCTTCAGCGCGAGTGCGCGTTCCCCGATAGCGATAGAGGCCCTGGAGCGAGAAGGCCAGCGGGAAAATCACCGTGACCAGAGGGAGAATCTCCGTATAGACGGCAATCTGCTGAGTGCCCTTGGTGAGCGGGACGACGGCCAGCGCAAACCTGAGGAACCATGCCGCCAGAAGCGCCAGATTCGACGCCACGGCATCGATGGCCAGGAGGGCGAGTGTGAGTCTCTCGTGCTTTTGTCGGATCATGAAGGATGCGCTGCTCGAAGCTACCTTGCTGTGACTTTCAACATTTTAGCAATTGACGCCTGAAGAGCGGACTTGAATCGCGGTTTCCGGAATTCGTCTGCCCTCTGCCGAAGTAACACGCGATCCCACTCCTTACTTTCCAGACGATCCATGGCGGACACGAGACCCGAGACATCTCCGGCTGAAAATACCTCTCCGAACCTTCCGCCATCGATGGTCTCGATGACACCGCCGGCGACCGTTCCGATCACAGGCGTTCCCAGTGCTAATGACTCTACGGCTGTGATCCCGAAATCCTCTACGCCCGGAATGATCAGACTACGCGCGCCCGACATCAGCCGGATGACTTCCGCCGTTGAAACATGTCCCACGAACTCGGTGCGTTTTCCGGCTGCAGACTGCAGGCTCTCTCTGGCCGGTCCCTCACCCACTACGATCAGCCGCCTTCCTGACGCGCTCGCAGCGGCAATGGCCACATCGATACGCTTGTACGGGACGAGTGCCGAGACCACGAGGTGATAGTCGCTTCTCGAATCAACAGGCAGATCCTGGAAGAAGATCTCATCCGCGAATGGGTAGACCGTCTCCGATTCCCTTCCGTAGAACTCCTCGATGCGGCCGGCAACGAACTTCGAATTCGACACGAAGCGCGTCACATGCGAGGCGGTGCGTGTGTCGATACCGCGCAGCAATGGCGAGAGCAGGGACATCGCTGAGCGGACGACCGAGTGCTCCGGCGGGAAATAGTCGTCGAAGCGATCCCAGATGTAACGCATCGGCGTGTGACAGTAGGACAGGTGTGGCGTCGCCCCGACTCGTACGTTCTTCGCAACACAGTGTGAAGACGAGATCACCAGATCGAACCTGGAGAGATCCCAGGTTGCTGCAGCAAGAGGAAAGAGCGGGAGAAGTCGCCTGTAATCACCGACCGATCCCGCCAGTCCCTGCAGAAATGACGTGTGAATCCTATGCGCTTCAATGGCCGGAGAAACGGAATTAGCGAAATGAAAGAGGGTGAACAATTCGGAGCCGGGATAGAGTTCCAGAATTGCCTCGAGGACTTTCTCGCCGCCACGCATACCGGTCAGCCAGTCGTGAACGACGGCCACGCGAGGGACGCTCTCAGCGGGTTGAATCAGCTCTTCTTCTCCAGCTTCGCGCTCGCCTCAGGCGTTGAAGCAAGTGGATACTCTGTCCCCGTCGCCGCGCAACGATCACAGCAGTGATCATTCCCGAAGTACTCGCCATCGTTGGTAGGGGCCAGACAGATCGTGCAGAGGTGCCGGCCAGTTCGTTCGGGTAACTGACGCGGGACAGGTTCGTCGCTCATACCCGCGGTTTTATCACGTAAAGCTGATGAACGCAGTACGCAGAACGCAGAACGACGCAGTAAAAAAGGTGAAGCGACCGAGGCTGTGTGGCACAGGCAATCCTGCCTGTGACGCGGAGAAGAAGTTCGAAACGCAAACCAGCAAGGCCATCAGGCTCACGCCATCCGCCGACGTCGTGGGGATGCGATAGCAGCGCGTCCGAGCGCTGATCCACTCGTCGAATCAATCGTCGTGAAGTCAACTCGGCGCGTCACAGGCAGGATTGCCTGTGCTCCACATGTCTCTTTTCTTACTTCATCGTTCTGCGTTCTGCGTTCATCAGAAAAATAAAACCGGGTCCCGGGATCGGCGAGGCGGCCGATTGATCCAGGACCCGGTCGGGAGGGACGGGGCATTCTTCGTAAGAACTAACGCTTCGTTGTGCTCTACTTTCTTACTTCTTCTTTCTGCGTTCTGCGTTCATCAGCCCTCAGCGGGCGAAGGCCAGTACTACCGGCGCGGTTGCGGTCTCGTCACCTTCGTAGCGTGAGGGGGCAGCCAGGGCGATCTGGTTCGAGTCGACGTTGACTGTCACTGTTCCGAATCCGTCGACCATCTCGGCGGATGCGACCAGCTGGAAATCT
>JBKJUK010000228.1:0-7136 GCA_046590705.1 Thermoanaerobaculia bacterium
CACCGAAGGATCCGAGTCACGTATTCAATCAGCATTTCTTCGACTCATCTCGTGGGAGCCTGTTCGGCAGGGACGATCCCCGTCAGTGGTCGACGCGATCTCTTCCACACAATCTCGAGTCGGTGACCTTCGACGGGCACCGTTACGGTGCAGAGTGGTACATCGATCCGGGACATCCGGCCGCTGTCGATTACACCGTGGATGTACCACTCTGCACCGTAACGGTGCCCGTCGAATGTCACCGACTCGAGATTGTGTGGAAGAGATCGCGTCGACCACTGACGGGGATCGTCCCTGGCGAACAGGCTCCCACGAGATGAGTCGAAGAAATGCTGATTGAATACGTGACTCGGATCCTTCGGTGTTCCGGTGATGGTCGGATGCGCGTTGTAAATCGAGCCGACGATGACGTAGGCATGGACTTCGATGTTCTTCGCATGCGCTTTCTCGATCAGTACACGCAACGGATCGATGGTCCAGCGACCACTGCCATCCGGTTCACCGACACCAGCCTGCTGCGTGAGCGGTTCTTTGGTGTCGAGGTACCACGAGTCGCCACGGCGCCTGACCTGCGCCAGCAGTACGTTTGAGTTGCTCTGCACGGCAGCATCGACGACCCGGTCCAGATCGGCTCGGGTTCCCAGCGGTGTATTGAATGTCTCGATCCACCAGGCGCGATATTCAGGTCGCGTTTGCGCCGAGAGGGGCGAACCGATCGCGGCGGCGAGGATCAGGGCAGAGAAGAGAAAGCGAATTCGAATCATCAGGTTCATTCTGCAACGTCATTGAGTCCGCGTCGATTTCAATTCGACCGAAGGGCTACTCACCGCCATCCTGCAGTCGCTGGCGGCGGCCCCCCCTGTGGCCGGAGTTTTCAACTCCGGGTCGTGGCGCGCTACTGCGGGTTGCACGCGGCCGCTCTCCCGTCCAGTAACCGAACATGGGGAGCGGGCGAACGCAGTTCGCCCCGACGGGTTCTGTGGAACGTACATAAGGGTTCGGGATGAAAGAAGGGAAGGACGGGATGATTCGGCTTCGGCCGGTGGTTCTCAAGCGTGTGGAGAAATCGAAAATGAAAGCTGCCGCCGTCCTCGTGCTCCTTCTCGCTTCTGCCTGTGCTTCGACGCGCAACTCGGTGCAGCTCGAGAAACCGCTCATCCGTCTCTATCAGCTGGGCGGCTCTTCGATGGCTCTTCAGTACCAGGGCCGGCTATCGCTGGGGTACGCCGTTCAGGTCACGAACCAATCCGGGGAACCGATCACTCTGCGTCAGGTGACTCTCCGCACCATTGGCGGTGGACCGTACGTCATCAGCAGCTCCCCGATCTTCGTGAACCGGACCTTCGAACCTGGTCAGAGCGGTGTGGTCGAATTCTCAGCCAACGCCTTCTCGTATGGCGGACGAACAGCCGCCATCGAACCGGTTACCATCTCTGGAATTGCCCGTTTCGAAACGCCGGTAGGGCCGTTTCAAACTCCGTTCACGCAGATGCTGGAGCAGCCCAGGGGCGGATTCTGAACCGCCGCTATTTCTCGACTGCATCAATCACGGACGTTCGTGCGGTGGACTTCCACAATGCCTTCGAAAGCGACAGAGCCGCGTAGGGGCGCGCAGCAGCGCGTCCGCGTCCCTCTCCCGTGATTGCGAAACTACTTCACCTGCAGCCATGGCTGCGGCAGGAAGACCTGTTCGTAGAGCTTCATGGCGTAACGATCGGTCATGCCGGCGATGAAGTCGATGGCCAGACGCTCCACAGGGTCGGAAGAGTTCGTCTCGAGATATTTTTCGGGATGCGCGACGACGTGCTGAAACAGGTCGACCAGGATGCGCTGGGCCTTCTCGAATTCATCGCGTACCTGCGGAATCAGATAGAGATTCTGGAACATGAAGCGGCGCAGCTCTTCGAGCGCACCCATGACTTCAGGCGACATGCGGATGGCGTCGTAATCTCCCGCCAGAGTGGCATCGATGACATCACGCACCATGCGATCAATCCGGTCGCGGCCGCTCTTTCCCAGCGTTCTGACGATGTCCTTTGGTAGATCGTCTTCGCTCAGGAGTCCTGAGCGCACGCCGTCGTCGATGTCATGATTCACGTAGGCGATGATGTCGGAGATACGAACGATGTCGCCCTCCAGTGTCAGAGCGCGAGACTCGGGACGCGACCGCAGCAGCTCTCCTTTCTCACCCTTCGAATGTTTGAGAATGCCGTCGCGCACCTCGATGGTGAGATTCAATCCCAGCCCATCATTCTCCAGCACTTCCACCACTCGCACGGACTGGCGATAGTGATCGAAGCCGCCCTTGACGAGTTTGTTCAGCGCCGCTTCGCCGGCATGTCCGAACGGTGAGTGCCCGAGGTCGTGTCCAAGGCCGATGGCTTCGGTGAGGACTTCATTGAGGCGGAGTGATTTGGCGATGGTGCGGCCGATCTGCGAGACCTCGAGTACGTGGGTGAGACGTGTGCGGTAGTGATCACCTTCGGGAGCGAGGAATACCTGGGTCTTGTGCTTCAGACGCCGGAAGGCTTTGGAGTGCACGATCCGGTCTCGGTCGCGCTGGTAGGAAGGGCGGAGTTCGTCTTCAGGCTCGGGGACATCGCGGCCGCGGGTCTCGCTGCTGCGTGCGGCTTGTGGGACCAGTGTGTCCTGTTCGATCTTTTCGAGAACTTCGCGAATCAACATGCGCGCATTGTAGTTGAGGCAGGCCGGGGGCCGGGGTCGGGGGGGCTGGGCTGAAGCGTTACCTACGCGACGGATTGTGCAGAGGCGCGGGACCTGTGTGGCACAGGCAATCCTGCCTGTGACGCGGCACCGTAACTTTTGAGCGAAAGTTTCTGACTCTTTCTTACTTCATCGTTCTGAGTTCTGCGTTCATCAGCCCTTCGAATTCTGGGCAGCGCCCACAGGCAGGATTGCCTGTGCCACACAGTCGCGTGCGACGGAGTTCGAACAGCGTTTGCGCTACATCGCTTCTGTGCTGATCTCGCCGCGGAAGATGGTGACTGCCTGTCCGCGGAGAAGAACTCGATCGCCCATGAGTTTGGTAACTACGTAGCCGCCTCGCGACGAGGCCTGGTACCCAACCAGCTCATCTTTTCCAAGCCGCGAAGCCCAGTAGGGAGAGAGGCAGCAGTGCGCTGATCCTGTTACCGGGTCTTCATCGATTCCGAGCGAAGGAAAGAAAGCCCTGGAGATGAAGTCGGCTCCTTCAGTGGTTGCTCTGGCGGTGACGATGAAACCCCTCGCTGCGATCGATGACAACATACTCAGGTCGGGCTTGAGCGAGCGGACGGCCGCTTCCGACTCGAGCTCGATGACGTAATCCATCCGGTTCTTCTCGACGTTCACCAGGGTTGCTTCGAACGCGCGCCCGAATCCTCTCGGCGTTGTGGCTGGTGCACTTGGCTCGGAAGGGAAATCAAGTTCGATCCAGCGTCCATCACGCCTGGCAGTGAGTCGCCCGCTCAGCGTGTCGAACTGCGCGATCTCATCAGACTGAAGCAATCCGAGTTCCCACAGTACGTGCGCGGTGGCGAGCGTGGCGTGACCGCACAGATCGACTTCGGTAGTCGGTGTGAACCAGCGGAGTGACGCTGCACCAGCCTGCGGAATGACGAACGCTGTTTCAGGGAGATTCATCTCCCGTGCGATGTGCTGCATCCAGACCACTTCCCGCGGTTTAGTCAGGACGCAAACAGCCGCTGGATTTCCGCGGAAAGGAACGTCGGTAAAGGCGTCGACTTGAATGATCTTCAATGGATTCCTGCGTACTCATTCACTCGCTGATGTCAGAAGCCCTTGATCTGCGCCGACTTTGCCAGCAGGAGACGCGCGGCGATGAAACCAACGGCAGTAAGGATCGCGAAGTAGATCGCGCTGTTCTCGCTGCCGTAGATGTTCGGATAGTGATTGCTGATCATGGTGAAGATGAGCGGGATGGACATGTAGGTGTTCTGACGCGAGCGAAGCCCTGCCAGCGCGACTTTGTCGGCATCCGGGGCGCTGCCTTCTTTGAGAGCCGCGAGGATTTTGCGCTGCGCGGGCCAGATGATCATCCATACGTTTCCGGCCATCATGGTGCCGAGAATCGCACCCATGTGAATGTACAGCGCGCGCCCCGAGAATCCAGCAATGCGATCAAACAGAGCCCAGGTGGCAGCCAGTAACAGCAGACAGATGGCACTGGCTGCGCCGACGTTTTTCACCGCTTTCATGATGAAGTTGTAAACGACGAAACCAACCATGAGTACGACCACGAAGATCCCCAGCCAGGGACCTGACTTCTGCTGCTGTCCAGGCTCGGCGAAGAGCGCGCCACCCATGTAGTAAACCAGACCCGCCAGAACCAGACCGGTCACCCAGGTCCAGGCCGCACCCATACGAAACCAGTACAGCGCACGCGGCATGAGTTCCGGCGCCACCTTCTGTTTGGCAGCAGCGTCATAGGTCTTCGCGACATGCGCGTTCACGAAGTTGAAGAAGTAGAGATGGCCGAGCCAGATCACACCCGCCACCACGTGAATCCATCGGAAGATCAGCTGCATCCATGCATTCAGATCAGAGTTCATCGGCTCACCTCGTTTTCGCAAGTATAGCGGCCTTCGGAATGGAGAATGGAGAATGTTGAATGGAGAATGGGGGCGGGCGGGGACTGATGAACGCAGAACGCAGAACGCAGAACGCAGAACGCAGAACGATGAAGTAAGAAAAAGGAGCGTTCCGGCGATCGTGTCCGATTCCCACGGCGTCATTCCGATGAGCCGAGCGGGCGTCGGGATTGCGCTGCACATCGCACAGGCTCTAACCTGGATCGCGTGCTCATCGGAATGACGTGCTTGAAGATAGCCGCGGTGATTCTCATTCAGAACTCTTCTTACTTCATCGTTCTGCGTTCTGCGTTCATCAGTCCCTGCGTTCTTCAGCCCACATACACCCGCGGCACCCGCCGGCTCACCCTGCAGAAAACCTCGTAGGAGATGGTATCGCTGGCATCCGCAAGTTCCTCGGCGGAGATTTCATCTTCACCCGAGCGTCCCAGCAGCACTACTTCGTCTCCGGTCCGCACGTTCGGGAGATCTGTGACGTCGATGGTGACAAGGTCCATGGAGACGCGGCCGATGAGCGGGGCACGCCGTCCGTTGATGAGCACCTGACCTCTTCCGGAGAGAGTGCGTGAATAGCCATCCGCGTATCCCAGCGGCAACGTGGCGATCCGCGACGTTCTGGTCGTTTCGAACGTCGTTCCGTATCCGACTTTTTCTCCTGCCTCGACTTGTTTGAGCCGCACGATGCGTGTGGTCCAGCGCATGAGCGGCTCGAGACGGCTGGAGCCGGCGTCGAGCGGCTCGCCACCGAAGAGAACGAGTCCGGCACGCACGAAGTCACCAGCGCGGATGATCCCCTGTACAGTCGCGCCGCTGTTGGCGACATGATGAAGCGGCGCCTCGACTCCCGCCTCCCGCAGCGACTGCAGCATTCCATCGAAACGCTGCAACTGGATGGCCGTGAAGGGATCGCCGGGATTCGAGGCGTTTGCCAGATGTGTGTAGATCGCCTCGAGCCGCACGGCCGGGTTCTCGTGCAACATGCTCACGACCGAAGCGATGTCGTCCTCGATGGCACCCATCCTGTTCATCCCGCTATCGAGTTTCAGGTGAATGACCGGCCTCGCTCCTTCGCGTGAAGCTTCGACGGCAGCAGCGAGCGCTTCCGGGCCGGGTACGCCGACGGTGATGCTCGACTCGCCGGCCCGAGCGACCTGTGCTGCGGAGAGCGCACCGAATGTTAGGAGTGGAGTTTCGATCCCTGCGCTGCGCAGCTCGAGTGCTTCTTCGAGCAGGGCAACCGCGATCATGGCCACGCGCTGGTCGCACTGCTTCGCGAGTGGAATCGCGCCATGCCCGTAGGCGTCGGCCTTGAGCACGACCATCAGCCGCGAAGTCTCAGGCAGCATCGCCACGACAGCGTCGATGTTGCGATTGAACGCGCCGACATCAATGGTTGCTACGGTCGGGCGCAAGCCATCGAGATCACGAACTATAGACATGCAGGTTCTGCCCGTTCATCGGACGCGAGCGTTCCGACAGGAGAAAGAGAATCGTTTCTGCCACTTCGGCAGGACTCATGTTTCCGGTAAACGACGGATCGACCTGACGAATCATGGCAGTATCGACCGAACCCGGGCTGACAGCATTGACCCGCACTCCATGCTCCGCAACTTCACCTCCCAACGCCTCGGTGAAAGAGATGACGGCAGCCTTCGATGCGCAGTAGGCGGTGAAGCCGGGGAACTTCTGCGGGCCGATCACGCCGGAGATCGAGCCCACATTCACGATCGCGCCTCGACCTCGCTCCATCATCGAAGGCAGAACCAGCCGTGTCAGGGCGAAGACGCTGCGGACGTTGACCGCAAACAGCTGGTCCCACTGCTCGACGCTGGTGTCGACGGCCGCTCCGATGTGGAGCATGGCGGCGTTGTTCACGAGAAGATCGCACGGTCCGAACGCGGCAGTGGTCTCTGCCACGATACGCTCGAGATCCGCGGGATCGCTGACGTCTGCTTCAATCGGCAGAATGTTCTGCTGCACACCGGCAAGTTCCAGCAGCTTCCCGCCCCGCCGTGCCACCACCGCCACCCGTGCTCCCTCGGCAGCAAGCGCCCTGGCGGTGGCCTCCCCGATGCCACTCGAGGCACCGGTCACAATCGCCACGCGATTTTTGAATTCGTTCATTCACGAATTCTATGCGAAGGACCTGCCGCCGGGGGTTGGGTCGTCATTCCGATGGAGCACGCCGCGGGCGCTCGCACAACAGAGTCATGGTGCGACTGAGGAATCTACGAAAAGGGTCGCGCTCTTCATTCAACAGCGCGATCAACCTGCGTAGATTCCTCGCACCCACCCCTGCCGCCGCTCGGAACGACGTGCCGTCATTCGAGATGACGGGCCTTCGTGCGACGTCGTCATTCCGATGGAGCACGCCGCAGGCGCTCGCACAACAGAGTCATGGTGCGACTGAGGAATCTACGCGCAAGGGTCGCGCTCTTCATTCAACAGCGCGATCAACCTGCGCAGATTCCTCGCACCCACCCTGCCGCCGCTCGGAATGACGGCACGTCCGCTGAAATCCACCTG
>JBKJUK010000230.1:0-4292 GCA_046590705.1 Thermoanaerobaculia bacterium
GATGGCCTGCGGTCGTCTCCATCGATTCAAAGCGGCGGGTGAATTTGCGATTCGTCGATTGCAGTGCTTCTTCGGCGTTGATCTCCAGCCGTCGCGCAACATTCGCTACGGTGAAGAGCAGGTCTCCGACTTCTTCACTGATGTTCTTGCGATCGTTGTTGGCCAGCGCCAGTCGCAGTTCCGCGATTTCTTCTTCCATCTTCACGAAGATGTCGTCTGTCTTTCGCCAGTCGAAGCCGACCCGGGCCGCTTTCTCAGTCAGTCGGGTCGCCTTCAGCAGTGCGGGAAGAGTTGGTGGAACTCCCGACAGCGTTCCAGATCCCGACGCTCCACGTTCGGTTCGTTTCAGTTTTTCCCAATTTGTGAGAACGGCTTCGGAGTCTTTGGCGACTGCGTCTCCAAAGACGTGTGGGTGACGGCGGATCAGCTTGTCGTGGATGGAGGTAATGGTGTCGTAGACGTCGAAGGTGCTGGTCTCGTTCATGACCTCTGAGAGAAACACTACCTGCAGAAGCAGATCACCCAGTTCTCCTTTCAAGCCTTCGGCATCATCGTCGTCGATCGCCGCGACCACTTCGTAGGCCTCTTCGATGACGAATGGTTTCAGGGTCTCAGGAGTCTGTTCGCGATCCCAGGGACAGCCGCCCGGCGCGCGAAGGCGTTTCATCACCGCTACCAGCTCTTCGAATGTTCGGCGGGTCACTCCGCGGCATTGTAGCCTCCACGCTGAATTCGGATTCTTCGAGGGTTTTGTCGGAAGCAGAGACTCCGGGAGATATGCGCCCTCCGGCGCGTCTGGTGATGATCGAGTCTGATACCATCGAAGACTCCGGGAAAACGTATGAGCCTCACCACTCCAGCCGTAAAGCGACCTGCGTTTGAATCTGGTCGAGGTCTGGAGATACAGCATGGCTGAGCCTCGCGATCGGGAGGTGCCTCGGGCCTCCGTGACTGACTCTCTGAAGGCGCTCGATCCAGCCAGGCTTCTCACACTTTCGCGTCTTCTCGAGGCCTTCACAGCGACGCCTGATCTCGATGAAGTGCTGCGCCGCGTGGTCAATGTCACGCTCGCAGCGTTCGATGCTGACCGCGCCTTCATGCTGCGGCCTTTGAATCCCGGAGCCAAAGTGGCGCAGTTTACTTTCGAAGCGACAAAACCAGGGTTCGAAGGTGCGCTTGCGCGCGGTATTTCCGTCCCAGTCGAGGGATCAGGGCGGCTGCTCGAACGGGCCCTCGAATCGTCACGACCAATCGCGATCTCTCGTGACGATTCCGATGTTCCCAAAGCCATGCGCGAGCTGTTCGATATTGGTTCTCAGCTTCTGCAGGTTCTGACCACCCGCGACGGTTCACTCTGGTGCTTCGGACTTCAGCAGTGTCATCACGATCGACGCTGGCGGGAAGACGAAATCGATTTCTTCCAGGAGATCGGACGGTACGCCACCCTGGCCATCAATAACGCCCAACTGCAGAAGCAATCTCTGATCGACGCCTTCCGGATCGAAACCATTCTCGATCACATCCCGGAAGCGGCGGCGCTCTACAACGAAACCGCGGTGTGTCAGGTCATGAACGCGGTGGCGAAACGGGAAGCTCCTTTCCTCTCTCTCGAGCTCGACAAGCGCCGTCGTGAGTACAACTACAGGACCGTTGACGGGAAGCCGGTGAGCCTGGCGGAGATGCCGCTCACTCTCGCTCTGAAGGGTCAGCTGATCCGGGGTGACTATTTACTCGACGATCCCCGTGTGGGTAACGATCGCGTCTTCAACATACGATCCTCCACCATCTCCGATCCAAACGGAACTGTGACTGGCGCGATTCTCCTCGTGCGTGACGTCACCGACGAGCGGAAGAAGGCCGAACACGCCTTGCATCGAAAGGAAAGAGCTGAATTCCTGGCGGCCATTTCCACGGAACTGGTCGTGCAGTACACGGCCCACGACGATCTCTCCGCGGCAGCGGAGCGCATCGGAGAGTTCGGCGGATGGAACGTAGCGATCTACATCTATGACTCGCAGACCGATCATTTGAAGCTGACCGGTTCGAACTATGGTCTGTCTGAGCCTACAGCCGCCTTTCGTAATTACATACTGCAGAACCCCTATCACTCGGGTGAAGGTCTTCCTGGTGCTGTGTTTCAAATCCATACGCCATTGGTGTTCGCCGAGATCAAGGGAGAGGCGGTCACCGAATTCGGCCGGACGCAGGTGGAAAAGGCGAAAATTGCAGACCTCATGGAGCAGTCCCTGGCAGGGCTGCCGATCGATGCCTATGGCAAGCAGATCGGAGCACTGGTGGTCTCCTCTACGGATGCACTTCGCCCGTTCGGCGAGGATGATAAGGAGTTCCTCGAGTGCGTCGCCGAGAAGATCGGAATCGCCGCACACATTCGAAATCTGAATCAGATTACGGCCGAAGGGCAGAAGGCAGCCGAGGAACTTGCCCGTCGTGAAGTCGATGCGCGGGCACGTTTCGAAGCAGTGCTCGAGTCGGCCCCTGTTGGGATCGCCGTGATCTCCGCCGATGAACTTCGGTTCGAGATGGCCAACCCGCTGTGGGTCGGATTCGCGCAGAGACTGGGACGAATCTCGGCGGAGACCAGCCTGCTGGGAATGCGGGTCTCGGATGTCGTTCCAGATTTCGAGAAGGACCTCGAACTGGTGGCCGACACGGGAGAGGCCCAGATCAACGAAGCGGTTCCGGTTCGAGATGGAGACCGGGTTTCGTACTTCAATACGATTGTCTCGGCAGTGCAGGGACGCCTCTCCGGAACCACACAGAGCCTCACTCTGCTGGTTCAGGATGTCACCGAACAGGTCCGGGCCAAACGTGAATTCGAAGTACTCGCGCAGTTGATGGAAGAGCGCTCGGCGAGACTCGAGTCGGTACTGAGTTCGATGACTGACGGCCTCTGGTTGTACAACACGGCAGGTCAGGTCATCGACGTGAATCAGGCGGCGCTGGACCTATTCGGACTCGGATCCCGCAGCGAAGCCATCGAGCGCGGTTCGTTTCAGGACTTCGATCTCCGCTACCCCGATGGCAAAGCGATTCCCGTAGCCGATATGCCTCTGGCGCGGGCGCTGCGAGGGGAGGTGGTCCCCGACTATCTTGCCTTCGGTCGGCATCTGCTCACTCGAAACGATATCGACCTTTCGATCGCCATCGCACCGATCGAGAATAACGGAATCGTCGGTGCAGTGATCGTGATCAGGGACATCACAGCGCTGCAGGAGCTGGACAGAAAGAAGGATGAGTTTCTGTCGGTCGCCTCACACGAGCTGCGTACGCCTCTCACTACCATCAAGGGATATTCGCAGTTGCTGGCGCAGACCGTAAACGATCTCGAACCGAAGGAGCGTGCGACTTACCTCAACGCTGTCCTCGGCGAGATCGAACGAATGATGGGTCTGATTTCAGAACTGCTCGATGTTTCACGGATCGAGACCAACCGGCTGCAGGTGAATCCTCAGGACATCGAGTGGATCGGATTTCTGCAGCGACAAAGTGATGCCTTCCGCGTCCAGAATCCGAAGCGCATCATCGAGCTCTCTTCGTCCCTTCCCGAGATCACGCTTTCGGCGGATCCGGATCGCATACGACAAGTGGTGGACAACCTGATCTCGAATGCGCTCAAGTACTCGCCTGACGGATCGAAGATCGAGGTTCGCGTGAGCATGAGTGATGACCAGGTGATCACCTCGTTCGTAGATCGCGGAATCGGCATTCCGCGTGACGAAGTGCCGCAACTGTTCGAACGGTTTCACCGTGCCCGCAACGTGTCGAGCCGTTACTACGGCGGTCTGGGCCTCGGGCTCTACATCGCCAGAGCGATCGTCGAGGTTCACGGCGGCACGATTCAGGTTGAGAGTGAAGAAGGCGTCGGATCGACCTTCAGTATTGCTCTTCCGATTTCCTCACCATCCTCGCAGAGCTGAGTTCAGCGGCAGTCGCTGTGTTGCGTAGCCCTGACACGACGCTGCAGTCCGCGTTGTTGCATCCAGGAGCATGTAGGAGCGCGTTGCGCGCGCCCGCCCTCCAGAAGTCAGCGCGTCGGCCGAGGGAGCGGGCGAACGCAGTTCGCCCCTACGACAGCCCTCGCCAGAGAAGCGGACGTCATCCCGAAGCGAAGCGAGGGATCTACGTACAAGGATCGAGCTTCTAATGAACGGGTTTCTGCATATCGGTGTGAGGGCTGCCTTTGAGGGCCGGAGGCCCGGCATCGAAATAGCCCAGGCCGTGAGGCCTTGGGGTCTCGAATCGTAACGTCGATGATTCCGAGCCCCGGAGAT
>JBKJUK010000295.1:0-2759 GCA_046590705.1 Thermoanaerobaculia bacterium
CGCTCATCCCCCGCACTCCAATCGGAGAGTGTGAGTTCGAGAGGGAACTCCGAACCGTCGAGCCTGATGCCATGCAGCTGGACGATTCTTCCGCGCAAACCACGCGAGGTGGCGAACAGGCTGGTCATATCGTCGGTGGACCAGGCCGTCGATGTATCCGGCTTCCTGATGAATCTCGAGATCTGCGTACCGACGATGAAATTCTCTTCACCCCTGAACATCCGCTGCAGTGAGGGATTGCAGTAAATCACCAGGCCCTGTTGATCCAGCGTCAGGATGCCGTCGGGAGCGGAGTCCGACACCGCTCGAAAACGCATCTCCGAGACGCGTAATGCCTTCTCAGCTTCACGCTTCTCCGTGACCTCAATCCCAGCGCCGATAAAGAACTCGGGATTTCCGTCGGCGCCATTCAGCACCGTCGTCTCCCACGAGATGAGGCGCCGCTCTCCGTCTCTCGACAACCAGACAGTTTCTTCCTGTTGCTGCTCCCGCTGACTGAGGCTCTCGCGGAACGCCAGCATCCGCTGCGTCTGCTCCTCGGGTGGCGTGACAACTGACCAGAACTGTTTACCCCAGACCTCGTTGAACGTATATCCGGTCACCTGCTGCGCGCGGCGATTGAAGCGGACTATACGCCCTTCCATATCGACCACCACCACCAGTGAGCCGACCGTATCGAGTACCTTGGAGATGAAGTCGCGGTCACGACGCAGAGGCGACACGTCCTGTGAAAACCCGATGATGCCAGCCAGCTTGCCTTCGCGGTCGTAGAACGGCGAGTCTGTCACTAGTGCAGTGAACTCCGTGCCGTCACGACGCCTGACGCTGAATTCGCCCGACCAGCTCTGGCCACCCTCGATGGTCCTGAAGATCTCCTCTGCCTGTTCTCGTGAGGCGTCGGTAGGAGTGAGATCCAGGATCTGACGGCCCACCGCTTCACCCGACGACCAGCCAAACAGACGCTCGGCGAAGCGGTTCCAGTACAGCACCGATCCCTGCAGATCCGTAGCAATGACGGCCTGCTCCACGGTGTCGAAAATCTCGAAACCGAACTCGAAGCCCCGCTGCGAATCGAAAAGGTGCGAGTTCATGGAAGGGTCATCTCGGCGACCTGGCTGTTGAGAGATCAATACCCGGGGCGGACGTCCCCGAACTTGAAGAAGAAATTAACACGCGAACCCGCATTCTCGCAGGGTTTCGTGCCGAGGGGAGCGAGCTGAACGATGGCACACGACCTTTTCGCGATGGAGACATCGACGACCCCTCGTTGACGCGCAAAAGGGGCGTCGCAAAAAGTAGACGGGCCGCTCTCCGGCCGCAGCAGAGACCCGGGGAAAATGCGGGCAGGAACTCGCAACCCTACCGCAAACATTTGTGCGTGCGCCAGTTCTCGGCATGGCTTTACCCACGCGATCGATCAGAGCTCGATCTGGGCACCCAGCTCCACCACCCGGTTCGGGGGAATGCGATAGAACGATGTGGCACTCGTCGCGTTGCGCGCCATCCAGCTGAAGAGCTTCTCGCGCCAGATTGCCATTCCCGGATTCTTCGTCGCGATGAGCGTTTCTCGTCCAAGGAAATAAGTTGTTTGTTCTCGTTGAAAGCTCAGCTCCGGCATGACGATTTTCTCGAGCACGTCGGGAATGTTGGGATCCTCGGTGAAGCCGTAGCGAATCTTGATACGCCAGATTCCGAGACCGAGATTTTCCATCTCGAACCGCTGTTCTTCGGCAACGACCGAAACCTCTTCCGTAAGCACCGTGAGCAGCACGACCTTCTGATGCAGGACTTTGTTGTGCTTCAGATTGTGCAGGAGCGCGGTAGGCGTCCCTTCCGGGTCGCGGAACATAAAGACAGCAGTTCCAGAGACTCGGTGTGGAGGGGAAGACTCGACCGATTTCATGAAAAGTTCGATCGGTAGCGAGTCGTTCTTCAAGCGTTCATTCAGAATCAGCCGGCCCCGCTTCCATGTGCGCATCAACAGGAAGATGAGTCCGGCTACAACCAGCGGAAACCAGCCTCCGTGCTCGATCTTGATGATGTTTGCACCGAAGAAAGCCAGGTCGAAGGTGAAGAAGAAGAGGGAAAGCAACAAGGCCGGTATCAACTTCCACTTCCAGAGTTCACGTTCGACGACAAACATGAGTGGCGTGGTAATCACCATCGTGGTCGTAACGGCGACGCCGTACGCGGCGGCAAGATTCGTGGAAGACCCGAACCCTAGTACCAGTCCGATCGTGGCGAACATCAATGCCCAGTTGATGGCGGGGATGTAAATCTGTCCGATCTCTTTCACGGAGGTGTGATCAATCTGAAGGCGAGGCATGTAACCCAGCTGAACGGCCTGCCTTGTCAGCGAGAAGGCACCTGAAATCACAGCCTGAGAGGCGATGCAGGTGGCCGCAGTGGCCAGCGCGACCAGGGGATACAGTCCCCACTCGGGGGCCATGAGATAAAACAGATCTTTCGCTGCCTCAGGTTTCCGGAGAAGCAGCGCTCCCTGCCCGAAGTAGTTGATGACCAGCGCCGGCAGCACGAGAATGAACCATGCAATGCGAATCGGGCGCTTGCCGAAGTGTCCCATATCGGCATACAGCGCTTCGCCACCAGTCACGACCAGGAACACAGTGCCGAGCGTGAGAAACCCGAACCAGCCGTTGCGAAGGAAAAAATTGACCGCGTGGACTGGATTCATGCCCGCCATCACCGATGGCTCAAACGAGATCTGATAGATACCGAGTGCGATCAACACGATGAAC
>JBKJUK010000019.1:0-21924 GCA_046590705.1 Thermoanaerobaculia bacterium
TTTCCACGAACGCTTCTTCGTGCTGCACAGACCGCACGTTCGTAGCTTGCGCCCGTACCTCGTACCTCCCCCGGTGCGTTACCACGAGCTATGGCTGGAGAAGTAAGAGACGACATCCTTCCGTCAGAAACGAAGGCTCTGAATCCTGCATCGCCCTACCGCGTTCATGGCGCTCTGCTCACGGTCGCGGTTCTCTTCTCCCTCAACTACATCCTCGGTAAGATCGCGCTTCGCGAGATTCAGCCGCTGGCCCTTGCCTGGGTTCGGGTCACTGGATCCGCTGCACTTCTCCTTCTGATCCGTCCTTTCATCAGGAGTCGTGTATCCGTACCGCTTACCCGAAAAGATCTCCCGGCCATTGTCCTCTTCTCGATGCTGGGCGTGGTGCTCAACCAGGTCCTGTTCATTAGTGGACTTGCGCGTACGACCGCGCACGAAGCTGCAATCCTCATCACCACGATTCCAGTCTTCACCATCGGCGCAGCGATTCTCCTGAAGAAGGAAACGGCAGGTCGGTGGAAGGTTGCCGGTATTCTCTTCGCCGCTCTCGGTGCCCTGCTGGTGGTCGGAGGAGGCTCAGACAGTCAGAGTGGGGCGTTGCTCGGCAACGTTATGGTGCTGTCGAACTGCGCCTGCTACGCGCTTTACCTGGTGGTGTCCAAAGCGATGGTGCAGCGGGTCGACGCCTTCAATACCATCACCTGGCTCTTCGTTGCCGGGGCCTTCCTGATGCTTCCGTTTTCTCTCGCCTCGCTGCTGTCGCAACCATGGAGGACAGTATCGCCCGCCTCCTGGTACGCACTTCTGGCTATCATTGCTGGTCCCACAGTGGTCGCCTATGTACTCAGCGGCTGGGCTCTGAAACATACCGAGAGTTCGGTGGTGGCGGCCTACACGTATTTTCAGCCTTTCATTGCGTCAGTGCTGGCATTCCTTCTGCTCGGCGAAGAACTCTCGCGAGTCGACCTGCTCGGCGGGGGCCTGATTTTCGTAGGTGTATACCTGTCAACCAGAAGCCGCAGGACTTTGACTGTAAGCTCCGTATGAGCCGTCACCAAATTCGCGACGAAGGCATTGTCGAACTATGTTGAGGGTTGAAGAGGCGAGCGACGAAGCACACAACTACTGTCAAGAATTCAGCTGGTCCCGTCACAGGCAGGATTGCCTGTGCTCCACAGGCCCGCTGGCCCCGGCCCCCGGCCCGCCTTCAACCGAATGAGGATGCGGGTTGGTAAACGAATTCCATCCTCCTGCGTCCAATGAAGGTGGCGAGAGCAGACTTGAAACTCGTGAGCATCGAGAATGAACCGAACGACAGCGAACTGATCGAGGGATCGCTCGCAGGTGACGTGCGTTCATTCGAGCTGATGGTGCAGCGTTACCAGAAGAACATTTTCAGAGTGGCCCTCGCCATCTGCCGAAACGACCACGAAGCCGACGTGATTACGCAGGACACATTCATTCAGGCCTATACCAATCTGGAGCGATTCGAGGGTCGGGCTGGTCTGGAAACCTGGCTCACACGCATCGCCATCAATCGCTCACGCGACGTTCTCCGCTCCCGGCGCGTGTCGTCAGGGCGAGAGTTGGACGGTGGCTCGGAAGCACCAATTCTTCAGCTTGTGGATCCTTCACCCGGGGCTGAGGAACGCGTGATGGCGGTAGAGTTACGTGCAGCAATTGAACGAGCGGTGGCCACACTTCCACCGCAGCAGAAAATCATTTTTCAGATGCGACACCTCGAGGATCTCTCGCTGGAAGAAATCGCCACCCTGCTCGAGCTCAAAGCAGGCACAGTGCGCGCTCATTTGTTTCGCGCCCTCCAAAAAGTACGCGGTCTTCTCGCAGCCTCCTGGAGGCCCGAGTACCGTCGCGACGGGGAGTCAAACGATGAATCACTTTGAAACGATCGACTTTTTAGAGGACGCTCTGCTCGATGAGAGCGAATCGGAAGCTTCACGCCACGCCGCTTTCTGCAGCCAGTGCGCAGCAACGCGGAATCACGCGCTTGCACTTCTTGCATCAGGTCGAGCCGAGTCCATCTCTGCGGTTGATGCCCGCCCTGACCATTTCTGGACGCTCCAGCAGGAGTCGATCAGTCGTAGCATTCTTCTCAGAGCGCGGGCGAGCCGCGTTTATTTTTCCTTTCAAAGGATCGCAGCAATTGTGGTCGTTGCAATTGGCCTTGGAACGGCCGCAGGCACGCTTTTCAGAGCGGATCAGAACCTGCTCTCGCCTGTCAGCGCCCACTCCTTTGCGTTGTCTGCCGAAGCGGCGAACCAGCGAACCGGAGGGGAATCCGTCGCCAGCAGTGACCCCTGGAAATCTGAGGAACTGCAGGAGTTTGGACAGGTCATTGCCTGGGAAAACTGGCAACAGGATGCGGCTCCAGGAGACTCTCTTTGAAGAAATGTCTGCTGCTCGCAGCTCTGCTCTTCCTGTCCCTACCTCTGCTCGCTCAGGATCGACTCCCGGGCGGAAAGTGGTGGAAGAGGCCTGAGGTTGCACAGCGTCTACAGTTGACTTCAGACCAGCAGCGCAGGCTCGACGAAATCTTTCGCCTGTCCGCCGACAACCTCATCGACATGAAGGGAGAGGTCGAGAAGAGATCGATCGAACTCCGCGGTGAACTCGACCGCGAAACGCTTCAGCGAGAGAGACTGACGCTGATCGCTTCTCGCCTCAGCACGGCTCGCGGCAAGCTGTTCGAGCGCGAACTCCTCCTCCTCGCAGACATGCGATCGGTTCTCTCCGACGAGCAGTGGCGAACACTCCTGTCGACACTCGAGAATCGACAGGATCCAGGTCGCCGGACATTGAGGCCGGGGATTGGACCGTCATCCCCCGGACGGCGCATGCCACCGCCGCGGCCGCAGTAGAGTCGCGTCGCCCCACACGAATCAATCCCCGCACGCTTCTCCATCTCCGCAATCCGTGCTGCTTACCGTTCCCTCCATTCCTCAGATCGGCGGTACACTGCTTGCAAAGAATCTCGGGGAACTTAAGCAGAGGAGACTCACCTTGTCAGTTCGTGCCAATCGATCGCCGCAGATGATCAGAAAGCTGCTCGTCATCGACGATGATGCCAAACTGCTGGCCTCGTACAAGGACCTCCTCGCTCCGTATGGATTCGAGGTTCTCACCGCGGCAGACGGCCGCCTGGCGATGCCGATCGTCGAATCGCACCCCGACATCATGCTCGTCATTCTCGACCTCAAGATGCCCGGTATGGACGGAATGGAATGGCTGCGCTGGTATCGGGACGGAAAACGGGACTGTCCCGTGATCGTCATCTCGGCTTATAAGTTCGAATCGGACGAAGCGTTACTTCAGCCGGCAGCGACACTCGAGAAGCCCTTTCATGTAGCAGAGCTTCTCGACCTGGTCGGACTCTTCTGCGGCTTGGGGACGCCTACCGCTTCGATGGAGTCTTCAGGAAGCTGACGTCGTCGCACTTGATGGACGTAAGGTTCAGCTGTACCACTGCCAGACTCTTCTGAACCTCGATGCGCAGCGGAAGTCTACGGTCGTCTTCGCTCAACCAGACCCTCACTGCGCCCGGCCACCTGCGTTTTTCTCCTGCTGCAGCAGAAATCGTGAACTCCCGCCCTACGATTTTTTCCGCACCAACGACGAATTCGATACGCTCGCCTGGCCTGAACACGACCGGATACAGTTTGCCTTCGGAGTAGATTTCAGAGATCAGCGGTGCCTGCAACGTTGACGCGTTTCTTCGGAGGAAATAGATTCCGGTCAGAATGTCGCGCATGTTCCGATGCGGAATGGGCTTCACTCGGTTCTCAGTTTCCTCGCCTGTGGACTCTCTACTGATCCGCGCAAGCCGCTTCACATAGTCGAACAGTGTCCGCTCACGTCTGCTGCTCTTGCCCCACGAATATCCGTGGTAGGACATCAGAGTGGTACTCCCTGCATCCTCGATCTGCGACTGGTAAAAGTAGAAACCTGTGTCGCGGGGATTGGAGGCGGTGATTCTCAACTCGCTGTCGACGACCTTTTCGCTGCCTTCGCGAGAAATCGTTTTCAGCGTTCCTTCGCCCGAGGTCGGGAACCGGATGCTGGCGATCCAGGCAAGACCACCGCGGAGACGCCAGGAATACCTCAATTCCTCGCCCTCACTTCCATTCGCGCAAGTCGCTCCTGCGGGCGTGGCGAAAAGGAAGAGAAACAGAAAGCCTGCGGCAAAGGTGGACGGCGCGTTTCGTATCAACACGCGCGCTTCAACCCGGCAGACTGTCGCGTTATTCTGCAACAGCGTCGCAACTCATGCCTCACCCGCATTCATCACAGAGTTTCGTCGCCAGGCTGGTTTTCAAAGCTCCGCGAGTCTGGCTTCAACCTCATCGATCACGTAGTCCGGGGTTGACGCGCCGGCCGTCAGCCCAACAAACGCTGCGTCCTGAAACCACTGCGGATCAATCTCAGCGGCGTCCTGAATAAGATAGGAAGGTTTTCTCTCGCGGCAGATTTCCCAGAGGTGCTTGGTATTCGCGCTCTTCGCTCCACCAACGACCACAATGGCGGAAATTTCCGGATCCTCGGCGAGCACGCGCGCGGCATCCTGATTTTCCTTCGTCGCGTAACAGATCGTGTCGGCCCGACGGACCTCGCGAGCCCTTTCTTCGACACGACGAACGACCGGCTCATACTCGTCCGAACTCAACGTGGTCTGGTAAAAAATCTTTAACTTTTCGTACTGCGACCATTCCACACCATCCGCATCGGCGAGGGTGGAAACGACGTGATAGCTCTGCGGCTCGAGATCGTGGGTGTAACCGATGACTTCTCGATGCTTCGGATCTCCAATGAAGATCAGGTGAAAGCCTTCGCCCAACGCTTCCCTCGACTCTTTGTGGATGTCATAGACGAACTTGCAGGTCGTATCGAGGATCGCCAGTCCGGCCCCGCGCGCCCGCTCGTGAAATGAAGGCGGAACACCATGTGCGGAGAAGACTATGGTTGGCTCCTTCACATCGGCGATCTCGTTCACCGTGCTGACTCCGAGTTCTTCCATTTCCTGCACTACGCGCTCGTTGTGCACGACCTGGCCGAGAATGGCGCCCTTCTGTCCGGTCCTGGCGAATCGCTTCACTTTCAGATCAGCAATCCGGACGCCTGAGCAGAATCCATACTTCGCGGCGCGTTTGACTTTCAGATTTTTCATCATCTTTCCGACGGAGATTCTAACCGGTGACGGTCTGAAAAGATTGCAGAGCTGTGCTGATCGGCTGCCTGTGCAGCCTTCCCGAAGTGAGCCCTTGCATCAACCAGAATCCTCCCTCATACTGCAAATAATCTTTACAATGCCAATCAAACCTCTTAGCGAAACCCACCGGTTCCTCTCAAGCGCTTTCACATACCTAAGGGATGTTACGGGGGCGCGTTGCGCGCGCCCGCTCTCCGGTGCACTTCAGAAATACGGACCGGAGAGCGGGCGAACGCTGTCCACCCTTAGGGCCGAGACCGTGCGCCCGAGCGTATGCCCGAACCTCCGGCTCCCCGCTTCGCTCGCGGCCATGCTGCTGGCTTTTGCAGTACAGGTTCAGGCGGCAGTTCCGTCGGCGCCGAGCAACCTGCGTCTTCTCTCGACTACGGTGAACTCGTTCACCTTCAGCTGGAACGACAACGCCATCGATGAATCGTCGCAGCCGCTTTACCTCTCTGAAGGAGGGCAGCCGTTCTTTCTGCTGACTGCCTATGCCCCGGGAGTAACGCGTGCATCGCTGCAGCACCTCAACGTCGGGGTGAATTACCGTATTTACTTCACCGCTCGAAACAGCTCAGGTGAATCTTCGCCATCCAACATACTCGACGTTTTCATCCCACGCCCTGACCTTCGTGCGGCCATGACCTGGTCACCTCCCCTTCCGGACACGACCGACCTGGTGACCTTCTATGACCGCTCCCTCGGAAGCCCGCGAACCTGGAAGTGGGAGTTCAGCGATGGTGTGACGTCGACTGAACAGAATTTCTCGCGCCGTTTCACCTCGCCCGGAACGTACAGGGTGACCCTGACCGTGACCTCTGCAGCGAAGTCGTCACAGGACTCTGCCGAGATCCGCGTGGGAGGCACTTCGGCCGTAGCACCGACACTCACGGCGGCCTTCGACTGCGGCGCCTGTTCGCTGACCGCTGGAGATGCGCTCACGTTTACGGATACCTCGAAGGGCAGTCCCACGATCTGGAAATGGTCGTTCGGGGACGGGACAACGTCGAATCAATCGAGCCCGACTCATCGCTACGAAATCGAGGGTACGTTCAACGTCGCACTCGAAACAGGACGTGCCGACGGCGCGCGGAGCGTCGCCTCCCGAACGGTTCTCGTTCAACCGAGGAAGTTTTTCGTTCGAAAATTGATTCCGGTCGTGGTTCGAAGTTCGGGCGCTGGAAATTCGTACTGGCGCTCCGAAGTCTCATTCAGCAACAGGGGGTCAGTCCCCCTCGACCTTGCATTGACCCTGATGCGAAGCGACCCCGCTCTTCCGGCGTCGAGGCTGAAACTCAGCCTGCTCCCCGGAACCACCAGCCATTACGCCGACATACTCCAGGATCGATTCGATATCAGTGACGGAAGTGGCGCACTGCTGCTCGAAACAACAACGCAACAGCTTGACGCGCTCTCGGTCTACTCGAGGACGTACACCGGCGACGTTCTCACTGGAACATATGGTCAACCGGTTCCGGCGCTGGACGTTCCCCGTAACGACACGACAAGCTTCATTCCCGGCATCATTCACTCGACCGGCTATCGAACGAACCTCGGATTCGTGAATCATGGTGTTCAGCCAGCGTCCGCGCAACTGACCCTCTGGAGTGGCCAGGAAGTTTTGACAGCGAATATCTCCCTGCCCCCCGGCAGTTTCAGGCAGCAGAGTCTGGCCACACTCTTTCCCGGACTGAATCTCGATTCGACTGCTCGTTCCATCCGACTGATCACTTCCAATCCTGACGTGACCATGTACGCCTCGGTCATCGACAACGTCACCCTCGATCCTACCTATCACTCGATGGCAGTCATTCAGCATGGTGTCGAGAGACTTCTCGTGCCTTCAGTCGGCCGGACTCGTGGAGCCTCGGACACGTTCTGGCGATCGGATCTCACACTACTCAATGCAGTGAACAGTGACCTCACGATGCAAGCGACATTGAGGGCGGGATCGGACACGGTCGTGCGAACGATCGTGATGCGCGCCGGTGAGCAGTTGACTTTCACCGACGTGATCGGTTGGTTCGGCCTCGAAGGAGATCGAACCGGCTCGCTAGAGCTGCAGCGCGTGATGGGAACCTTGCCGCTACTGTCCAGCCGCACTTACACGACACGCGAGGGTGGAGGCACGCTGGGACAATCAATCGAAGGCGTTCAGCCTGCACGCTCGAAAAGCAGCGCATTCCTGGGCGCGCTCCGCGCCGACGCGCTCTTCCGGTCAAATGTCGGGTTTCTCAGCGCAGGACCTGCAGGGACCATCGATCTGACTCTCCGCACTTTCCAGGGGGATCTGGTCGGTGCCGTGCAGATAACCCTCGGCGCAAACGCGCAGCTTCAGCGGCCGCTCTCGGAATGGTTCCCCACTCTGCCGCAGGATGCGGGAATGCTTACGCTCACGGCACGAGGTATCGATGGAACATCGTTCCTGATGTTTGGTTCCGTGATCGATAACCTCTCCGGTGATCCTCTGTTTCTGATCGGCGAGTGAAACTCCGGTTCCGGACTCGAGGCAAGTTAACCCACGGCTCGCGAAGCACTCGCAGGAATTAGTTTAATGTTCAATCGTTGTGGTCTGCATGTCAGTTCAAGACGCAGTCAATCGACAGCCTTCAGATGCCGTAGAAGTTGATCAACTCTTCCTTCGGCGCTGGTCCCCGCGCTCATTCTCCGCGAGGCCGCTTCCAGCTGGCGCCGTAGCGTCGCTTCTCGAGGCCTCCCGCTGGGCTCCGTCATGCTTCAACGAGCAGCCCTGGTTCTTCGTGTACGCCGACGACCCAGATGGCAAGTCTCGAATCCTCGATCTTCTCGTCGAAACCAACCGTGCCTGGGCCAGGCGAGCTCCTCTACTGATGGTGGTCTTCGCCAGGCGAACCTTCGAGCGCACTGGCAAAGAAAACAGATGGTCAGCTTTCGATGCCGGTTCTGCGTGGATGTCGCTGGCACTTCAGGCCACACAGCTGGGTATCGCCACGCATGCCATGGGAGGTTTCGATGAAAAGCGAGCCCTCACCGAACTCGGAGTGGACGGCGCACTCTTCGAAGCGATGGCTGTGATCGCCGCCGGTTATCGCGACCAAGACCTTAGTTCGTTATCGGAAGCGCTTGTTGCCAGAGAGTCTCCCGGCGACCGAAAATCCATTCACGAGACCAGTCGTAAACTGCTAACCAGTGTCAGGGAGGGCCAAGATGATTCAGGTACGACGAAGCAGTGACCGAGGACAAGCTGATCACGGGTGGCTGAGGACGTTTCACAGCTTCTCCTTCGCCGACTATTACGACCAGCGCTTCGAGAGTTTCAGAGCACTTCGTGTCATCAACGAGGATTTCGTCGCAGCGGGTAAAGGCTTCGGAACACATGCGCACAGAGACATGGAAATCATCACCTACGTCCTCAGCGGTGAGCTCAAACATCAGGACAGCATGGGTACCGGCTCGATCATCCGCCCGGGCGACGTCCAGAAGATGTCGGCTGGAACAGGCGTCACGCATAGCGAGGTGAACTCGTCCAGCAGGGAAGAGCTCCACCTGCTTCAAATCTGGATCCTCCCGGAGCGGGCAGGAATCACTCCCGCTTACCAGGAGAAACGTTTCGAACGGGAAGCGAAACTCAATCAGCTTCGCCTGATCGCGTCGCGAGACGGGCGCGAGGGGACCATCCTCGTGCACCAGGACGTGAATCTCTTCGCGGCCGTCATCGACTCACCCGAAGTTGAACTCTCTCATTCAATGCCTGCTGAGCGCCACGCGTGGTTGCAGGTCGCGCGAGGGAGTGTGATCGTGAATGGAGTGGCGCTCGGCCAGGGAGACGCTGCTGCGATCAAGTCAGAGAACAGCTTGAAGATCTCAGGTGAAGCTGAGAGCGAGTTTCTCCTGTTCGACCTGGCCTGAGCAATGCTGCACAATGAGCAGACATAAAGAGGGTGATCGAATGGATGAAGAGCGGAGCGGAGTCAAGAAGACCGTGGTCTACGAGCACAGCGAATCCTCCGGTTCGCCGAAGCAGATCCTGCCGATCGTGATCGTTGTCGCGCTGGTGGTCATCGCCATCGTCGTGTTTATTTTCATGCGAACGTGAGCTTCTGAGAAACTCACAGGTTCTATGCGGGTTACAGACTCGAAGAATGACGCTGCGGACGGTAACGTCATTCCGAAAGAGCGCGCCGTGCTCGATGGCGAGCGCAGATGGAACTGCGACTGAGGAATCTACGCGCAAGGATCGCGCTCAACATTTACAGCGCGGTCCCTGTGCGTAGATTCCTCGCACCCACCCATCCCGCCGCTCGGAATGACGGCGCTCCTGCTGATGCAAAGCGATGCTGCTCTTTCTCTCAGTCGCCCCGCAGCGCGGTCCGGGGTTCGGGACGACGACGCCCCGGCACGGAAGTCAGATGGTACGCATGGGGTTCTCGTACACTTTGGCCTCGATGAACAGCTGCACGAGCGCATCGTCGAGAAAGCCGTCGCGTACTTCCATATTCAGGATGTCGAGTGCTCTGTCGGTGGGGACAGCTTTCTTGTACGGCCGATCCTTCGCCGTGAGAGCGTCGTAGATGTCTGACACGGTCATCATCCTGGATTGAATTGAAATGGCGTCGGACGGCAGTGCGCGCGGATAGCCCTTCCCATTCACCTTTTCGTGATGCGCGTAGGCGATGTTCGGAACGTTCTTCAAATCTCGGGTCCAGGGGATCTTCGACAGAAAGCTGTATGTGTTCGTGACGTGACTCTCGATCTCCACTCTCTCTGACACATCCAGATTGCCTTTCCTGATCGACAGCGATTGCACTTCCTCTTCACTGAGCAGCCGCTGCAACACGCCGTTCGCATCCGTGTAGCGCTTTCCGCCGAGTTCCTGAAGATACTGAAACTCCCCTTCTGGAAGAACGGTAGGTTCGTTCGAGCGCAGGACAAAGTCGTAATCCGAACGCAACTGCGCCAGTTCCGCTTCCAAGTCGTTCTCGATGGAAACCCGCTCAGCAGCGAACGCCGATTCTCCTTTGGTCAGTAGAAGCTGGTACAGCCGCCGCTGTACATCGGCTTCAGCCGACTTCATGAGAAATTGGAACCGGGAGTGGATCAGGTCGGTCTGAAGGGGGTACAGCTTCTTCTCCTTCACCAGCACCTTCTCCCTGACTCCGACCTTTCCGAAGTCGTGCAGAAGAGACGCGTAACGAATCTCCCGCAGCTGGTCAAGGGAGAATGTCGTCGTTGCGAAGCGACCGGTGTCGATGGAGTCGACTGTCCGCGCCAGAAGAACCGTGAGATCCGCGACGCGGAAAGAATGCCCCGAGGTGGTCGGGTCGCGCTGCTCGATGGCGGTAACGGACGCAGTCACGAATCCCTCGAACAGTCGTTCGATCGAATCGTAAAGAAGGTTGTTCTCCACCGCGACCGCGGCCTGACCTCCGAGCGAACGCATCATGCCCACTGTCCGCGCGTCGAAGCCGGTCACGTTGGCCGGTACATTCGAGGCCGTCAATCTGGCCGGGCTGCCCGGTTTCCTTCGATTGATCAGCTGGATGACGCCGATGATGTCGCCCTGCTGATTCATCATCGGGAAGACCAGAAGGGATCGCGTCAGATAGCCGTTGGCGACGTCGAAAGAACTGTTGAATGTGTACTCTGCACCTTCAGGCAAGTGATAGGCATCATCAAGGTTCAAAGTCTCGCCTGTGAGTGCGACGTATCCAGCGAGACTCTTCTTCGTGATTGGGAGCAGTTTCTCCTGAAAGTCCACTGGGATCGAGTCGTTCTGGGCGAGTTTCCAGCGGAGCGCCTTGTTTCCGCTCTCATCTTCGTCGAGCAGATAGAGACTACCGGCATCAGCCCTGCTCAGTTCTCTGCTTTTGGTAAGAATCATGATCAACAAACCGTCGCGATCCCTCAAGGTCGAGAGGGCCATACCGACGTTGTTCATTTCCTGAAGTTCCTGGCTCCTCAGTCTCAACTCTTCTTCCAGCTCGCCAGTTGCACGACGCTCGAGCAGGAACTCGAAACAGCGTTCTATGGCCAGCAAAAGCATGGTCTCGTCCGGGTCGGCCGGCAGAAGGGAAAAGAGCGCGGCCTCAATCTGAGGCGACACCGGATCGACACCGAGACCGATCAGGACCGCTTCATCGAAATGATCATCGCTGCCGGACTGCTGGAGTGTCTTGTCGAAAAGAACGACCGACGGTCCGCTGGCCAGACATTCCCGCAGCGAGTCTTTGCAGCTGGCTGTCCAGCGGGAGCGGATGATCGGATAGCGGTCGATCGGAAAATCCTTCGAGTAGAACAGCAGGTCACGGGATCGTGCGGCCTCGTTCAATCGTTTCTCCTCAACCGCCAATTGCCGACATTGTTCTTTCGGGCTGCACGAAGCCGGTCTCACCGATCGTGTGTCCCGGGCTTTTCTTCCAGACTGCAGAAGCGATGATATCGATCATTTCATCGTCGTCTGCACCACTTCGGAGCGGCCCCCGCAGGTCGACCTCGCTGGTCGAGAACAGACAGCTGCGAAGTTGTCCGTCTGCCGTGACCCGGAGGCGATTGCAATTGCCGCAGAAAGGATCCGTCACCGGGGAGATGAGCCCGATCTCCCCCTGCGTGTCCTCGAATCTGTAGCGCCTGGAAGTCGAGGCGCGATGTACATCGTCGAGCCGAATCATGTCGTATCTGCTCCGGAGAATCTCGAGCATTTCGCGCCCGGGCACGACCTGCTCGCGAGTCCAGCGATGGCCGGAATCGAGCGGCATGAACTCGATGAATCGAACCGAAGTCCCAGTGGACCTCGCAAATTCTGCAAAGTCGAGAATCTCGTCATCGTTCACGCCGCGGATGATCACGGCGTTGACCCGTATGTCGACGAAACCGGCGCGTCGCGCAGCGTCGATTCCGTCCAGCACATCACCAAGCGCGTCGCGCTGTGTGATCTGGCGGAAACGATCCGCCTGTAGTGTGTCCAGTGAGATGTTGAGCCGGTGGATACCCGCCGCACGCAAATGACCAGCTGCACGTGAAAGCAACCTGCCATTGGTGGTCAGGGCCAGGTCTCGGATTCCGTCTATTTCAACGATCTGCTCGATCAGTCGGAGCAGGTGCGGTCGGAGCAGAGGCTCGCCTCCGGTGATGCGCAACTTGTCGACCCCCAGACCAGAGAAAATGGTGATCAGGCGGATGATCTCGGGGAAGGTGAGGATGGAATCCGAAGGGAGCCAGTTCACCGTCTCGTCCGGCAGACAGTAGCCGCAGCGAAAGTTGCAGCGATCCGTGATCGAGATCCTGAGATCGCCGATGGAACGTCCTAGAGAATCCTGCAGGCGGTGTACTGTCATGGTGTGAAGTTCGGTGGTCGCGAAGCATTATTACACCACTACGGACCATAGAGAATCTGCCCGGCGTCTCAGATCGCTGGTGTGCTAGGCTCAGGTCATGCCTTTGGCCGCCTCGTCGAGACGCGTTCTCCTCAGTTTTTCTCTCCTCGCAGCATCGCTGGCGGCGGCTTGTGGCGAGCTGAAATCGCTGCCTACCGCCCCTCCCTTCGAACCTCCACCCGATTCGGGTGCAACCTTCCGGCGGGTGCAACAGGAAATCTTTACGCCTTCCTGCGCCCTATCAGGTTGCCACGACGACTTCAGACGCGAGTCGCAGCTAAGCCTCTCCGCTGCGCAGTCATACGCCGCGATCGTGAACGTACCGAGCGTGGAACTCCGCCTTGCCCGGATCGCGCCGAACGATCCCGAACGAAGCTACCTCTACCTGAAGGTGAAAGGCGGGCCTGGCATCGTGGGAGACAGGATGCCGCTCGCTTCACCTGCTCTCACTCCTGCCCAGCAGCAACTGATCCGCGACTGGATCCGCCGAGGCGCTCCGAATGATTAAGCCACTGTTGCTTTCGTTGATCCTTGCCTCATCGTTCAGCGCGTTATCTGCTCAGAGTCAGTACACACCGTATGCGCCGCTCGCACTTGGCGAGACCCTGATCAACCAGCCAACGCCGAGAGTGTTCGGTGTCGGCACCTGGGAAATCAAATTCACACACCGCTTCTCTCAGCCCATCAACGAAGGCGACATTCAGTCACTCTGGGGTCTGGACAGTGCGGCGGACATAGGCATCGGTCTCACCTACGTTCCCATTCAGGACCTTCAGATTTCGTTGTACCGCACCGACATACAGGACGACTACGAACTCGCTGCGAAATGGTCAGCGCTCAAGCAGGCTCCGGCCATGCCCGTGTCACTCTCGTTCCGCGCTGGAGCGGATGTACGCACCGAGGAAGGGATGAACGATCGCGCTTCGTTCTTCGCACAAGCCCTCGTGTCACGTCGCATCGGCGAGCGCATCGAGATCTTCGCGAACCCTTCCTACGTGAGCAACACGGACTCGTTCGAGCATGCGGTGAATCTGCCACTGGGCGCCGCCTACATGCTCAAACCGCATCTCTCCGCAATCATCGAACTGATCCCGCCGAATGGCGATTTGCCGTCCTCCATCGATAGCGATTTCTCATGGGCCATCGGACTCAAGCGTGCCATTGGCGGCCACTATTTCGAGGTACTCCTCAGCAACAGCAGGGCTACTCACGTGGACCAGTACGTGCCAGGTAATTTTCTCGGCGGCCTCAACGCCGGCGACGTCTACCTCGGGTTCAACATCGAGAGAAGGTTTGGGGGACGCGGTCCGCGGTAGCTCGTAACCTAACGGTTTACGGCAAGGGCATGCGAGGCGCTCGCGCCGTCTGCATCAACCGCGAGAAATAGGGGCTGGACCATCAGGAGGAAGACGCAGAAATATGCGCAGCGGGCGCACCGTTCCTCAGTGCATCGTGAATAAATTATTTTTCTCTCTCGGAGCACTCTGTCTGCTGTTTGTTCCGGATTTCTCGCTGGGCCAGGTTACGCCGCCTCCGGTCGTCGTCGAGCGCCCTCGATCCCCGCTGGTCGTTGCCGCGGAAGCCTCGAGGAAGCCTGGAAAGAAAGCGAAGAAGGTGATCACCTCAGCGTCGGTCAAGCGGTCCACCGGCTCGCTGATCCAGAAGACCAGGCCCCTGCCTCCTATTGCGGCCCCGGTCGCTCCGGCTACAGCTCCGGTCGCGTCAACAGTCGGACCTGCTCCGGTGCGAGCGGACAAACAGGCTCTGCGCAAAAAGATCGCACAACTGGAAGCCGATTTGCGTCTCCTTGGCAGCGAGTCCGACGAAACCACACCGAACCATGAAGACGACGATTCAGTCGTCCGGCGGTCAGTTGAAGTTCAAAAGGAACTGGCTGCAGCCCGCGCACTGTTGGAGAAGCCCTGATGAACCACGCCAATGGCCGCCTCCTTGCACCTCCGGAAGAGCATGCACTGCCCTGAATGTAACGTGCTGCTCGAAAATGATGCGGTCGCCTGCAGAACCTGCGGACTGATCATTCCAGACTCGGCCCGTCCGAAACGTCGTCAGGAAGATCTGTCTGGCCAGAATCGTCGAGCAGTCGACAGCGGACGCATCCCTTGTCCATTCTGCGGAGGGCAGATCGAGAGTGGTTCCTTGCGGTGCAAGCACTGCGGCGACATTGTCGACGATTCCTACAGAAGGGCTCGCGCACGAAAGCTCCGCAGCCGTATCAACTACGCAAGTTGGGTCGCCTACTTCTTCGGGCTCTTCGCCTTCCTGATTTTCAAGCCGGTAGGCCTAATCTCCATCGCCGCCGGACTCATTCTGTCGATCGTCTACTACGCCATCCCTGTCGACGGAGATTCAAAATCGGACAAGGATGATCCGCCAGGCACAGACGCAGGATCGGACAGCACGGATGGAGAGAAACGTGGCATCTCGCGATTCCTCAACCTGGAGAAGGTCAGCATTCCCTTTCCCGCACTCCCCTCGAAGCGGCTCGTTTTCGTAGGGACACCATTCGCTGCTGCAGTGATCGGCTATCTCGCAAACTTCTTCTTCCTTCAGCAGCCGATGAACGAAATCCTCAACAGCAATGCATCCCTCAAGGGAGTGACCGTGACCGCCCATTACAAGTATTGGGTGGTTCCGGGTGTGGTCGTGATCGACCTCGGCAAGATGGGCCCGGGACAGAATCCGATCCAGGTTCAGGCGGCCTTTCAGGAGTACGCGAAGACCCTGAAGGGTGAAGGGAAGAAAGTCGAGCTGCGCTTTCGTGACAAGCCCGTCGAGAACTGAGACTGCCACTGAGCTTGTGTGGCACAGGCAATCCTGCCTGTGAGGCCACGCACTGACTTCGAATGACTATTCCGTTCCGCTACGCTTATGTCACTAATCATGAATCCGCGACGCTGAGAGTGACACGAGTCACAGGTCTGAACTCACTTCCTCGCGCCACAGGCAGGATTGCCTGTGCCACACATGTCTTCGCTGGATGAAGTCGGCGTAGGGGCGAGCTGCGCTCGCCCGCTCCCCCGGTGGTCTAAGTTTCTGGTCTACGGCGCCAGCAGACCCCTGCGCACCAACTCCTCTGTCGCTCCCTTCGCCGACGTGAAGAGGAAAGCCTGAAATCCGAGCTGGCGGGCAGCTTCGACATTCGGCTCGAGGTCATCAAGAAAGATGACCCTGCTCGGCGTGGTCTCGAGGATCTCGCATGCTTTCCGGAACAATTCCGCTTCTGGTTTCGCCGATTTGTGGTGATGAGAAAAAATCAGCGGTTCACCAGCGCGGAACAGTTGCGGGAACATGCGCGGGATCACCTCTTCATGCACGCTGTTGGAGTTCGATAGAAACGCGACTCGGTACTCTGCACGAGCTCTCGCCAGAAGTTCCTCGATACCTTCCACAGTTCCGTTGAAAAAGTCGGCCCAGACCTCCCGAAACCGCGGAAGGTCTGCTCGATATCCGATCGTGCTGACGACGTACTGATGGAACTGCTCGAACGACACGACTCCCCGCTCCAGATCCGGGTAACCGGTCTCGCGATCAAGGTGCGACGGAAGACTTTCCGGATCGAGGTCAGAGTCCGCACAGATCGCGGCCACGACTCGTGGGAAATCGAGCCTGATCAGCACGTTGCCAAGATCGAAGACAAACCAGTCGGCGGCTTTAACCCGCATTTCTCACACCCCTTCTGCTGCGGCGCCGGATAGCGGCTTGTCTGCTTCGTTGCACAACGGTTTCGCTCCTCGAAATAGTGTCACTATGCCTTCGTCGCGAAACCGCTGTGCGCCTCGCATCCAAGCCGCTCTCCGCCGCCTCGCAACGAACGAGTGTGAGAAATGCGGGTTAATCATCACATCCTGAAGACGCCGTAACGCGGAGGATCGAAGGAGCTGTTGTAGCTGATCGAGATCCCGAGTCCGAGGTAGTTGCGTGTGTCAGCAGGATCGATGACTCCGTCGTCCCAGAGTCGCGCGGTGCTGTAGTACGGGTTCCCTTCCGTCTCGTACTTTGCTAGGACGGGGTCTGCAATCTGTCGCTCTTCTTCTACTGACATCACCTTTCCAGCGCGCGCGAGTTGATCGCGTTTTACAGTGGTGAGAACACCTGCGGCCTGCTCCCCGCCCATGACGCTGATCCGCGCATTCGGCCACATCCAGAGAAAACGAGGGCTGTAGGCGCGACCGCACATTCCGTAGTTCCCGGCGCCGAATGAACCGCCGATGATTACGGTGAACTTCGGCACCGAGGCGTTAGCGACGGCGTGAACCATCTTCGCGCCATCCTTGGCGATTCCACCCCGTTCGTACTGCTTGCCAACCATGAAACCGGTGATGTTCTGCAGGAAGATCAGCGGAATCTGTCGCTGGTTGCAAAGCTCGATGAAGTGCGTAGCTTTGAGCGACGACTCGCTGAAGAGAACGCCGTTGTTGGCCAGAATGCCGACCTGGTAACCATGCAGGCGAGCGAAACCTGTGACCAGCGTGGTCGCGTACCTTTCTTTGAATTCATGGAACTGCGAGCGATCGACGATGCGCGCGATGACTTCGCGCACATCGAACGGCTTGCGCGTGTCTGCCGGCATGATTCCGTAGAGTTCCTTCGGGTCGTAGAGCGGCTCGGCGGATTCGATTCGTGTGCCTGGCTCTTTCTTGTCCTTTGGCAGATTTTCAACGATGTTCCTAACGATCGAGAGGGCGTGGTGATCGTCTTCCGCGAAGTGATCTGCAACGCCCGAAATCCTGGTATGTACATCGGCGCCGCCGAGTTCTTCCGCAGTCACTTCCTCCCCTGTTGCCGCCTTCACCAGAGGGGGGCCGCCGAGGAAGATCGTTCCGGTGTTACGAACGATCACCGCTTCGTCCGACATGGCCGGTACGTAGGCCCCACCGGCGGTGCAGGATCCCATCACCGCCGAAATTTGAGGGATGCCGGCAGCAGACATGCGCGCCTGATTGAAAAAGATTCGTCCGAAGTGTTCTTTGTCAGGAAAGACTTCGGCCTGCAGCGGAAGAAAAGCGCCGCCTGAATCAACCAGATAGATGCAAGGGAGATTGTTCTCGGCGGCGATCTCCTGTGCCCGAAGATGTTTTTTCACGGTCATCGGAAAGTACGTGCCGCCCTTGACCGTGGCGTCGTTGGCGATGATCAGGCACTCGCGTCCATGCACCCTGCCGACTCCCGCGATCATGCTCGCGGCGGGAGCGTCTCCGTCGTACATCTCCTCTGCGGCGAGTGGTGCAATCTCCAGGAAGGGCGTGTCTGGGTCGAGCAGTTCGGCAAGACGTTCCCTCACCGGAAGTTTTCCCTGCTCACGATGACGCTCCAGATACTTCGGGCCACCACCCTGGCGCGCGCGCTCCATGCGCTCATTGAGTTCTGCGACCAGCCCGCGCAGCCGCTCCACGTTCCGTTGGAAGTCTTCGCTATTCGTATCGACGTGGCTCTCAATCAGTTCCAATACGGTCTCCCCTGTAAAGCAAAGTCAGTCGCTGTGCCAGCGAAACGAGTTGCGAGGAGCTCAGCCGGCTTGCATGGTTCAGTAGTGCTTTGGAAATTCGCACGTCGGCGAGGTCTGCTCGAACCTCCGACATGATCTGCCAGATCGCATCGCTGGACATAGTCTCAATGAGTCTGCTGGCCAGACCAGATGACATGGCCCTCTCTGCGTCGAAGATCTCGTTCGCCAGAAGGAGACGGGCAGCGTCCGCTTTTCTCATCACGTCGAACCATCGGCTGGTCCCGCCGAAACCGGTCACGATGCCGATGCGCGCTCCGGGATGAGCGAATCGGGCCCGCGCGGTGATGTAGCGCAGGTCGAACGAGAGTGTCAGATCGAGGGCTCCGCCGAAGCAGTCACCGTCGATGAAGATCATCGAGATCAGTTCCAGCTGTCGAATACGAGAGAACAGCTCCTGACCCTGGAGCGCGAAGGCACTCGCCGCATCCGGACCGAAGACGGACATCTCACGCATGTCGGCACCGGCCGCGAAGATGGAAGTTCGACCACTGCAGAAAGCCAGAACCTTGGTTGCGGGAGGGATCGAATCGATAATACTGCTGAGTTCATCGAGCGCCGATGACGAGAGAAGATTCATCGCGCCGTCGTCAAACGAGACCTTCACTCGCTCAGCGATCGTCTCGACGCGAAAGCGCGACATCAACGAGCGACGGCCAGCCTGATTGCCGCGACTGCATCTGCGGTGGGTGTCCCCGGCAGAAAGATTTCCTTGATTCCCATAGCCTTGAGTTTCGGGATGTCCTGTTCGGGGATGATTCCACCGGCGAAGACGATGATGGACTCGGCACCCTCTTCTTTCAGGAGGTTGAGGATCTCAGGAAAGAGAACATTGTGGGCACCGGAAAGGATCGAAAGCCCGATGGCATCGACATCTTCCTGTACCGCTGCTGCAACGATCTGCTCAGGTGTCTGCCGCAGACCTGTGTAGATTACTTCCATTCCCGCATCACGGAGTGCACGGGCCACTACTTTTGCGCCACGGTCGTGACCGTCGAGGCCCGGTTTCGCGATCAGCACCCTGATCTTTCGCTCTGTCATTTCGACTCCAGATTCGTTGTGAGACTTCCGCTGAAAATCGAGAGAATCACAATGTCGTGGTACGTGCCTTCCCTGTAAAAGTCGGACACCAGCGTTCCTTCCTGCACGAAACCATTCGCCAGCAGAACATGTTTCGCACGCTCGTTGTAGTCGAAGACATGAATGCGCAACTTGCGAAGGTTCATATCATCGAAGGCGAATCTCATTAGAGTCCGAATCGAGTCACTTCCGTATCCTCTGTTCCAGGCACTCGGCTCGCCTATGAAAAGCCCGAACCATGCCGTTCGTGAAACCCAGTCGATCTCGTGAATCGAGGCGTTCCCTATGTGGGTCCGGTCCTCTTTCCTTTCAATCGCGAAGTGGCGTTCATCGGACCCGCCGGCGGCAGCACGTTCCAGCCATTCCGCTTCCTGATGAAACGGCATCGGGTATCTCGACTTCAGAGTCCGGACGATCATAGGATCGTTCATCCAGCGATAGCACCGCTCCAGATCGGCCTCTTCCAGCGCGCGCAGAATCACCTGGTCTCCGGCAATCATGAACCGCCGCTTCCCCTGGGGCTCACCATCCTGAAAGAGGTCGCGTTCGGTTCGTTTACTCATCCGACCGCGGATTATATTCTAAGCCGCGTGATGAAACGGTCTGCTTAGTCGGCCGCGTGATGAAACGGGGCCATCTGCTTCGTTGTCGCGTCGGCCGGCCGGTTTCAACGTGGCTCTGGCCACGCCTCACCATCCGACCTCGCTCCGCCTCGCATCTGACCCCGTTTGATCACGCTCTCATTACTGTGTGCGCGTTGCCGCTCGCGCTCGACTTCGTCCAGCTCTCGAACCTCGTATCCGAGCGTGTGGAGCACAGGCAATCCTGCCTGTGAGGCGCTACTGTTCATACAGGGGACGCTTCTGACTCTTTTCTTACTTCATCGTTCTGAGTTCTGCGTTCTGCGTTCATCAGTCGTGAGAAACTCGCCACGGCTTATGATGCACCATGACCATCCTCCTGGTGATCCTCGCAACACTCTTTGTCACGTTCATCATTCAGAACGTCTCCACCGGCGAAAAGAAGATCGAGAAACATGTCGAACACCTCTACGGTGTAGATGATCCGCAGTTCATCCGTGCAATGAGCAGTCTGCTCGGTCCTCCACTCCTCGGGGGCAACAAGGTTACGGAGTTGATCAACGGAGACCAGATCTTCAAGGCCATGCTGGCCGCAATCCGAGGTGCACAGCGCTCGATCACATTTGAGACCTTCATCTACTGGTCGGGTGAAATTGGCAGAGAGTTCTCCGAGGCGCTCGCTGAGAGGGCAGCAGCCGGCGTCAAGGTTCATGTGCTGCTCGACTGGCTCGGCACCAGCAAACTCGACGATGAAGCACTGACGCTCATGCTTGATTCGGGCGTGGAAGTCGAGAAGTACCATCCCCTCCGCTGGTACAACATCGGCAGGCTCAACAATCGTACGCACCGGAAGCTGCTCGTGGTCGACGGCACGACCGGATTCACAGGAGGCGTCGGAATCGCGGACAAGTGGCGAGGTTCGGCCCGAAACCCGGACGAGTGGCGCGATTCACACTTTAAGCTGGAAGGCCCCGCAGTTGGTCAGATGCAGGCCGCCTTCCTGGACAACTGGATGGAATCACGCGGTGAGGTTCTGCACGGTGACGAATACTTTCCCGCTCTGGAGTCGCGCGGCGAACGACTCGCGCAGATTTTCAAGAGTTCCGCCAGTGAAGGAAGCGAGAGCGCGCGGCTAATGTATTTGATGTCGATCACCGCTGCCGAGAAAAGCATCCTCCTTTCGAACGCCTACTTCGTTCCCGACGACCTTTCCATCGCCACTTTGGTGACTGCCGCGAAACGGGGCGTGAAAATCCAGGTCATCGTGCCCGGGAAAGAGATCGACACCGAAATCACCAGAAAGGCATCACGTTCGAGGTGGGGGAAAATGCTGGAAGCAGGCATCACAATTTCGGAATTTCAGCCGACCATGTATCACTGCAAAGTGATGATCATCGACGGACTATGGGTGTCAGTCGGCTCGACGAACTTCGACAGCCGCTCATTTCGCTTGAATGACGAAGCGAATCTCAACGTGCTCGATGCCGCGTTTGCTGCGCGAATGACGACTTTCTTCGAAGAAGATATGAGCCGTTCGCGCGAGGTATCGCTCGAAGAATGGCGCCATCGCCCGCTCCAGGAGAAAGTGATGGAGAGGGCCGCAGGGCTGCTCCGTTCTCAACTCTGATCTCACTCAAAAAAACCCGGATCGTATCGGCATCACGCCGTCCTGCGGCACAGTTCGTGTACAACGAGCGGGCGATGGCGAAACGACGAGCGGAAGGAATCATCCTCGATATCGACGGAACCCTGGTCGACTCCAACGACATTCATGCGCAAGCGTGGCAGGATTCGTTTCGTGAATTCGGGAAGGAAATCGAGTTCATGAAAATTCGCGAAAGCATCGGGAAAGGTGGAGACCTTCTCGTTCCCGATCTTCTCAATGCACGTGAGATGCAGGATTTCGGCAAGAAGCTGATCACCTTTCGCAAACGACACTTCAAGAAGAACTACCTCCGCGAAATCCGCCCCTTTCCCGGTGCCCCCGAGGCGTTGAAAGCACTGAGAGAGCAGAAACGCAAGCTGGCCCTGGCCAGTTCTGCTTCAGAGGACGAGGTGAAATGGTTCACTGAGCTGCTCGATGCAGGCGATCTCCTGGCGGGGTCGACCTCCGCTGACGATGTCGAACATTCCAAGCCGTCGCCGGAGATTTTCGAGGCAGCA